>CBIHRX010000329.1:0-7212 GCA_966212555.1 uncultured Massilia sp.
TGACGATCAGGCCGCCCAGGTCGCGCAGGCGCAGCTGGCGGGCCACTTCGTCGGCCGCTTCGCAGTTGGTGTTGAACGCGGTGGTCTCGATATCCGAGCCGCGGGTGGCGCGGGCCGAGTTGACGTCGATGGAGACGAGGGCTTCGGTGTGGTCGATCACGATCGCGCCGCCCGACGGCAGCGGGACGGTACGCGAATACGCGGTTTCGATCTGGTGTTCGATCTGGAAGCGGGAGAACAGCGGCACGTCGTCCGTGTAGCGCTTCACGCGGTGCGCCATGTCGGGCATCACGTGGCTCATGAACTGCTGGGCCTGGTCGAAGATCTCGTCGGTGTCGATCAGGACTTCGCCGATGTCAGGCTGGAAATAGTCGCGGATGGCGCGGATGACCAGCGACGATTCCTGATAGATGAGGAACGGACCCGGGGCCGACTTGCCGGCGCCTTCGATCGCGCGCCACAGCTGCATCAGGTAATTCAAGTCCCACTGGAGTTCTTCGACGGTGCGGCCGATGCCGGCGGTGCGGGCGATGACCGACATGCCCTGCGGCAGGTCCAGCTTGTCCATCGTCTCGCGCAGTTCCTGGCGTTCTTCGCCTTCGACGCGGCGCGACACGCCGCCGCCGCGCGGATTGTTCGGCATCAGGACCAGGTAGCGGCCGGCCAGCGAAATGAACGAGGTGAGGGCGGCGCCCTTGTTGCCGCGTTCTTCCTTTTCGACCTGGACCATGATTTCCTGGCCTTCGCGCAGGGCTTCCTTGATCGTGCAATTGCGGACGTCGACGCCGTCGCGGAAATAGGAGCGGGCAACTTCTTTGAAGGGGAGGAAACCGTGGCGCTCTTCGCCGTAGCTGACGAAGCAGGCTTCAAGGGAGGGTTCGATGCGGGTGATGACGCCTTTGTAGATATTCGACTTTCGCTGTTCGCGACCGGCGGTCTCGATATCGATGTCGATCAGTTTCTGGCCATCGACGATCGCTACGCGCAGCTCCTCTTGCTGCGTAGCGTTAAACAACATACGTTTCATTTTTATAAACTCCGCGACCCGTGGGCCGTTTCATGCCGTCTTTACGCAAGAGCGGCGAAAGTACAGGGATGTACGCGGGGAAGGGAGTGTTGGCGGTGGTATGCCCGGGGCGTGGCACGGCATGGCCGGCCACAGGGCGCAGTGGCGTCGAACGTGATTGCCCCGCGCACGAACGTCTTGCCGGACCGGGCGGCCCGATCGGGGCGGCACAGGGGCAGGCAAGCGGTGCGACACAGCCAGATCTTCAGTCGGCGCGCATGCCGGGGAGCGAAACGATGTTGCCGAAACGGGCGCTCCGGGGCGTGAAGACCGCGGTGCGGATTGCGCACCTGCGTGATCTTCCCGGATGACTGTCTCCAGCAACACTGCTACGGCTCACGACGGTCTAGCGGCTCCTTACTTCGGGTCGGGCGAAACGGCAAGCGTTATCGACGCCATCACCCGGCGAGCCGACCCTGCGGCCGGCTTGCCGGTACTTATCCTTACAATTCCAAACAATCCAGTCCTGCATCCTGTGCGGCGACCCGATTGCAACTGCGGTGCAACCCAGGTTCGCACAGGAATGTGCGTACACGTCTAGAAATCCTTGAAATCCGCCGCTGCGCTTTCGCATTGTCGCTGCGATGCCGCGACACTACTGCCGCTTGCGACGGTTTGGGGATTCCGTTTTTTTCCATCGAATTTGCATTTTGGCGGGGCCGATGGAGACGCCCCTGTGTAAAATATCGTTTTAATTCTTACACCTGCAGAGGTTTGACCGCCGCCTGTCGATTATATATTCAAAATGAAGGACTTAGAGAGAATTTCTGGGAAGACAGAGCGAATGACCTTGCAAAACGATGTTGTTCCCCCTTCATCACAGACAGATAGCCGCCCACCCGCCACTGCTCAGTTTGTCACAATCACCGAGGAAGAAGCAGGCCAGCGCATCGATAATTACCTGCTGCGCGTCTGCAAGGGTGTCCCCAAAAGCCACATTTACCGCATCCTCCGCTCCGGCGAAGTGCGTGTGAACAAAGGCCGCATCGATCAGCTGTACCGCCTGGCGACGGGCGACATCGTCCGCATCCCGCCCGTCCGCATGGCCGACAAGCCCGCAGGCAGCGCCGCCGTACCGGGCGCGGAATTTGCCATCGTGCATGAAGACAATCACCTGCTCGTGATCGACAAGCCGGCCGGCGTCGCGGTGCATGGCGGCTCGGGCGTGTCGTATGGCGTCATCGAACAATTGCGCGCGGCCCGGCCGGACGCCAAATTCCTGGAACTGGTGCACCGCCTGGACCGCGAAACGTCCGGCTTGCTGTTGCTTGCAAAGAAACGCTCCGCGTTGACGAGCCTGCACGAGCAGATGCGCGACGGCTCGACCGACAAGCGCTACCTGGCCATGGTCGCCGGCGACTGGCGCAACCCGCGCCAGCACGTGAAGTTGCCATTGCATAAATACACGACGCCGGACGGCGAGCGCCGCGTCGTCGTGCAGTCGGGCGGACAGGAAGCGCATACGGTATTCAACCTGCTGCGCAAGTGGCCGGAGTACGCGCTGCTGGAAGCGGAACTCAAGACGGGGCGCACGCACCAGATCCGCGTGCACCTGGCGTCGAGCGGCTTCCCTATCCTCGGTGACGAGAAATACGGCGATTTTGCGCTCAACAAGCAGCTTCAGAAGGCAACCGACGCACGTGGCGCCTTGCGCCGCATGTTCCTGCACGCGTACCAGATCACGTTCCAGCATCCCGACACGGGCAAGCCGCTGACGCTGAAGGCGCCGTTGCCGGCGGAATGCGAGCGTTTCTTGGTAAGCTTGGGGCCAGCGCAAGAAGTCAAACCACGCACCACCCATCGATAACGCGGAATGAGGAGCCGGCGCCACGAGCGCCGGAAGACATGGCAAGAAAGCAATTCGATCTGATTGTCTTCGACTGGGACGGCACGCTGATGGACAGCACCGCCACCATCGTCAAATGTATACAGTCCGCAGCCAAGGACCTGGGCCTGGCTGTCCCGAGCGACGCCGCGGCGTCGCATGTGATCGGCCTCGGGTTGGGCGAAGCCATGCAGGCCGTCATGCCGGACATCGATCCCGCCCTGTATCCGCGCATGGTCGAACGCTATCGCTACCACTTCCTGACGAAGGACCACGAACTGGTCCTGTTCCAGGGTGTGCGCGCGATGCTGGACGAGCTTTCCCAGGAGGGGTACTTCCTTGCCGTCGCGACGGGCAAGAGCCGGGTCGGCCTGAACCGCGCCCTGAACGCGGCGGGCCTGCTGTCCGTGTTCGATGCGACCCGTTGCGCCGACGAGACATTTTCCAAACCGCACCCGGCAATGTTGCAAGAATTGACAAGGGAACTCGGCCAGGACATGCGGCGTACCGTTATGATCGGCGACACAACGCATGACTTGCTTATGGCAAATAATGCGGGCGCCTCCGGCATCGCCGTCGAGTATGGTGCCCATCCGGTCCAGCAGCTGCAGGCATGTCATCCGGTTTTCACGGCAAAGAACGTGCCCGAATTGCATCAGTGGCTGGTCGAGAACGCATGAGCGATACCGAAGACGTCTTCATCTGCGATTCCGCGACCGTCGAGGATGGCGGCAAGGGCGTCCGTTTCCCCGTGCTGGCGTTCGGTGACGACGCGACCGGTTTCGTCGTGCGTTTTGGCGGCAAGATCTACGCCTACCTGAACCGCTGCGCCCACGTACCCGTCGAACTGGACTGGTTCAAGGGCGAATTCTTCGAGTCCAGCAAGCTTTATCTCATGTGTTCGACGCATGGCGCCATCTACTTGCCCGAAAGTGGCGCCTGCGCGGGCGGACCTTGCCGCGGCGGCAAACTGCGGCCGATAACCGTGCGGGAAGCCGATAACCGGATTTATTGGCAACCGGACCAGCATATCCGTCCGCCGACGTGACCGGCAGCCAGATGGGGTAACCACACCAGGTATTTATGAGCGACAACACCAGGAACGACAATCCGAACGACAACCGAACGGCCGCACCGACGACCTTCAACAACTGGGAACGCGAGACCCTCGAACGTCTCGTCTTTGCCACCGTGCGCGAGCAGCGGGCCGCCCGCCGCTGGGGCATCTTCTTCAAGTTGTCTTTTCTTCTGGTGGCATTTTTCGCGATCTGGGCGTATTTCGACTTTAACTTCGGCAGTTCGGACATCGAGGCGCTGGGGCGCCACACGGCGCTGATCGAAATCGACGGCGCCATCGAGGACGAAGGCAGCGGCGCCGCCGATACCGTCATCCCGTCGCTGAACAAGGCCTTTTCGGATCCCGGGTCGGCAGCCATCGTCCTGCGCATCAACAGCCCGGGCGGCAGTCCGGTCCAGGCCGGCATCATCGTCGACGAAATCCAGCGTCTCAAGAAGGGTTATCCGAACAAGCCCTTGTACGTGGTCGTGGACGAGATCTGCGCATCCGGCGGCTATTACATCGCCGCGGCGGCCGACAAGATCTACGTCAACAAGGCCAGTATCGTCGGATCGGTCGGCGTGCTGATGGACGGCTTCGGCTTCACGGGCCTGATGGACAAGCTCGGCATCGAGCGCCGCCTGCTGACGGCGGGCGAGAACAAGGGCTTCCTCGATCCGTTCAGCCCGCAGTCCGACAAGCAGAAGCAGCATGCGCTGGAAATGCTCAACGAGATCCACGAGCAATTCATCGCCGTCGTGCGCGCCGGCCGCGGCAAGCGCCTGAAGGAAAATCCGGAAATCTTTTCCGGCCTGTACTGGACCGGTGCGAAGGCGGTCGAGATGGGCCTCGCGGACGGCTTCGGCACCGTGGACACGGTCGCGCGCGATGTCGTGAAGGCGGAAGACATCATCGATTACACGGCGCACGAGGGCTTGCCGGAGCGTGTGCTGAAGAAATTCGGCGCGTCGGTCGGCGCCGGTGCGGTGCATTCGATCTACCGGGGTGCCGTGCCCAGCTTGCGCTGAGCACGGGAAACGTGCAAATGATAAGTCTCAAAATTTGGCTTGAAAGTTACGAAAGGTGGGCTATAGTTGGTGTGTAGCTGTTTCGGCGCTAACGACATGGAAACCAGCCTGTTCCTGTCGTTGTCGGAACCGCTTCAGACCCGCATCCGTGCGGTTTCGAGAGAATTCAATTCCTCAAGCTGGAGTCCCAATCGGGAAGGAAACGACGGCATACGCCGTCGTTTTCATTTTTGGTGTCCGTCCTCGGGGGCGCGTGAACGGTGTGCCTGATTGCCGGGACGTCGACCGTGGACCGCCATGCACGACGACCTTCCTGCTGAGCAGGGGGCCTTCGTCCGCGTGCCGTGGCGTCTCGGCGATAACGCTATCAAGACTGTCGGGCTCAGGTTGGTGAAAGCCGCCTGCCTCCAGCCAGGCCTGAAAACGGCGCTGAGCCTGCTCGTACCATGCGGCGCGCATCGGTAGCTGGTGTTCGAAACAATGCACATGCGGGATGTCGCCGCCGCGCGTCCAGCGCGCCAGCGCAAGCCGAGTGGGGAAAGTTGCGGCATATTCCTGGGCCACCTTCGCCCCGCTGCTTTTGGCTGCGGACGAAGACGGGGTGCTGTGGTTCTGTTTTTTTTCGATCTGCACGTTTGCCTCGTGGTTTGGGGTTAATCCGATGTGCCGGGTGGTGCGGCCCACCTTTAGTCCTACACTCAGTAACTGTAGGTCGATTCCTAATCAGGTTTCAGTGTATCAACGGGACATAGTCAATTCTTGAGATGTGTCAAACGAGTTCTTGCTTCGAGTTGAAACCCCTGGATTGCTGAACTTTGACGCTTGCAATCCTTCTGCTACAGTCTCGCCCCATGAGTAAACTATCCCTCGACCGCGTGCTCCAGTCGCAAGGCTTTGGCACACGCAAATATTGCCGCGCCCTGATCGAAGACGGCGACGTGGCCATCAACGGCGAAGTCCACGACAGCTACAAGACCCTCGTGGAGACGGACGGCCTGGTGCTGACCGTGTTCGACGACGAATGGGTCTATCGCGAACACGTCTACATCGCCTTGTATAAACCCGCCAACTTCGAGTGCTCGCGCAAGCCGAGTCACCACCCGGGCGTGCTGACATTGTTGCCAGAACAATTTACCTGGCGCGACGTCCAGCCTGTCGGCCGGCTCGATCATGACACGACGGGCCTGCTGCTGATGTCGGACGACGGCCCGTTCATCCACGCGCAGTCCTCGCCCAAGCGGCATATTCCCAAGGTGTACCAGGCGACCACGCAGGAGCCGGTCACCCAGGCGCTCGTCGACCAGCTACTGTCGGGCGTGCAGTTGCACGACGAGCCCGCGCCGCTGGCGGCCCAGTCGTGCGTGCAACGGGGCGATCATCAGCTGGAAATCGTGCTGGAGCAGGGGAAGTATCACCAGGTTAAACGGATGCTGGCCGCGGCCGGCAATCATTGCGCCGCGTTGCATCGCTCGCAGATCGGCGGCCTGACGCTCGAGTCGCTGGGCTTGCAGGAAGGGGAATGGTGTTATCTGGAGCGGGCGCAGCTCGAGCTGCTCGTGCCGGGCTGATGCGGTAACGCGCCGGCGGCGCACGCTAGAGCGCTGTCGTGCGACAGGCGACGCCGATTTCCGCGACACTCGTCGTTCGACTCTTGCCAATATTTTATGTGCTGCGCAAGAGTGCTGTTCAACCTCGACGATGACGATGCCCGCAACACATCACCGCCTCTGTTTCTTAATCTCCTTCCTCGCGATAAGTCCGGCCATGGCCCAGCAGATCGATCCGGGTCTGGCCGGTTGCGCGCGCGTTGCCGATGCTGCCCAGCGGCTGGCCTGCTACGACCGGTTGGCCGGCGTTACGCCTGCGGCCGCATCTCCCTCCGCGCCGGCGCCCGCCGCGGCGGTCGACGCACCACCCGTTCCGGCAGCAGTCGACGCCTCGCCCGACACCATGCGGGATTTCAGCCTGGCCGATCATTGGGAACTGGACCAGGAACACAAGCGCGGCGTATTCAATTTCCGTCCGCACCAGGTGAACTACCTGATGCTGACCCGCACCGCGCATCCCAACAACGAGCCCTACCGGCCGTTCCGCCGCATCGCCGACCTGACGAGCGACCTCGCGCATTCGGAACTCGTGTTCCAGCTGGGATTCAAGATGAAGCTGGTCGAAAGCGCTTTCGACAAGCCCGTCGATCTGTGGTTCGGCTATACGCAGAACAGCTTCTGGCAAGCCG
>CBIHRX010000330.1:0-7207 GCA_966212555.1 uncultured Massilia sp.
CCCCCCCCCCCCCCCCCCCGGCCCCCCCGCCGCCCCCCCCCCCCCCCCCCCCACAACAGTTCAGAACACCCTCGAGAACCTTTCGAAGTCTTCGCGCTGGTCCCATTCGCTCACTTCGAGATTGAATCGCTCGATTTCCGCGTTTTTCATGCGGCAGAAGTAGTCGACGAAAGGCGCGCCGATATGCTCGGTGAGAAATTCATCGTCGCGCAGCGCCTGCAGGGCTTCGCCCAGGCTGCGCGGCAGCGGCTCCGCCGGGGTTTCATAGGGAGCGTCGGCGGATGGTCCGGGGTCGAGCCGGCGCTCGACGCCGTCCAGGCCGGCAAACAGTTGCGAGGCCAGGTACAGGTAGGGATTGGCGGTCGGCTCGCCGACGCGGTTTTCGATGCGCGACGCATTCTGGCCGACCCCGCCCAGCACCCGCAGCATCGCGGCGCGGTTGTCGCGCGCCCAGGTGGCGCGGTCGGGAGCGAGCGAAAACGGGCGGTAGCGGCGGTAGCCGTTGATGGTCGGGCTCGCCAGCACCGCCGCGCCGCGCGCATGGGTTTTCAGGCCGGCCAGGAACTGCATTCCCAGCGGGCTGAGCGGCGCGCCCTCCTCTTCCGGCATGAAGGCGTTGGTTCCGTCGGCCTTGCGCCGCAGCGACTGGTGCAGATGCCAGCCGCTCGACATCACGTTCGGAATGCGCGGACGGCACATGAAGGTGGCGTGATAGCCGTGGCGCTGGCAGATTTGCTTGATGGCGCTGCGCAGCAGGACCATCAGGTCCGCCGGCTGCATGCCGACGGTCGGGCCGAAGGTCAGCTCGAACTGGCTGGGGCCGAATTCGATTTCCAGCGAACGCAACGGCAAGCCAAGCGCCTGCAACTGCGTGCGCAGCAATTCCATCAGCGCGTCCGCGCGATCGTAGCGCAGCTCCGTCAGGTATTGATGGCCGTGCGAAAGCAGGGAAACCGCGGGCGGCTTGCCGGGCTGGCCGGAATCGGCGAGCGCCATGCACGGGTCGTCCAGCCGGAAGACATGGAATTCCACCTCCAGCCCGGCCACGAAGTCCATGTCGTGCGCGGCAAGCTGCGCGAGCGCGCGCTGCAGGATCTGCCGCGTCGCCAGTTGCGACGGCTGGCCGTCGCTCATATACGCGTCGCAGAGGAGCCAGCCGGTCTTGTGCGCCCAGGGCAGCACGCGGAAACTGCCGGGATCGGCGACGATCGTGAAATCGGAGCCTCCGCCCTGCAGCCCGTCCAGCTTGAAGTCCGACTGGAATACCGGGAACACGGTGCGGTGCGAGGTATCCTTGAGCAGCAGCGTCGTGGTCAGGTTGACGCCTTCGCGCAGCACCGCCTTCGCCTCGCTTGCGACCAGGGTCTTCCCGCGCAGGATGCCATGCTGGTCGGGGAAGGCGAAGCGGACCACCTCGATCTGGTCCGCATCGATCCGGCGCATGACTTCGCGCGCCTGTTGATGCTGGTCTTCCGACCAGAGGCCGAAACGCTCGACGAAGCTGCTCATGGCTATTTCCCGGTCGAAGAGGCATTAAGGCGGGAGGCCGCCCAGTCCGAGTTGCGCCGCCGCTCGATGTCGGCCGATTGCCAGTAGGCCTTCGGATCGCCGCCGGTTTTGTCGATGCCGTCGATGGAAGGCGGCCCGCTGAATGCGCCGGACTGGGCGTCGCTGATCAGCATCGGCGCCCCTTCCCCGTTCCCGGTGCCTTCGATCGCCTTCACCAGCATGCGCCGGTACGCAATGATTCCCTTGTCGGTGGTTCCCAGGTGTTCGCGCGTCCGGTTCTGGATCGGCCCCTGCGATTCGATCGCCCACTGGTCATGGACATTGATGTCGTTCCCCATGCCGGTATAGGTTTCGGTCAGCTGCTCGTCCACGCTGTAGCCATAGTTGTTGCGCTTGTTCTTGCGCGAGACGTAATCGGGAAGCTCGTACAGCTCCAGCCGCTGCGCGCGCATCTGTTCCTTGTCCACCGGCTTGGTGAAGCTGGTGAAGATCGCGTACCAGTAGCAGTTGTAGTCATCGACCGGGACGTGCCACTGGGAGATCGTCATCTCCGCGCTCATCGGGATCACGAACGCCTGCGGGAATACCAGGTTGGTCACGCGCACATGGGTCTGCGCGTTCGGCAACTGGCGCACCGCGGTCAGGCGCATCCCGTATTCGGCGGGGTCGATGGTGATCTCGGGGCGATCGTAGTCGCGCAGGACGCGGGTAATCGGCATGTCCGAATCCGCGGAAGCGCCGCGGAATTGCTTGCCATAGCTTTCCGATACGTCGTCGTCTTCGAAGAAACGATGCAGGAAGGAAGCGTGCGCGGGATCGATGCCCACTTCCAGCGCCTGCAGCCAGTTGCATTCGAACAGGCCCTTGAAGGCAAAGGTGTGGCTGTCCGGCGCGACGAAGCAGTCAAAATCGGGAAACGCCGGCGGCTCGCCCTCGCCGATGTAGGCGAAAACGATCCCGCTTTTCTCGATCACCGGGTAGGACGCCTGCCTGACCCGGCTGCACAGCTTGCTTCCCGCCGGCTCCGCCGGCGTCTCCAGGCAGGTTCCCGAGACGTCGAACAGCCAGCCGTGGAAAGGGCAACGCAGGCCGCCGTGCTCCAGCCGCCCGAAGGCGAGATCCGCTCCCCGGTGGGGACAATCCCGGTCGAGCATGCCCAGCCGCCCCTGTTCGTCCCGGAACACGACGAAATCCTGTCCCATCAGCTTGACAGCCCGTACCGGCCGCGGCCCCTGCAATTCGTCCAACAGGGCGACCGGCTGCCAGTAGCGCCGCAGCAGCTTGCCCGCCGGCATGTCGCGGCCCACCCGCGTCATCAGGTCATTTTGTTCGGCACTAATCATCGTCTACGCTCCGTGCAATGGTTATTTGTTGGATCCCATTGTATGCAATGCATCCGCGTAAACGCAAGTATTTTTTTAAATTGCGCCCAGACAAACGAGCGCCATAAGTTGAGAAAACAAATTTTTCTTATTTAATTCAATGACTTATATGCGTTTATCGAAATAACTCAAAAAAGATGCCGGCAAGTTCAAATTTGCAATTGTATGCATCGTGTATTCGATCTATGCTTATTGTATGCCGCTGGATGCGCTACACTTAGCGCATCCGCATACCCTTACCCCTTACCCAAAGAGTCACCTCTCATATGGAATCCCAGCAGTCCCGCGTCCTTGTTCAGTTACGCGACATGATCCTCAAGGGAAGTTTTGCCCCCGGCGAACGCCTGGCGGAAATACCGGTTGCCGAGCGTTTGCAGGTATCGCGCACGCCGGTCAGGCTGGCTCTTGCCAGCCTGGAGCACGAGGGCTTGATCGAGCCCTCGCCCGGCGGCGGCTACCAGATGCGCCGCTTCACCTCGCAGGAGGTGGCCGATGCCATCAGCATCCGGGGGGTGCTGGAAGGCTTTGCCGCGCGCCTGCTCGCCGAGAGCGGCGCCTCCCGGGCGCTGTTGCGCGAACTGCACGAGGTGCTGGACGAGGGCGACCGCATCGTCAACAAGCCGAGCATGGATCTCGACGACTATGCCGCCTACGTCGAAATGAACGATCATTTCCATCGCCTTCTCGTGGAGGGTTGTGGAAACGTCATGGTCAAGCGCGTGATGGACATGCTGAGCGGCCAGCCCTTCGCCGCCCCGAGCGCGATGCTGCCGATGCAGTCGTCGATGGACGAGGAAGGGCACCAGTGGATGAAGCAGGCGCACCGCACCCACCACGCGCTCGTTCAGGCGATCGAGCGCCACCAGGGAACGCGCGCCCAGGCGCTCGGCGAAGAACATGTGGAAATCGCGCGCATGAATCTCGACTATGCGCTCGACAAACCCGAACTGGCTGCCAAGATCATGCCCGGCATCAAGCTTGTGATGGAGAACTCCGGTTCGCGCCGATAAGCTTCGCTATCGATGATTGGCAAGCACCTCGCGCACACACTGCCGAAGCGCGTTTGCCGCAGGATTGAACGGGTTGCCGCCGACCGTCATCCAGTACACGTTCCACGCGACCGCCGGGCTTTCCATCAACTTGATCGAAAACACCGCCGGATCCAGGCGCGTCGCCGCGAATCCCGGCAGCAGGACGACGCCAAGCCCGCAGCGCGCCATCTCCACCGCCGTGGAATACAAGGTCACCTCGCGTGCGACCTGCAGGTGAATCCGGTCTTCCGCAAGACGCGTTACGAGTTCGAGCCAGCGGCCGCTGGCGCGGCGGACAAGGATCACGGGCCGATCCTGCAGATTCCGCCATTTCAGTTTATGCCCGCTCCTTTTGCCCGGCCGCTGTTCATCGTCCCTGGCCGATACCGCATAGACCCGGTCGGCCAGCAGCAGCTCGCTTTCGAGCATGGCGGCAAGACGCGGCGCCGCGTTGACATTGCCGATCCCGACATCCACTTCCTCGCTTAGCAGGAGCCGCGACACGGCTTCCACCGACGTGTCCGTGACCTCGACCGCCACATCCGGGTATTGCCGGTTGAACAGCGCAATGGCCTGGGGAAAATAGCTGGCGGCCGACAAGTGCCCTATCGCGACGCGCACGCTTCCCCGGCGCAGCTCCCCGCCTTCGCGGATATCGCGTATCGACCTGTCGATCTTCTCCAGCACCTGGGATGCGGTGCGGCACAGGAAATCGCCCGCCTGGGTCAGCGCCAGCGTGCGCCCGCGAACGAACAAGGGCGTGCCCACCTCGTCTTCCAGCTCCTTGATCATGATGCTCACCGCCGACTGGGTCAGCGCAAGCTCTTCCGCGGCGCGGGTAAAGCTTTTCGTCCTGGCGACTGTCGAAATGGCGCGCAGCTGTTTCAGGGTAGGCATAAAAAACCTTTATGTTTTGATTCTTAAAATGAATTTTACTTATTTTTGTAACTGGATCAAAGTTAAGGCTGCGCTGAACAAGTCCCGTGATGCCGGGCGCCTGAGTTCGGGATGGGGCGCAAGGCGCAAAACGCAGACATGGCGGGGCCATGGCGAGTATTTGCAACGCCGCGAACCGCCCGAAATCAGGATGGGCGACGCACGAGGATTTGTTCAGCGCAGCCTTAAGACTACGTTGAACAAGCCGTGACTTCCGTCCCCGGTGCGTTGCCCTTACCTCGCCACAAGACTTTCGATCATGAGCCAAGAGCCGGAATTCACATTTGCCGTCATCGCCGATTCCCACGTCAATCCTTCGGAAGAAGGCAACATCTCGCCGTTTGCGTCGCATCGGCATACCAACGCCCGCCTGAAGCACGTCCTGAAGGCGGTCAACCGCGAACGTCCGGCATTCGTGGTCCACGTCGGCGACATGATCCACCCGGTACCGGAAGCCGCCACCTATCCCATCGCAGTGACGAACTTCAAGGAAACGATGGCGGCCCTCGATGCCCCTTGCCATCTGGTTCCGGGCAATCACGACATCGGGGACAAGGTGGCCGACTACGTGCCGGCCGGCGTGATACGGGAAGAATTTCTGGAGCTGTACACGCGTCACTTCGGCCCGCAGTTCCATGCCTTCGAAAAGGGCGATTGCCGCTTCATCGTCATCAACACGTCGCTCGTCAACTCCGGGCTGGACGCGGAACTTGCGCAGCGGAACTGGCTGGAACGGGAGCTTGCCGCCAGCGGCGAACGGCGCATCTTTTTATTCATTCATTACCCGCCCTACATTGCCGACCCGGCGGAGCCCGGACACTACGACAACATCGACGAGCCGGGGCGCTCGTGGCTGCTGGATTTGCTCGCCAGGCACCAGGTGGAAGCCGTATTCACCGGCCACGTGCACAACTTTTTCCTTAACCGCCACGGACGCACGAACATCTACTCGCTGCCTTCCACCGGATTTGTCCGGGCCGACTACACCGAGATGTTCCGTGTTGCCCCGCCGGATGGTGCGGAAAGAGGAAGGAACGACACCGCCAAGCTGGGATTCATGCGCATCGACGTGTACAAGGATCGCATCGTCCCGCAATTCATCCGCACGTACGACGAGACGCAGGCGCCGCAATGCAAGGCGCAACGCCACTGGCCCCTGCTGCATCCGGCACACGGCCCGGTTCGCGCATTGGGCATCGACCTGCGCCATGCCTGGGCGGAAACCACCCAGATCCCGTACAGCAGCATGCTGGACGAGTTCGGCAGAAAGAAGGCCAGGAACGACTACCCGGTTCTCAACCTGTGGGAAATGGGCATCCGCAGGATCAGAGTGCCCGTCGCCGACCTGATCGACGATGCGACGCGCGCCCGGATGCTTGCGCTTGCCGCCCATGGCGCGACCTTCACCGTATTCAGTTTTGGCCTGCCCGCCCGCGAAGCGGCGGCGCTCATCGAAGCGCACAAGGCATGCATCGACGCAGTCGAGATCGTGGCCACCTTGCCGCTATCCGGCGAGCTGACGGAGTCCATCGCGCATCTGCGCAAGGCCACGTCGGTGCCGGTGGCGCTGTCCAGGTTCTGGAACGCCTCGGGAAAATCCAGGAATGGAGAGCAGGTCAAGCTGCTGGTCGATCACGGCTTCCGCGTGCCGGATCCCCTCGTGGACGAAACCCTCTCGTCCGCGAGCGTCAGAGAAAGCGTCGATGGCCTGGTATTTCGCATAGACCGCGAAACGCCGCCGCGCACCGCCATTCCCGATGCCCTCCGCATCGCCGAACGGCATCGCGTCTATCCCCAGATTCACATTCGCCTGGCGGACGACAGCCCGGCCATGGTCCGGGACGACGAATGGCGCAATGCATGCAGGGTGCTGGAGAGCGCCGTTTGCAGCCTTTTCTACCGGGACGCGGCGGTGTTTGTCGACACCTTCGTCGACGTCGATCGCGGCTACTTCCCCCGCACCGGGCTGGTGGACCGCTCCTACAATCCGCGCATCGGCGCGCAGCTCCTGCGCTCCTTGCACGGCGCCCTGATGCCGCACGCTTCGCATTTCTCCGACCTGCGCTGGATCGAGGATGACGCAGCACTGGCGGCCATGCTCGTTGCGCCGCAAAAAACCTTCCTGGTCATCCTTCCGGTCCGGCCCGGCACGTGCCGGAGGCTGCAGCTTCCCGCCGATGTCGGAGCGGACCTGAAGCCGACCGCGATCGAGCTGGGTAACGGAGACGAAATCGGAATATCCCTCGGTGCCGGCCGTCATCTCGAATTTGCGTCGGCCTTGCAGTTGCCGGCCGTCGTTGCACTGGCCTAGAGGGTGTTATGAACTGGTTTAGGGGTTGCGTTCGGGCG
>CBIHRX010000331.1:0-7194 GCA_966212555.1 uncultured Massilia sp.
CGCAGGCGCTCGGGGGTTTCGGGATGCCAGCTGCCCATCTCGTGCAGGGCGCAGTCCGGGTGGCTGTAAATGGCTGTACTCATGATTCCTGGTTGATGCTCATCGATACCGCAAGTCCCTCCGTTCTCGCATAGAATCGATGGGAAAGGCAACCGCAGGCATATCAAGATTGCTAACAGCGTTAATCTACCACGCCTGCGGCCCCCGCCGCCCCGAACGATGACCGGAACCCATCCATGTTCAACAAATTGCACGCCGCCGCCCGCCAGGTCAGCCAGATCGTGGTCGGCAAGGACCAGCAGGTCCGCCTCGCGCTGACCTGCCTGCTGGCCGGCGGCCACCTGCTCATCGACGACGTGCCCGGCGTCGGCAAGACGACCCTGGCCCATGCGCTCGCGCTGGCGCTGGGCCTGAAGTTCAACCGCGTCCAGTTCACGAGCGACCTGCTGCCGGCCGACGTCGCCGGCATCGCCGTCTACGAGCGCGAAAAGAACGGCTTCGTCTTCCACCCCGGCCCGATCTTCACGCAGGTGCTGCTCGCGGACGAGATCAACCGCGCCACGCCCAAGACGCAGTCGGGCCTGCTGGAAGCGATGGAAGAGCGGCAGGTCACGGCCGACGGCGTCACCCGGCCGCTGCCGGAACCCTTTTTCGTCATCGCGACGCAGAATCCCGCGCACCAGGTCGGCACGTTCCCGCTGCCGGAGTCCCAGCTCGACCGCTTTTTGATGTGCCTGTCGCTCGGCTATCCGGACGCCGCCGCCGAGCGTGCCCTGCTGATGGGCGAGGACCGGCGCGCGCTGCTCAAGACCATCGAGCCCGTGATGCGGCCGGAAGAGCTGCTGGACGCCCAACGCTCGCTGCGCGCGATCCATGCGTCCGACCGGCTCATCGACTACCTGCAGGCGCTCGCGCAGGCGTCGCGCTCGGGAAAACTGTTCGCGGAAGGGCTGTCGCCGCGCGCCGCGCTGGCGCTGCTGCAGGCCGCGCGCGCGTGGGCCGCACTGGAAGGCCGCGACCACGTGATCCCGGAAGATATCCAGGCCCTGCTCGTGCCCGTGTGCGCGCACCGCCTGCGGCCGCTGCGGTCCGCGCAGGGCGTGGCGATGGCGAGCCGCGACCTCGTGCTGCAACTGCAGAAATCGGTCCCGGTCTGACATGGCGGACGCGGCCGGCACAATGACCCAACCGCGCGGCTGGCTGAACCGCCGGCGTGCCATGTGGCGCACGAAGGCGACGGCACGCGACAGGGGCAGCGTGCTGCTGAACCAGCGGCGCGTCTACATCCTGCCCACGCGCGCCGGCCTCGGCTTTTGCGCGCTGCTGCTCGTCCTCCTGATCGGTTCGATCAACTACAACCTGGGCCTCGGCTTCGGCCTCACGTTCGTCGCGGGCGCCTGCGCCATCGTCGACATGGTGCAGACGACGCGCAACCTGGCCGGCCTCGTCCTCAGCCCCGGCCGCGCGCCCGACGTGTACGCGGGCGAGGACGCGCCGTTCGAACTGCGCGTCGAGAACCCCACGCGTCTCGCGCGCTACGCCGTCTGGATCGATTTCGAGCACGTGCCCGAGCCGAGGCAAGCCATCGACGTGGCGGCCGGGGGCAGCACGACGCTCGTGCTGCGCACGCCAACGAGCACGCGCGGCTGGATGCGTCCGCCGCGCGTGCGCCTGACCACGCATTTCCCGCTCGGCCTGTTCGGCGCGTGGAGCTGGTGGCAGCCGGACAGCCGCGCCCTCGTCTATCCGTTCCCCGAGCAGGACGCGCCGCCGCTGCCGATGCTGGGCCGTCCCAGCCCGGACGGCGCGGGCAGCGCCGGCAGCGATGATTTCGCGGGCGTGCGCAGCTACCAGCCGGGCGACCCGCTGCGCCACCTGGCCTGGCGCCAGATCGCGCGCCTCGATCCGGCACTGGGCGGCCAGCTCGTCACCAAGCATTTCGAGGGCGGCACGGTCGACGAACTGGTACTCGACTTCGACACGCTGCCGTCCCGGCTCGACGTCGAGCTGCGCCTCGCACGCATGGCCCGCTGGGTCCTGGAAGCGGAGCAGCGCGCCCTGCCCTACGGCTTTATCCTCGGCCGCATCCGCTACGACGCGGGCCTCGGCACGGCGCACCAGGCGGCGTGCCTGCGCGCGCTGGCGTTGTACGGCCTGCCGGAGGAAGCGGCGTGAAGACGCCTCGCTTCACAGCGCCAATTGCGAGGGACAAGCAGGATACCTTGCTGCTCATCGCCAGCAGCCTGCTCGTGCTGGCACCGCACGCGGCGCACCTGCCGCCGTGGGTGAGCCTGCTGTGCGGCGCCACACTGGCCTGGCGCGCCGCGGTCACCTTGCTGGGCCGGCGCATGCCGCCGAACGTCATTCTCGTGCCCGTCGCCGCCGCGGCCATGTTCGGCGTGCTGCAGAGTTATCACACCCTGCTGGGGCGCGATGCGGGCGTCGCCATGCTCGTGCTCCTCGTCGCCTTCAAGATGCTGGAGATGCATGCGCGGCGCGACCTGTTCGTCGTCGTGTTCCTGTGCTACTTCCTGGTGCTCACCAATTTCTTTTATTCGCAGACGATCCCGACGGCGCTGCTGATGCTGGCCTCGCTCGTCGCCCTGCTGGCCACGCAGTTGTCGTTCCAGCTGACGGGCGCCGTGCCCCCGCTGCGCACGCGCCTGTGGATGGGTGCCAAACTGCTCGGGCTGGCGCTGCCGCTGGCGGGCGCCGCGTTCGTCCTGTTCCCCCGCATCGAAGGGCCGCTGTGGGGCATGCCGGACGACAGTCACAGCGCGAAGAGCGGGTTGTCGGACACGATGGCGCCGGGCCAGATGTCGAACCTGGCGCAGTCGGAAGAGGTCGCGTTCCGCGTGAAATTCGACGGGCCGGTGCCGCCGCAGCCGCAACTGTACTGGCGCGGTCCCGTGCTGGGCAGCTACGACGGCCGCGTCTGGACCCGCGTGCGCACGTCGCACCATTCGCGCCCACAGCCGCTGGCGCTGTCCGTGGGCGGCACGCCGGTCGGCTACCAGGTCACGCTGGAACCGTTGAACACGCGCTGGCTGTTCGCGCTCGAGATGCCGCGCGCCATGCCCGAGCTGCCGGGGCACGGCGTGACGCTGTCCGGCGCGCTGGAGTTCCAGTCGCTCGATCCGATCGGGGAGCGCGTGCGCTACGACCTCGTCTCCTTCGTGCACTACAGCCTGCAGCCGGACGCGTCGCCCGTCGACGGGCAATGGCTGATGCTGCCCTACGGCCTGAATCCGCGGGCGCGCGCGGCCGGCCAGGCGCTGGCCTCCTCCGAGCCCGATCCGGCGCGCCGCGTGGCGGCCGTGCTGCGCCAGTTTTCCGAAGCCGGCTTCGTGTACACGCTGCAGCCGCCGCTGCTGCCCGGCCGGGACTCGATCGACGATTTCCTGTACGGCACGCGCGCCGGCTTTTGCGAGCATTACGCGGGGGCCTTCGTGTTCCTGATGCGCTCGGCCGGCGTGCCCGCGCGCGTCGTCACGGGTTACCAGGGCGGCGACCTGAATCCGATCGACGGCTACCTCACCGTGCGCCAGTCGGACGCGCATGCGTGGGCCGAGGTGTGGCTGCCGCGGCGCGGCTGGGTGCGCGTCGACCCGACGGCTGCCGTGGCGCCTGAACGCGTGCAGCGCAGCCTGGCGCGCGCGCTGCCGCCGCCGGCGCCGTTCGGCTTCGAAGGCCTGGGCCGGCTGCTGCAGCCCGATCCGGATTCCTTGCTGGGCCGAGTTCGCTATGCCATCGGCGCCGTCAACAACGGCTGGAACCAGTGGGTGCTGAATTACACGCCGCAGCGCCAGCAGCATCTCGTGCAACGCTTGCAAGAAGGATTGTCCCATTGGCAAAGCCTGGCGCTGGTCGTCATGCTCTGCGCGCTGTTGTTCCTGGTAAGAAAATTCTCGCAGAGGCGGAAAGCCGACCCCGTCGATGCGCTATACTCGGTCCTGTGCCAGCGCCTCGGCCAGCTTGGCCTGCCGCGTGCGCCGGACGAAGGGCCGACCGCATACGCGCAGCGCCTCGCCGCTGCCGGCCTGGCCCCCGAGACTGGCGCGGCCGCGATGGAATTCCTGCGCCGCTACAGCGCCTACCGCTACGGACCGCAGAGTCCGGGCACCGGCCTCGTTCCCATCCTGAGAGATTTGCTGTCCCGAGTTCGATGAAATCCTTCGTTTCTCTGCTGCTTGCCCTGGCCGTCGGCGCCGGGCCGGTGGCGGATGCGGCCGCCGCATCCTCGCTCCATCACACCAAGGCCACGACCAGGTCCGCCAAATCCGCCAAATCCGCGAAAAAGGCCGGCAAGAATGCGAAAGCCGCCGCCCCCGCCCGTCCCACGATCGACTACGACGGCGAGGCCGTCAATTTCAGCGATTGGCAGGCCGTGCGCGATTTCGAGGACGACATCGTCGCCCGCAACGGCCTGGATCGCGCGCAGATCGAGGATGTGATCAAACGGACACGCTTCATCGATTCCGCCGTCCAGCTGGTCAAGCCGGCGCCGCCCGGCAAGCCGAAGAACTGGCAAGCGTACAGCGACCGTTTCATCGAGCCGATCCGCATCAACGCCGGCGTGCGTTTCTGGAACGAGAACGCGGATCTCCTCGCGCGCGCGGAGGCGACGTATGGCGTGCCGGCCGAGATCATCGTCGGCATCCTCGGCGTGGAAACGATCTATGGCCGCGACACGGGCCGGTTCCGCGTCGTCGACGTGCTGGCCACCCTCGCCTTCGCCTACCCGGAAGCGCCGAACCGCGTCGACCGGATGGCGTTCTTCCGCGGCGAGCTGGAACACACGCTGCTGCTTGCGCGCAAGGAAAACATCGACCCGTTCTCATTGCTGGGCTCGTTCGCGGGCGCCGTCGGCATGCCGCAGTTCATGCCGGGCAATATCCTGAAATATGGCGTGGACTTCGACGGCGACGGCATCGTCGACCTGCGCGGCTCGGCGGCGGATGCCATCGGCAGCGTGGCCAACTTCCTCGTCCAGCACGGCTGGGATCGCAACAACACGGGACCGGCCGTGTTCCCCGCCGACGTCGCGCCCAGTCTCGCCTGGCAACCGCTGCTGGGCGGACTGGAGGCGCGCTACCGCGCAGCCGACCTGAACGACGCCGGCGTCGCGACCCACACGGGCCTGCCGGACGGCCGCCTGTATGGCCTCGTCGATTTACAAAATGGGGCGGACCCGACGGAGTATTGGGTGGCGAACGCTAACTTTTTTGCTATCACTAAATACAACCGCAGTTATTTCTATGCCATGTCGGTGATCGAATTAGGCCGCGCGGTACGGTTGGCGCGCGGGATCTAGTGTTCTGGCACCAACAACTTTGTATCAGTTTGTAACAGGATTGTCATAAAAACGGCTGACTCATGCTGTCGTGACAACCTTATACCCCCGGGGGTATGCTTATTTCTCCTAGACAGTTCTCCTGAGAAACATGCCATCACCCCCGATACCCCCTCTCAAGTTGTCATTCCACCATTCAATTCCTAAACGTGCGGCGGCGCATCGTTAATTGCTCTACACTTAAGTTTAAATAAAAAACAATGATGTTCTCAGTGAGTTTGTGAGAGAATTGCATTGCGGCTATTGTTGCGATGAGACAACGAACTCAACGAAAGCCACTGATCCTTATTGCTCTTAAGTACTAAATTGAAAATTAGTTGTATAATTTAGTAGAAACTTTCATATCCTTACAGGACGTGGAAGTTCGCCGCGAGCTCTGACAAACCCTCATAGGAATAGTGAATCATGACGAACCAAGTCGGTATCGATATGAACAGCGATTCGGAAAACGACGAACTGCTGCAATACAACCCGAATCGCCTGCTCGACACCCTGATCGAGAACCTGCGCCTGAAGAACGACGCTGCACTGTCGCGCGCCCTGGAAGTTGCGCCGCCGGTGATCTCGAAAATCCGCCACCACCGCCTGCCGGTCGGTGCGTCGCTGCTGATCCGCATGCACGAAGTCTCCGATCTGTCGATCCGTGACCTGCGTTACCTGATGGGCGACCGCCGTGCCAAGTTCCGCATCAGCGACAAGCAGTTCAAGCCGAAGGACAAGGACGGCAACCCGGGCAGCGGCAGCGAGCAATAATGGCACACCGGACCGGACGGCGGCCATCGATGCCGCCGCACCGCCCGACTCTGCCGGCCTCCGAGTGATCGGCTTGCCGGATCAGGGGTAGTTTTTCCCCGCATCGGATGCGGGATGGGGAAGACCCAGCGCCGAGAACCCGCGCCGGGCAAGCACACAATCAGGCGGGGAACACACCCGTCGACAGATAACGATCACCGCGGTCGCAGACGATGAACACGATCGTCGCATTCTCCACCGTCTGCGAGATACGCAACGCGATTTCGCAGGCGCCGGCCGCGGAAATACCGCAGAAAATACCCTCTTCGGCCGCCAGGCGGCGCGCCATCTGTTCCGCCGCGGCCTGGGTCACGCTCTCGACCTGGTCGATGCGCGATTTATCGAAGATCTTCGGCAGATACGCTTCCGGCCATTTGCGGATGCCGGGGATCGACGACCCTTCCTCCGGCTGCGCGCCGATGATGCGGACCGCTTCGTTCTGTTCCTTCAGGTAGCGCGACACGCCCATGATGGTGCCGGTCGTGCCCATCGCACTGACGAAGTGGGTGACGCGGCCTTCCGTGTCGCGCCAGATTTCCGGACCCGTCGTCTCGTAGTGGGCACGCGGGTTGTCCTGGTTGCCGAACTGGTCGAGGATGATGCCCTGGCCATCCTTCTGCATCTGCTCGGCCAGGTCGCGCGCGTATTCCATGCCGCCCGTCTTCGGCGTCAGGATGATCCGGGCGCCGTACGCGGCCATGCTCTGGCGGCGCTCGATGGAGAGGTTGTCCGGCATGACCAGCACCATCTTGTAGCCGCGGATCGCGGCCGCCATCGACAGCGCGATGCCCGTGTTGCCGCTCGTCGCCTCGATCAGCGTGTCGCCGGGCTTGATCTGGCCGCGCGCCTCGGCCCCGCGCAGCATCGACATCGCCGCGCGGTCCTTCACGGAACCCGCCGGGTTGTTGCCTTCCAGCTTGCCGAGGATGATGTTGTTGCGGGCCGCCGCTTCCGGCCCGGGGATGCGCACCAGCTGCACCAGCGGGGTATTGCCGATCGTGTCTTCGATGGTCTTGTATGCCATTGCCTACTCTTTTGCGAACGCGAAA
>CBIHRX010000332.1:0-7186 GCA_966212555.1 uncultured Massilia sp.
CGGGTGCCGGTGCCGGCCGCGGCGCCATCTGCACGGGCGGCGGTGCCGGGCGCTCGATGCGCGGCTGCGGGGCCGCCATCATCGGCTGCGGCTGCGGTTGGACTTGCTGCTGCACCGGCTGGCGGTTGCGACGCATCTCTTCCAGCTGTTCGCGGCGTTCGTCGCGGCGGGCATCGCGCTCCATCCGGTCACGCATCCAGATGCGGGAGTCGCCCGCGGGCGGTACCGCCTGCGGCTGCTGGATCGTCGGGCTGGTCGTCGACAACGGTTGCGGCGGCAGGTGCGGCGTCGGGCTCGTCACCGTGCTCAGCGGCTGCGGCGGCAAGTGAGGGGTCGGACTCGTGACGGGCAAACCCTGCGCCGGCGGCGCGGTAATTACCTGGCCCTGCTGGCGCCGGGCAATGAATTCATCGCGCTCGGCGCGTGCCCGCTCGGCGCGTGCCGTCTCGATACGACGCTCGCGGCCCGGGTCCGCGTGGCGGCCTTCCATGCGGGCGATGCCGACGGGGCCGCGGATGCCGTCGCCGTCGCGGTCCGGCCGATCCGGGCGATCCGGGCGATCCGGGCGATCCGGACGATCCGGGCGGTTCGGCCGGTTCGGCAGCACCGGAGCGGCCGGCGGCGCCCCGGTCGGGACGTTATGCACCAGCACCGGCGGCACGGTCGTGATGGGCGTGCGCGGGACGTTCACCCGGCCCGGCCGGCCGAATTGATCCTGCGGGAGGACGGTCAGCCCTTGCGGGCGGTAGTCGCGCGGGCGGCGCGGGTTGTCGCGCACGTGTTCGTTCAGCCAGCGCAGGTGGTGGTCCGGTGCGCGCCAGGTGGGCACGTAGCGGTCGTGCGGCGTCAGCGGATACCAGCCGGCCGCGGGCAGCGGGCGGTTGCGGTCGCGGAACGTGACGTTCCAGCCGGCGCCGCCGACCCAGCCGACGAGCGCCGGGGCCCACACCAGGTGTTCGTGGCGGCGGCCTGGCGCCCACGCCCAGCGGTTGCGCACCTGCACCCAGCGGCCGTAGTGGAACGGCGCGTAGCCCCACGGCGCATTGTCGACCCAGGTCCAGCCCCACGGCTCGAGCCAGGTCCAGCTGCCGTCGCGGTACGGCACCCACGTGGACGCCACGGTCGGGGTCCACAGCGGGCCGTAATCCGGATCCTCGCGCCAGCTGCCGTAGCGGTCGAGGTCTTCGTAGCCCGTCATCTCGGTCGTCACATAGCGGGATGACGCGGCCTTGTCCTCGTAGCGGTCGCGCACGAGGGCCCATTCGTCGAAGTCGTCGCGCACGGCGGCCATGGTGCGCACGTCGGCGTCGCCCACCTCGGCGCGGCGGCCGGCGCGCAGGGTCAGCTGGGAATCGCCGTCCTCGACGAGCGCCGTGCCGTCGAACACGGTAACAAAACTGGTGTCGCGCACGCGCTCGGCATCCACGCGCAGGCGGCCGGGTTGCTGCAGGCGCACGCGCGCCTGCGGGGTCTCGAGTTCGAAGCCGGCGACGCTGTCCGCGTTCAGCACCCGCACGCTGGCGCTGCCGTAATGCAGGCGCAGGTGCAGGGAATCGTCGTCCATCTGCAGCACTTCCAGCGACGAGTCGCCGTCCAGGCGGATCGACGTCGAGCCGACGCGCAGCTCCGTGCGGCTGCCGGCCGCCGTGCTGATCGTGTTGCCCGACGTGACGGGCCAGTTGACCTGCGCCGCCATCATCTCCGCGCCGATGTCGCTGCCGATGGTGACCTGGCCCTGGGCCAGCGCGACGCGGCCCACGCGCGCCGGCGGATCGGCCGCCACGGCGAGCGCCGTCAGGGTGGAAAAGGCAAGGAGGACGGCGGTTTTCGCGACGCGGTTCGGCATGATGTCTCCAGGGGGAGTGGGCTCGTATTGTTATTGGTAGACGCGACGGATTGCGTCTCCTGCATTACAACGCACGAGCGTACGAAACGACGACACGAATTACAAATGGTTGCGAAATGTTTCCGCGCTCAGGCGTGGGCAGGCTTGACGAAGAACATCAACGCGCCGACGGCCATCAGCACGGCGCCAAAGAAGCGGTTCTGGACCTTGACGGCGCGCGGGTCGCGGAACCAGCGCTGCATCGTCGATGCCAGCAGGGCATAGCCGTGCATGACCGTGGTGTCGATGGTGACCATCGTGACGCCCAGGATCGCCAGCTGCGGCAGTACGGGCGCCGCGTTCGAGATGAATTGCGGCAGCACGGCGACCATGAAGATGATGCCCTTCGGATTGGTCGCGTTGGTGAGAAAGCCGGTCAATACGCGGCGGCCGAACGACGGGTGCGCCGCGAGGCCGGCCGTCGTCACGTTCGACGCTTCCGCCTTCGCGCGCCACTGGGCGATGCCGAGCCAGATCAGGTACAGCGCGCCGACGATCTTGACGATGGTGAACGCCGTTTCCGACGCGACCAGCAGCGAACCGACGCCGGCGCCGGCGATCACCAGCACGAGCACGAGGCCCAGCTGCAGGCCCAGCACGGTGGCGCTGGCCTTTTTCAGCCCGTAGGCGAGGCCGTGCGACATCGACAGGATGGCGCCGGAGCCGGGGGAAATGGCGATCAGGGTGCCCGCGATGACGAAGGCGATCCAGGTGGCGAAGCTCATGGGAGAAAACGCAAGGGGAGGGAAAGAGACGCAGGCATGGCGCACGGCGCCGGCGATTGCCGGACGGCCGCGGCCAGCCGCGGGGTACTGCTTACTTCTTCTTCGGGTTGACGGCGGCCTTCAGGGTCGCGCCGGCAGCGAAGCGCGGCGTCTTCGACGCAGCGATCTTGATGACTTCGCCGGTAGCCGGGTTGCGACCCTTGCGGGCAGCGCGCTTGGTGACCGAGAACGTGCCGAAGCCGGTGATACCCACCGTGTCGCCTTTTTTCAGACGCTCGGTGATGATGTCGATGATGGTGTTCACTGCGTCGTTCGCAGCGGCGCCCGACATCTCGGTACGCTTCGCAAATTCAGCGATCAGTTCGCCTTTTTTCATAAATCCTCCGGGTTGAAAGAGCCGGAAGATTAGCATAATTAATTGCTCCGTGTAATCTTCTTACACGTCATACACCCTGTATTGGCGGGGTTTATGCGATTTTTTGCTCAGGCCGCGGCCGGATTCGCGTCGCCGCTGGCCAGACGCAGGCGCAGCGCCGCGTTGATCAGCGTCTGGTAACCGGTGCCGGTGCGCTCGGCGCGCGAGCGGAATTCGTCCAGGACCTCGTCGTCGAGGTAGATGGTAATGCGGGTCTTGCGCTTCGGAGGACGGGCACGGCGGCGCGGAACGGACGGCAGGTCGAGGTTCTGGTTCATGGGCATCTCCTTCAGGTCGGAAAGGCTGCTGCACCGCAGCCAATGTTGTCACTATACGTATGGCCCGGCATGAGCTGCATGGGAAAGCGACGAGATGCAGATTTTCGGGTTTGAAACGCAGAAAACGCGCCTGAACCGTGTACCGGACCGATGGGCCGCGTCGGTTAAGATGTGTGAATATATTGATATTGGGGAGTGGTACATGGCTGCAGGAAGTTTATTGGCTCTCATCGACGACATTGCCACCGTGCTCGACGACGTGGCCCTGATGAGCAAGGTCGCCGCCAAGAAGACGGCCGGCGTGCTGGGCGACGATCTCGCCCTCAACGCCCAGCAGGTGACGGGCGTGAACGCTGACCGCGAGCTGCCCGTCGTGTGGGCGGTGGCGATGGGCTCCCTGCGCAACAAGGCGATCCTCGTGCCGGCCGCACTCGCCATTTCCGCATTCCTGCCGCAGGCGATCACACCGATGCTGATGGTGGGCGGCGCCTACCTGTGCTTCGAGGGCTTCGAAAAAGTGGCCCATAAACTGCTGCACAGCGCCGCCGAAGATGCCGCGCACGAGGAAGAACTGGCGACGGCGCTGGCGACGAACGCCGACATGCGCACGGTCGAGAAGGACAAGATCAAGGGCGCGATCCGCACCGATTTCATCTTGTCGGCGGAAATCATCGTGATCTCGCTGGGCGTCGTCAACGAACAGGGCGCGTCGTTCGGCGCGCAGGTGGCGGCCCTCGTCGCGGTGGCCGTGGCGATGACGATCGGCGTCTACGGCATCGTCGCGGGCATCGTCAAGATCGACGACCTCGGCCTGTACCTGAGCCGCCGCGCGAGCGGTGCCGCGCGCGCGATCGGCAACCTGCTGCTGGCGGCCGCGCCGCGCCTGATGAAGTCGCTGTCCGTGATCGGCACGGTGGCCATGTTCATGGTCGGCGGCGGCATCATCGGCCACGCGTTCGAACCGCTGCACCATCTGGCCGAGAGCGCCGCCGCGGCGGTCGCCGGCGTACCCGTCGTGGGCCGCCTCCTTGCGGCCGTGGCGCCGGCCGTGGTCGATGCCGCCGCCGGTGTCGTCGTCGGCGCGGTCGTGCTGGCGGCGGTGACGCTGGTTCAAAAGCTGCGCGGCAAGTAAGCAAATACTGTCCAGCGCGGTGCATTCATGCACCGTGCATGCACATCTGTTGCGTCCTTACATCTATTGCGGGTTAGCACAATTGACAACGATAACAAGCACGCCCCAGTATCAGGACGAGTTTGTCAGTTGTATCCGCAACCCGCCGCCCCGCGGGCCGTAGACCAAGAATAAGGATCCAGAGAATGCAACAACGATTTGTGCCGGAAAAAACCGTACTCGCCCTCTCCATCGCCGCGCTGTTCGCCGGCAGCCCCCTGCTGGCCCAGGCCCAGGACAACACCAGTACCGCCACCGTCGTCGTGACCGGTACCCGCGTCGCCAACCGCACCGCGCTCGACACGGCGTCTCCCGTCGACATCATCTCGGCCGACACCCTCAAGACGACGGGTTCGACCGAACTGAACCAGGCCCTGTCGGTGGCGCTGCCGTCGCTGAACTTCCCGCGTCCCACGCTGACGGACGGCACGGACACCGTCCGCCCGGCCACCCTGCGCGGCATGGCGCCGGACCAGAGCCTCGTGCTGGTGAACTCCAAGCGCCGCCATACGTCGTCGCTCGTGAACCTGAACGGCTCGATCGGCCGCGGCTCGGCCGCCGTCGACCTGAACACGGTGCCGTCCGCCATCGTGAAAAGCATCGAGGTGCTGCGCGACGGCGCGGCCGCGCAATACGGTTCCGACGCGATCTCGGGCGTCGTCAACGTCCGCCTGCGCACGGACCGCGCGGGCGGCGAAGGTACGATCACGTACGGCGCCCACGTCTCGGAATACGACCTGCTGAACGCCGCGCCGCCGGCCGGCGCCACGTGGACCGCGCCGAACTCGCGCAAGCGCACGGACGGCCAGACGACGACCGTCAGCGCCTGGAAAGGCTTGCCGCTGGGCGAGACGGGCTACATCACGATCGCGGCCGAATACAAGGACCAGAACCACACGGAGCGCAGCGGCTACGACATGCGCCAGCTGTATTCGAAGGTGGGCGGCGCCTACGATCCGCGCGAGCTGACCATCAACCGCTACGACGCCTGGTACGGCGACCCGGAGATGCAGCAGAAGACCGTGTTCGTCAACGTGGGCAACAACCTGTCCGGCGACGTGAAGGTCTACGGCTGGAGCAGCTACCAGCTGCGCGACGCGCGCTCGGCCGGCTACTTCCGCATGCCGCAGGACGCGCGCAACGTGCAATCGATCTACCCGAACGGCTTCCTGCCGATCATCGCCCCGACCGTCGAAGACTTCAGCGCCGCCGCCGGCATGAGCTGGAGCCTCGGCGACTGGGACCTGGACACGTCGCTCGTGTACGGCCAGAACGGCATGAACTACGACGTCCAGAACACGCTGAACGCGTCGATCGGCCCGACCAGCAAGACGAACTTCGATGCGGGCGGCTTCTCGTACAACCAGCTCGTCTACAACCTCACCGGCGTGCGCAAGTTCGACCTGAAAGGCCTCGCCTCGCCGCTGAACGTGGCGGTCGGCACCGAGGCGCGCCGCGAAGGCTACGAGCTGCACGCGGGCGAGCCGGATTCCTGGCGCAACGGCGGCGTGATCTTGCCGAGCGGCGTCCCGGCCGCGTCGGGCGCGCAGGTGTTCCCGGGCTTCCGTCCGGCCAACGCGTCGCACACGTCGCGCACCGCCATCGGCGTGTTCGTCGACGTCGAGGCGAACATCACCGACAAGCTGCTCGCCTCCGCCGCCATCCGCGAAGAGCACTACAACGACTTCGGCAACAACCTGTCCGGCAAGCTGGCGGGCCGCTACGACTTCACGAAGAACTTCGCGCTGCGCGGCGCCGTGCAGAACGGCTTCCGCGCGCCGTCGCTGCAGCAGCAGAGCTTCACGTCGACGTCGACCAACTTCGTCAACGGCATCCCGTACGAGATCACGACGTTCACGCCGAACGATCCGGTCGCCGTCGCGCTGGGCGCCAAGCCGCTGAAGGCCGAGAAGTCGACCAACTTCTCGCTGGGCGCCGTCATGCGCTTCGCGCCCGTCAGCCTGACGGTGGACGCCTACCGCATCAACGTGCGCGACCGCATCGTGCTGTCGGAAAACCTGCTGTCGACGGCCGTGCGCAACTACATCGTGTCGCAGGGCTTCATCGGCGTGGGCGGCGGCCGCTTCTTCATCAACGGCGTCGACACGAAGACGGAAGGCGTCGACATCGTCGCGAGCATGCCGTGGAACGCGGGTGCCGCCGGCCGCTTCGACTTCACGCTGGCCGGCAACTTCAACCACACGGACGTGACCAAGGTCCCGACCACCGCCCAGCTGGCCGCGCTGAATCCGGCGCCCGTGCTGTTCGACCGCGTGAACGTGCTGACGCTCGAGAAGGGCCAGCCGAAGAACAAGGTCACGGCGAGCGCCAACTGGAAGCTGAACCAGTGGGGCGTGACGGCCCGCGCCACGCGCTACGGCGAAGTGCTGTCGCCGGGCACGACGGAAGCGTTCGACTTCACCCTGAAGGCGAAGACGATCGTCGACCTGGAAGCCCGCTACGCCTTCAACCGCCAGTTCACGCTGGCGGTCGGCGCGGACAACCTGTTCGACCAGTACTCGGAAACCCTGCCGCCGGCGCTGAACACGACCAGCAACACGCCGTTCTCGAACTACACGCCGTTCGGCAACAATGGCCGCTACGTGTATGCGCGCGCGAGCTACAGCTTCTGATGCGTAGGGTGGGCACCCCAGTTCCCACCCGTGACGTTAGTGGTTTGTTTGCGTTTAGCGTGGGCACGAGGTTCCCACC
>CBIHRX010000333.1:0-7152 GCA_966212555.1 uncultured Massilia sp.
TTCCCGTCCAGCGACGTCTTCAACATCCTGCCGTGGCGCCGCGACATCGTCGCCAGCCTGCTGCAATGCGACTACGTGGGCTTCCACATCCCCCGCTACGTCGAGAACTTCGTCGATGCGGCCCGGTCTTGCGCGCCTGTCGAAGTCGTGGCCAGCGCCCCGTGCGCGCCCCGCTTCCTCACCTATGGCTGCGCGCTCGGCGTCGACACGACGACGACGGCGATCGAGGCGGGCGGCCGGCGCGTGGCGCTGGGCGCGCATCCGGTCGGCACGGACGTCGCCCTGATCGAACGGTTGATGGCCACGCCGCAGGTCGCGGCGGATCTCGCCGAGATCGACGGCTACCTGGCGGGCCGCACCGGCATCGTGTCGATCGAGCGCCTGGATTACGTCAAGGGTTCGCTGGAAAAGCTGCAGGCGTTCGAGCGCCTGCTGGAACAGCATCCGGAACTCACGGGCAAGGTCACCTTGCTGAACATCATCACGCCGGCCGCGCCCGGCATGGAGATCTATGACACCCTGCGCGAAGAGCTGGATCGCACGGTGGGCCGCATCAACGGACGCTTTTCCACGCTCGAGTGGGTGCCGGTGCGCTATTTCTACCGCTCCCTGCCGTTCGAGGCCGTGCTGGCCCATTACGCGGCTTGCGACATCGCGTGGATCACGCCGCTGCGCGACGGCCTGAATCTCGTCGCGAAGGAATATGTCGCGGCGCGTCACGCGGTCGGCAAGCCGGGCGTACTGATCCTGTCGGAATTCGCCGGCGCGGCCGTCGAACTGCACGGCGCCCTGCTGACGAATCCGTACGATGCGAGCGCCATGACGAGTACGCTGCACCGCGCCATTACAATGGGGCCCGACGAGGCCGCCTATCGCGCGGGACGCATGGCCGCCATCGTCGCCGACCACGACGTCGCGCGCTGGGGCGGGGAATTCCTCGCCGCCGTCGCCGACGCGGCGGCCGGGCCCGAAGCATTGCTTGACGCCGCCTGAGCAATCCCACCGCAACCACCGGAAAGGATGATCGGATGAATGTAGTGTTTTTCAATAACACGACCCTGGCCTGGCTGACGGCCCTCGGCATCGCGGCCGGCGTCGCGCTGGCCCTGGTCATCGCCAAGAAGCTGGGCGTGCACCACATGCGCAAGCTGGCCGAGCGCACGGAGACGCGGCTGGACGACATCGTCGTCGAAGCGCTCGACGGCACGCGGCTGCTGGCCATCGTCATCATGGGATTATTCGCCGGCAGCAAGTTCCTCGTCTTGCCGCCGGAAGTGCACCTGTTCGCGACGCGGGTCGCCATCGTCACGGGCCTGATCCAGGCCGCCGTCTGGGGCCACCGCGCGCTGCGCGCCTGGCTGACGGATTATTACCAGAACCGCGCCGGCGATCCGGCGCGGGCCACGTCGGCGGCGGCCGTCGGCTTCATCGCGCAGACCGTGCTGTGGACCGTGCTGCTGCTGATGGTGCTGGACAACCTCGGCGTCAACATCACGACCCTCGTCGCCTCGCTGGGCATCGGCGGTATCGCGGTGGCGCTGGCCGTCCAGAATATCCTCGGCGATTTGTTCGCGTCGCTGTCCATCGTGCTCGACAAGCCCTTCGTCGTCGGCGACTTCATCATCGTCGACAAATACCTGGGCACCGTGGAATACGTGGGCCTGAAAACGACCCGGCTGCGCAGCCTCGGCGGCGAGCAGCTCGTGTTCTCGAATGCCGACCTGCTGAAGAGCCGCCTGCAGAACATGACGCGCATGAACCGGCGCCGCGTCGCGTTCACGGTGGCCGTCGCGTACGAGACGCCGACGGACAAGCTGCGCCTCATTCCGCCGCTGCTGACGGAGATCGTCAAGGCGCAGGAAGGGGTGACGTTCGACCGCGCCCACTTCGCCGGCATGGTGGCGCCCGCGCTGAATTTCGATGTCGTGTACTGGGTGGAGACGGCGGATTTCAACCGCTACATGGATATCCAGCAGGAGATCTATCTGCAGCTGATGGACCGTTTTGCGGCATTGGAGATCGAGTTCGCGTTTCCGACGCAGCGGCTGCACGTGCACGATGCGCGGTAGGGTGGGCGGCCTCCGCCCACGCGTAACGCCAACAAACCACATATGTCACGCGTGGGCACGGGGTGCCCACCCTACGGGCGCCGTCGACGCCCGCACGACGAGCGTGCTGGCCAGCGCCGTGTTGCGCAACGGTGCGCACTGGCCGCGAATACGGTCGATCAGCAGTTCGATGGCCAGCTGCGCCATGTCGCGCTTGGGCGGCGCCACCGTCGTCAGCGGCGGCAGTGCATAGCCGGCGCCGGCGATGTCGTCATAGCCCACCACGGACAATTGCGCCGGCACGCGCACGGCGGCCGCCCCCGCGGCGCACAGGCCGCCCAGCGCCATCAGGTCGCTCGTGACGAACACGGCCGTCGGACGTTGCGGCTGGCCCAGCAGGCGCGTAAAGGCCGCGTGGCCGCCCGCGCTCGTGAATTCCTCGTGGACGATCTGCCCCGTCAACCCTGCCTCGGCCCTCGCGCGCAGGAAGCCGCCGACCCGTTCGCGCGTGCGCGGCAGGTCGGCCGGGCCGGACACGCAGGCGATGTCCCGGTGTCCCAGCTCGATCAGGTGACGCGTCGCCTGGTAGCCGCCCTCTTCCGGGCCGGCCAGGACGAGGTCGGCGTCGAGCCCGGGCAGCGCCCGCTCCAGCTGGACGATCGGGATGGCTTCGTGGCGCAGCAGCAAATCCTGTTCGTCGTCGGCCCCGCTGGCGACGAGGACCAGCCCGTCGATGCGCTTTTCCATCAGCAGGCGCAGGTAGGCCGTCTGCTTCTGCGGGCCGCCGTGCGCGTTGCACAGGATGATGTTGTAGCCGAGCTCGAACGCCGCGTCCTCGATCCAGCGGATCAGTTCGGCAAAATATGGATTGGACGAGTTCGGTACGAGCACGCCGATGGTGTGGGTCTTGTCGTTCTTGAGGCTGCGGGCGACGGCACTGGGGATGTAGCGCATCTCGTCGATGATGCCGAGCACGCGCCGGCGCACGTCGTCGCTGACGACACGCGTGTTGTTGATCACGTGCGAGACCGTGGAGATCGACACCCCGGCGCGCTCCGCCACCTGTTTCATTGTCGCCATCGCCTTCCCTCCTGAGGCGCGATTATTACCGATGTGTTTCAGTAATTACAACTGCCGCGGCGCTTTCATTCAAGATCAGGTCGCTATTCAGCTTATCAAGGGGGCGCGCGGCCAGCCCGTTCATCTGATATTTCCACGCAAAACGGTCGTGAAAAATTGTATACAGAGGACCTGCAAATGTCCTGCTTTCTCTCTGTGAAGACGTCGATTTACGGTCTTCTTGACAGATAGAAACTGTATACAAATTCGTTGACAGTGCCGGCATGCGACGGCATCATGATTTCACGACAAGCCGCCGCAGAGTGGCCCCAAGCATCGTGGAGACAGCACCATCGGTTGCATCCGGATCACGGATTGCCTGCCGTGGTTCACCGTCTCCACCGTCCGGAAATCATCGAACCACCCGACGCAGTTCAGGACAATATCGACGGAGACACACATGAATAATCTGCTGTACAAGGTCGACGACCGCCCTCCCCTCATCACCACGACCCTCCTCGCCGCCCAGCACATGCTGGCGGCCCTCGGCGGCATCATCGCCGTACCGCTCGTCGTCGGTGCCATCCTTAAATTGCCCGCGGACCAGATCGTCGCGCTCGTCAACGCGGCGCTGCTGGGCTCGGGCATCGTCACGATCGTCCAGTGCAAGGGCATCGGCCCGGTCGGCATCCGCCTGCCGTGCGTGATGGGCACGAGCTTCGCCTTCGTCGGCGCGGCCATCAGTATCGGTTTCGAGCATGGCGTGGCGGGCATCCTCGGCTCGTCGCTCGCCGGCTCCGTCGTGATGATCGTCGGCAGTTTCTTCATGCCGCAGATCCGCAAGCTGTTCCCGCACCAGGTGACGGCCGTCGTCGTCACGATGATCGGCCTGTCGCTCGTCCCCGTCGCCGTCGACTGGGCGGCCGGCGGCAAGGCGCCGGGCGCGGATTACGGCGCGCCCGCGAACCTGGGCATCGCCCTGTTCGTGCTGGCCGTCGTCGTCGCGCTCGTCCAGTTCGGCAAGGGCATCATCTCCGCGTCGGCCATCGTGATCGGCATCGCGATCGGCTACGCCGTCTGCCTGGGCATGGGCCTCGTCGATTTCTCGAGCGTGCAGAAAGCCGCCGTGTTCGCGCTGCCGCAGCCGCTGCATTTCGGCATGAGCTTCCCGCCGAGCGGCATTTTCGCGATGGGCCTCGCCTACGTCGTCACGATGGTCGAAACGACGGGCACCTTCATGGCGCTGGGCGCCGCGACGGAAACGAAGATGCGCGGCACCCTGCTCAAGCGCGGCGTGCTGTGCGATGGCGTCGGTTCCGCGTTCGCCTCGACGCTCGGCGCGCCGCCGATGTCGACGTTCGCGCAGAACGTGGGCGTCATTTCGCTGACGGGCGTCGCGAGCCGCCACGTCGTCGCCCTGACCGGCGTGATGCTGGCGCTGGCCGGCCTGTTCCCGGTGCTGGGCGCCGTCGTCGTCACGATCCCGCAGCCGGTGCTGGGCGGCGCGGGCCTCATGATGTTCGCGATGATCCTCACGGCCGGCGTGCAGATGCTCGGCAAGGTCGAACACGACAAGCGCACGGGCCTCATCATCGCCGTCTCGATCGGCTGCGGCCTCGCCGTCAGCGTGCGTCCGGAACTGCTGGCCAGGATGCCCGCGTTCGTCAAGGAAGTGTTCGGCTCCGGCATCAGCACGGGCGCCATCATGGCCGTCCTGCTGAACCTCGTACTGCCGAATCGTCCCGTGGAAGTCCACGACGACGAAGAAGACGTCCCGCAACCGCTGCTGGTGAAAGACCTGGAGGCGGTCTGACGGGATACTCCCGACATTGTTTCCGCAGTGCCCGCGCATTGTTTCCGCAGTGTTGAATATTTAAAAAAGTGGAAAACCTATGAGCAAAACTCTCCTGATCAAGAACGCGCGCGTCCTCGTCACGATGGACGCGCAACGCCGCGAAATCGCCGATGGCGCCGTCTTCATCCGCGACAACGTGATCGACAGCGTGGGCACGACGGACGACCTCCCGCAGGATGCCGACGAGGTCATCGACGCGGCCGGCCACGTCGTCATCCCCGGCCTCGTCAACACGCACCACCACATGTATCAGAGCCTCACGCGCGCCATCCCGGCCGCGCAGGACGGCGAATTGTTCAACTGGCTGACGAACCTCTACCCGGTCTGGGCGAACCTGACGGGCGAGATGGTCCACGTGTCGACGCTCACCGCGATGGCGGAACTGATCCTGTCCGGCTGCACGACGAGCAGCGACCACCTGTACATCTACCCGAACGATTGCCGCCTGGACGACAGCATCGAAGCCGCCCACACCATCGGCATGCGCTTCCACGCGGCGCGCGGCGCGATGAGCGTGGGCCGCTCGAAAGGCGGGCTGCCGCCTGACAGCGTCGTGGAAGACGAAGCGGCGATCCTGAAGGACACGCAGCGCCTGATCGAGACGTACCACGATGCCTCGCGCCACGCGATGCGGCGGATCGTCGTGGCGCCCTGCTCGCCGTTCTCCGTGTCGCGCGACCTGATGAAGGAAGCGGCGCTGCTGGCGCGCGGCCACGGCGTGTCGCTGCACACGCACCTCGCGGAAAACGTCAACGACATCGCGTACAGCCGCGAGAAGTTCAACATGACGCCGGCCGAATACGCGGAAGACTGCGGGTGGGTCGGCCACGACGTGTGGCACGCGCACTGCGTGCAGCTGGACGACGCGGGCATCCGCCTGTTCGCACGGACCGGCACCGGCGTCGCGCACTGCCCGTGCTCGAACATGCGCCTCGCGTCCGGCATCGCGCCGGTACGCAAGATGGTCGATGCTGGCGTGCCCGTGGGGCTGGGTGTGGACGGGAGCGCGTCGAACGACGGCGCGCACATGCTGGGCGAGGTGCGCCAGGCGATGCTGCTGCAGCGCGTGGGCTTCGGCCCGGATGCGATGACGGCCCGTCAGGCGCTGGAACTGGCCACCCTGGGCGGTGCGAAGGTGCTCAATCGTGACGACATCGGCAGCATCGCGCCGGGCATGTCGGCGGACGTCGTCATGTTCAAGCTGGATGGCGTGGGCTTCGCGGGGGCGCTGCACGATCCGGTGGCGGCGCTCGTGTTCTGCACGCCGGCCAATGTGAATCACAGCGTCATCAACGGCAGGGTCGTCGTGAAGGATGGGGTGTCGCGGACGGTCGATCTGCCCGTCGTGCTGGAGCGGCACAACAGGCTCGCGGACGAGCTGGCGCTGGCCTGACCGTCGTTCCCGCGAAAGCGGGAACCCATGCTGAGCGGTAGAACCGGTATATCGGAAACACCGCAAAGCATTTCATTTCCGACTCAGGATCTTCAGTATGGGTCCCCGCTTTCGCGGGGACGATGTGCAAAAGCAAACGGCCCATCTGCCAAAAGCGGATGGGCCGTTTTGCATGCGCCGGCGGCCGGAGCCGCCATGACGCTTGAAACTGATTACTGCAGCTTGATTTCGACGTCGACGCCAGCCGGCAGGTCCAGCTTCATCAGCGCGTCGACGGTCTTGTCGGTCGGGTCCACGATGTCCATCAGACGCTGGTGCGTACGGATTTCGAACTGGTCGCGCGAGGTCTTGTTGACGTGCGGGGAACGCAGCACGTCGAAGCGCTGGATGCGGGTCGGCAGCGGAACCGGGCCCTTGACGACTGCGCCGGTGCGCTTGGCGGTGTCGACGATTTCCAGGGCGGACTGGTCGATCAGCTTGTAGTCGAACGCTTTCAGGCGGATACGGATTTTCTGATTCGGAGCGGACATGCTATTTCCTTAAAAAAGAACGAACCGGCACGTGGCCGGCAATCAATGTGTCAGGTACTGCGTGTACTGCGGAGGGGACGGCAGTATAACACCGTTTTATCCCTAACTGCACAGGCAGAAGGGACAGAACTTTTGCTCTGCCCCTTCTGTCGTATTACTACTACTCGGCCTTCACGCGTGGGCACGGGGTGCCCACCCTACGATATCGCTAATTAGGCGATGATCTTGGCAACCACGCCGGCGCCGACGGTACGGCCGCCTTCGCGG
>CBIHRX010000334.1:0-7150 GCA_966212555.1 uncultured Massilia sp.
AGCACGGATGACGGACGAAGGCTTCCTGCGCCGCTGGGCGCGCCGCAAGACGGAGGCGCGATCGGAGATGGCGCCGCCGCCGGATCCCGTTGTTCCTGTGCCCGCACCTGCACCGGACCTGCCCGTTCAGGCCGCGGCGCCGGCCGACGTGCCGCTGCCGACGATGGACGACGTGGCCCGGCTCACGAGCGAGTCCGATTTCTCCGCCTTCGTCGCGCGCGGCGTCGACGCGGCCGTGCGCCGGACGGCGCTGAAAAAACTGTTCGCCGACCCGCACTTCAATGCGATGGACGGACTGGACGTCTACATCGACGACTACACGAAGCCGAGTCCCGTGTCCGAAGCGATGCTCGCGTCGCTGGAACACGCGAAGGCGGCACTGCGGCGCGTTGCCGAAGCCGCCGACGAGCCTCCGGCCGTGGACGACGTGCCGGACGATACCGATAAAACCACCTGAAACCGAGACAGCATGAACATCCGTTTGATCGAAGGGCAGGGCATCCCCCTCGACCCCGCCCAGGACGACCGCGACCGCGTCGCCCGCCGCGCCGCGCTGGCCGCGCTGGCGGAGATGCCCGCGCCCGATCCCCTGGACACGGTCGGCTACAAATCCGCCGGCCACACGCTCGTGATCGGCACCCGCGCGGACGCGCTGCCGTGGGCCGAACGCCTGGCCGCCGCGCTGCCCGTCACCGTGCTGCTGCTGGACGACGACGGCACCGACAGGACGCTGCGCCTGTATCCCGTGTTCGCGGCACGCGCACTCGTCGTGACGGGCTGGCTCGGCGCGTTCGACGCGACGTGGCAAACGCCGGGCGCGGCGCCGGAACACGCGCGCTTCGACCTCGTGCTCGACCTGGGCGCGGCGCCGCAGATCGCCACGCACCAGCGCCCGCACGGCTATTCCGCGCCTGGGCCCGACCCCGCCGCGCGCCAGGCCGCCGTCGACGCGCTCGTCGAGATGGTCGGCGAGTTCGAGAAGCCGAAGTATTTCGCGTACAAGGAACGCCTGTGCGCACATGGCCGCAACCGCAAGAGCGGCTGCAATGCCTGCGTCGAGATCTGCTCCGCGGGCGCGATCGCGCCGGCCGGGGACCTGATCGCCGTGAATCCCTACCTGTGCGCGGGCTGCGGCGCGTGCACGACCGTCTGCCCGACGGGCGCGCTGGGCTATGTCTATCCGAGCGCGGCGCACACGGGCCTGCGCATCAAGGCCGCGCTGAACGCGTATGCGCAGGCGGGCGGGCGCGAACCGGTGCTGCTCGTCCACGGCCTCGAGGGCGCGGCGCTGCTGGACGCCGTGGACGTCCCGGGCCGCGTGCTGCCGCTGGGCGTACACCACACGGCGTCGACCGGCATCGACATCTGGCTCGCGGCGCTGGCCTGGGGCGCGGCCGGCGTCACGGTCCTGATGACGGACGCCGAGGCGCCGCAGTATGCGGCCGCGCTGGACGAGCAGATGACGATCGCGCAAACCATCATGACGGGACTCGGCTACGCGGGCGCGCACGTGCAGCTGCTGCGCGTGACCGGGCCCGACGAGCTGGCGCGCGCGCTGCGGCAGGCGCCGCGCGGCGAGGTGCCGGCACGGCGGGCAGGCTTCAACGTGGCGGCCGACAAGCGCAACACGCTCGATTATGCGCTCGAACACCTGTTGCGCGAAGCGCCGCAGCAGGTCGAGGAGATCGCACTGCCGTCCGGCAGCCCGTTCGGCACGCTGGATGTCGACGCGGGCAAGTGCAGCCTGTGCATGGCGTGCGTGGGCGCGTGCCCGGCGTCGGCACTGCAGGACGGGCAGAACGCGCCGCAGCTGCGCTTCATCGAAAAGAACTGCGTGCAGTGCGGGCTGTGTGCGGACACGTGTCCGGAAGACGCGATCCGGCTGGTGCCGCGGCTGTCGTTCCGCGACACGCGCAAGCAGCCGGTCGTGCTGAACGAGACGCAGCCGTTCCACTGCATCCGCTGCAACAAGCCGTTCGGAACGCTGCGCATGGTCGAGAGCATGCTGGCGCGCCTGGCCGGCCACCCTGCGTTCGCGGGCCACCTGGACCGCATGCGCATGTGCGGCGACTGCCGTGTGATCGACATGATGACGCCGACGGACGAGCAGACCATCCATCAGGCGCAGGAGCTGCGCCGGCGCTAGCGTCCGTGGCACAATGGCCACGGGCAGCAACACGACATCGACACGGGCGCCCACGAGGTGCCCGTGTCGCATACGACAAGGAGACGACCGATGGCATCCCCGTACGAGCGCTTCATCCACGCGCGCGATTTCCTGCAACGGCACCGCACCGACTACGCGACGGCCTACCGCGACTATCGACCGCCCGAGCTCGACGAATTCAACTGGGCACTCGACTATTTCGACACGCACGCGCGGGGCAATGACACGCCCGCGCTGTGGGTCGTGGAAGAAGACGGCAACGAGCGCAAGATCGGCTTTGCCGCCATGGCGGCGCGCTCCAGCCAGGTCGCGAACTGGCTGCGCGACGCGGGCGTGCGGCGCGGCGACCGCGTGCTGCTGATGCTGCCGAACCGCGTCGAGCTGTGGGAGATCATGCTGGCCGGGATCAAGCTGGGCGCCGTGCTCGTGCCGACGACCATGCTCGTGTCCAGCAACGACCTGCAGGACCGCCTGCAGCGGGGCCGCGTGCGCCACGTGATCGCGCAGGCGTCGGAGACGCCCAAGTTCGCCGACCTGTCCGGCGATTTCACGCGCATCGCCGTCGGCGCCAAGGTCGACGGTTGGCGCGACTATGCGGACAGCGCGGCGGCGGCAAGCGGCTTCGTGCCGGACGGCGTCACGCGCGCCACCGATCCGCTGCTGCTGTACTTTACGTCGGGCACGACGGCGAAGCCGAAGCTCGTGCTGCACAGCCACCAGAGCTACCCGGTGGGCCATTTGTCGACGATGTACTGGATCGGGCTGCGGCCGGGCGACGTCCACTGGAACATCAGCTCGCCCGGCTGGGCCAAGCATGCGTGGAGCTGCTTCTTCGCGCCGTGGAACGCGGGCGCCACCGTATTCGTCTACAACTACGAGCGCTTTTCCGCGCCCGCCTGCCTGGACACGATCGTGCGCTGCGGCGTGACGTCGCTGTGCGCGCCACCGACCGTGTGGCGCATGATGATCAAGGAAGACCTCGCGCAATGGCAACCGCCTTTGCGCGAACTGGTGGGCGCGGGCGAGCCGCTGAATCCGGAAGTCATCGAGCAGGTCGAACGCGCGTGGGGCATCCGCATCCGCGACGGCTTCGGCCAGTCCGAGACCACCTGCCAGATCGGCAACCCGCCGGGCCAGCCCGTCAAGCCCGGATCGATGGGGCGGCCGCTGCCGGGCTACCGCGTCGCGCTGCTCGACGTCGACGACCGGCCGGCGCAGGAGGGCGAGATCGCGCTGGCGCTGGCGCCGGCCCCGCTGGGCCTGATGCTGTGCTACGAGAACGACGCGGCGAAGACGGCGGACGTGATGCGCGGCGGCCACTATCACACGGGGGACACGGCGCGCGTGGACGAAGAGGGCTATTACTTCTACGTGGGCCGCAACGACGACGTGTTCAAGTCGTCCGACTACCGCATCAGCCCATTCGAACTGGAGAGCGTATTGATCGAGCATCCGGACGTGCTGGAGGCGGCCATCGTCCCGAGCCCCGATCCGGTGCGCCTCGCCGTACCGAAGGCGTTCATTGCGCTGCGTCCCGGCGTGGAGCCGACGCGCGAACTGGCCGCCGCGATTTTCGCGTTCGCGCGCGACCGGCTGGCGCCGTACCAGCGCATCCGCCGCATCGCGTTCACGGAGCTACCGAAGACGATCTCCGGCAAGATCCGCCGCGTCGAGTTGCGCAAGGCGGAGGCGGCGGGCGAGCGCGCGGTCGCCGAATTTACCGAAGCGGACTTCGGCGGCTGAGCGGCCGGCGCGGTAAGATAAAGGCGTGCGGCAGGATTGCCGCGATCCGATCCATAATAGATCTTGTCCATCCAACCGAACGCCGACCCAATGAGCCCCACCGTCAGTCCGTCTTCATCGAAGCACACCGCAAGCGAGGGTATCCACGCCGCCAGGGCGGCCGGCAAAACGACAAAGCCGGTGCGCCCGGCCGTGTACGAGGTCAGGAAGTCGCCCGTGCACGGCAACGGCGTGTTCGCGCTGCGCGCCATCGCGGCGGGCGAGCGCATCATCGAATACCGCGGCGAGCGCATCACGTGGGACGAGGCGACGCGCCGCGCCGCCGAACGGGACGGCCCGGTCAATCACACGTTCTACTTCAGCCTCGCCGACGGCAACGTGATCGACGGCGGCCGGCGCGGCAACGACGCCCGCTGGATCAACCACGCGTGCGAACCCAATTGCGAAGCCTACGAAGAGGACGGCCGCGTGTACATCCACGCGCTGCGCGACATCGACGCGGGCGAGGAACTGAATTACAACTACGCGCTGATCTACGACGAGCGCCATACGCCCGCGCTGAAGCGCCTGTTCGCCTGCCGCTGCGGCACGCCCGCCTGCACGGGCACGATGCTCGCGCCCAAAAAACGCACCCGCGGCACGCGCAAGCCGTCCGGCGCCTCGACCTGAAGCAACCGACACCACAACAACAGGAAGACCCAGCCACCCATGAAACCCGTCGTCCGCAGCCTGCTCGAAACCGATCTCTACAAATTCACCATGTGGCAGGCCCTGCTGCACATGCACCCGAACGCCATCGGCGAATACGAGTTCAAGTGCCGCAACACGCCTGCTTATCCGCTGGCGGAGCTGAAAGAGGAAGTCGAACGGGAGTTGGACCATCTGTGCACGCTGATGTTCACCGAGGACGACGTCAATTACATGCGGTCCCTGCGCTTCATCAAAAGCGACTTCGCCGACTTCCTCACGCTGTTCCGTTTCCAGCGCAAATTCATCCACGTGGAAACGGACGGGCCGCACCTGCGCATCCGCGCCTGCGGCCCCATCGTGCACGTGATGGGCTTCGAGATCTTCGTGCTGTACATCGTCAACGAACTGTATTTCCGCCGCTTCGACCAGCAGGCCGCGATCGAGGAGGCGCGCAGGCGGCTGGCGCAGAAGGTCGACGAGTTCCGCGCGTTCGACCAGGAACCGAAGAAGGCCAACCCGTTCGAGTTCTTCGACTTCGGCGTGCGCCGCCGCTTCTCGGGCGACTGGCACGAGGAAGTCGTCGCCACGCTGGCGCGCGAACTGCCGCAGTTCTTCAAGGGGACGTCGAACGTCTACCTGGCGAAGAAATTCGACCTGGTGCCGATCGGCACGATGGCGCACGAATACATGCAGGCGTTCCAGTCGTTCGACGTGCGCCTGCGCGATTTCCAGAAGAAGGCGCTGGAGGACTGGGTGCAGGAATACCGCGGCGACCTGGGCACGGCGCTGACGGACGTCGTCGGCATGGACGCGTTCCTGCGCGACTTCGACCTGTATTTCGCCAAGCTGTTCGACGGCCTGCGCCACGATTCCGGCGACCCGGTGGAGTGGGGCGAGAAGGCCATCGCGCACTACGCCAAACTGCGCATCGACGCGCGCACGAAGCGCCTCGTGTTCTCGGACGCGCTCACCGTGCCCAAGGCGCTGAGCCTGTACCGCCACTTCGCCGACCGCGTGATGACGGGCTTCGGCATCGGCACCAAGCTGACCAACGATACGCAGTACGAGCCGCTGAACATCGTCATGAAGCTCACGCGCTGCAACGGCCAGCCCGTCGCCAAGCTGTCCGACAGCCCCGGCAAGGGCTTCAGCACGGACGAGACCTTCATTGCCTACCTGCGCCAGGTGTTCGACCAGCACATCTGACCGGGACGACGCCGCCATCCGCGGCGTTTGCTTCCCGAAATTTCTGCAACTAACCGACAAATGCGAGCACGCGGGCACCGGCGGCGCGCAGCGCGCGGGCGGCGGCACCGTTCAGGCTGGCGCCGGGCCGGCCGACGCGTCCGCATCCTCGGTGCCGAGCGCCCGCCGCAGGTCATCCAGGCTGGCCGGCTTGGTCAGGTGCAGGTCGAACGCGGCCGCATCCGGCGGCTTGTGCGCGGCCACGCCGGCCTGGCGGCCGAAGCCGGTGAGGGCCGTCAGCCGCAGCGGCTTGACGGCCGCGCGGCGCATGGCGGCGGCCAGAGTGTAGCCGTCCATGTCGGGCAGGCCGATGTCCAGGATCGCGGCGTCCGGCGGCCACGCCGCCTGCAGCTCCAGCGCCGCGGTCGCCGTGTGCGCGGTCTTCGCGTCGTGACCCAGCTGGCGCAGGATCGCGGCAGTGAGCGCGGCGGCGTCCTCGTTGTCGTCCACGACCAGCACGCGCAGCGGGGGCGCGTCCGCATGGACGGCGGCGGGCGCGGCATCGGACGCGGGCGCGCCGGCCGGCAGCACGATCTCGAAGCGGCTGCCCAGCCCGGGACCGTCGCTGTGCGCGCTCACGCGGCCGCCGTGCAGCTCGACGATGCGGTGCACGATGGCGAGGCCGAGTCCCAGGCCGCTGTGGCGCACGAGCGGTTGCGGCGCCTGGTAGAACGGTTCGAACACGCGCTGCGCCAGCCCCGCCTCCATGCCGACGCCGTTGTCGGCGACGACGAGGCGGGCGTCGCCGCCCACGCGTTCGAGGACGACGTGCGTGTCCGTGCTGCCGAAGCGGGTCGCGTTCGACAACAGGTTGCCCAGCACCTGCGTGAGGCGGTGTTCGTCGCCGTCGACCCACAGCGTATCGGGGGCCTGCAGGCGGATCGGCTGGCCGGGCAGGGCGGCGACGGCGTGGCGCGCGACGGCCGCCAGGTCCACGGGTGCGATGTCGATGCGCAGCTTGCCGGATGCGATGCGCGACACGTCGAGCAGGTCGTCGACGAGGTGTTTCAGGTGCGCGACCTGGCGCCGCATGATGCCGCGCTCGCGGCGGGAGCCGGCCTCGTCGCGCAGGTCCATCAGGTCGAGCGCGCCGGCGATGGGCGCGAGCGGGTTGCGCAATTCGTGGCCCAGCACGGCGAGGAATTCGTCCTTGGCGCGGCCGGCCTGGCGCGCCTGTTCCAGGGCGTCCTCGCGGTCCCGCTCGTGGGCGGCGCGGCGTGCGCCCGCGGCCCGCAGCGCCGCGCCCATCGCGTCGATTTCGCGGATGCGCGACGAGGGCACGACGAGGTCGGCACCGGCGCCGAG
>CBIHRX010000335.1:0-7132 GCA_966212555.1 uncultured Massilia sp.
TATTTTCGACGGTAAAAATTATTCCGGACAGCAGTGCGCGGAAGCGGGAACCCATTCTGAACACCAGAAATCCGCAGGTGGGAATCGCCGCGGCTTCGGACACTCGGCATGGATTCCCGCGTGCGCGGGAATGACGGTGGCGTTATCGTGCGCCCTGGTACATCAGCCCACTGTCGTTCAGCCCGAACTTGAACCTGCGGTTCATCGCAATGATCTCCGCGCCCGCCAGCAAGGTCGGCCCATACCCGTGCGCCGCCTTCACGCTGGTCGGCCGGTAGGCGTAGAACGCGGGATCGAACGCCATGCCCGTGCCCACGCAGATGCCTTCGATCTGCCCGTTCGGCTGCACTTTGCCGGCGACCGCGTTCCATGCGAGATTCGCCATCGGTCCGTAGGCCTGCGCGTCGACATAACCCCGGTTGACGGCGCGCGCGATGGCGTACGCGTAGATGGCGGTGGCGGACGTCTCCTGGTACGTGTCGTTGCGGTCGATGAGCTGGTGCCAGAAACCGTCCTTCGTCTGGTAGTTGGCGAGGCCCTTCACGTGGGCGCGCAGTTGTTCGAGCACGGCCTTGTAATCCTTGTGCGTCTTCGGCAGCACTTCCAGCACCTCGACCATGGACATCACGGCCCAGCCGTTCGCGCGCGCCCAGTGCATCTCCGGGTGGTCGCGCAAACCCTCGACATAGCCGTGCATGTAGATGCCGAGGCTCTTGTTGAACATGCGCTTCGAGAACTGCAGCACCTGGCGCGCCGCGTCGTCGTAGTAGCGTGCATCACCCGTCGCCTTGCCGAGGTAGGCGATCGTCGGCACGCCCATGAACATGTCGTCCAGCCACAGCGTGTCGGGCAGCGGACGCATCTTCACGCCGCCGCGGCCGTCCGGGCCGCCGCGCGCCAGCGTGCCGTCCTTCAGCCGGTATTCCTTCTTCGTGACGAAGTCGCCGCAGACGGGGATCATCTGCGAATAGTCCACCGGCGATCCGTCCAGCTTCGCCTTCAGGAAGCTCTGGCACAGGGCGCCGGCGTCGTCCAGCGCGTGCGGATTCAGGAAGCTCTTGATGGGCGCCGCGGCATGTTCGCGATCGGCCTGCACGACGGGGAGATACGTCTTCGTCAGCCGGGACAGCAACTCGTGCCGCTTGAGCGCGTAATCCGTGTAGCGCCGGTCGCCCGTGGCGGCGCCCGCGGCCAGCATGCCCGTGTACGTCACACCCCATTCGTAACTCGTCAGGCGGAAGTCGCCCGGCTTCAGCACGGCGTTCGCGTTCGGCGTGGACAGATCCGTGACGGGTGCGCCTGTGCGCTGGTCGATCACCTCGGCCGGCGTGACCTTGTCCAGGTAGCCGAATACGCGGTCCAGCACGGCCTTGACCTCGGCCGCGTCCATCGCGCGGTAAGGCGTCGGATAATGCACTTCCAGCGCGTGCAGCATGGCGTCGGCCGCGGCCGGCCCCTTTTCCTGCGGGGCCGGCGCCTGTTGGGCGGACGCGTGCAGCGCGCAGGCGGCCATGACCAGTGCCACGCATGGCTTCAAACGGTTCTTCAAGCAAGTCTCCTGTCAGTCGAGTCGTTGTATTCGTAGATCGTCCACCGTCTGGCGCGACCACGTGGTGCGCAAGCCGAACCAGCCGCTCCTGAGCGGATGCGGGTCGCGGTACGTGAACCAGGTGTTGCCGTCCACGCGCACGCGCGTGCAGCCCTCGTACACCGCGATCTCGATGCGGTAGTCGCGGTTCGGTTCCAGCAGGTGCGCGCCGTCGGTGTATTCGTTGACCAGTTCGCGGACGCCGCCGCCATAGCGGCGCAGGCGCGTCGTCGTGTTGCGGTTGCCGCCGATGCCCGCGTAGTACATCGCCAGGTCGTCGTAGTCCTCGAACTTGCCGCTGCGCGTGAACAGGTTGGCCCGCTTCGGGTCGCGCGCCATCCAGAACACGTTCAGGTCGGACAGCCGGTCGTTCGGGCCGCCGTCGACGACGACCCTGCGCGTAAAGCTGATCAGGACATTGCCGGACAGGGGCCGGTCCAGCCACACGGTGGCGCCGCCGTCGACGTCCATCACCAGGCGCCCGTCGCGGTTTTCGACAGCGTTGCCCGGCTTGCGCGCATACTCGGCCACATAGCCCGTCAGCGGGCCGCTGAAATCGTCCTTGAACAGCACGGCGCCAGGCCGGCCCCACGCGGTGCATTCGGCGTGCGCCGCACCGGCCAGCGCCAGCAGGATGAGCGGCGCGAACCTCATCGCACCGCCAGCGCCGCAGCGGCAAAGTACGGGCCCAGCGGATTGCCCGACAACGCCTTCAGGCCGGCCACGACACGCTCCGCGTTGAACTCGGCGCCCGCGGCATTCGTGTGCGTGCGCGCATCGGCGAACAGCGTGTTCACCTTGTCCGCGCCGATCCGCCTGTAGCCGTCGGCGACGAGCAGGGTCAGGTCCATGAACAGCGCGCCGCCGGCCTGGGCCACCTGGCGGTCCCAGTCCGCGAACGTGGCGAAGTCGCGGCCTTCCTGCCAGCGGTCGCGGTGCGGCACCGGAGAGACGAGAATCACGGTGGCGCCCTTCGCCTGCGCCTCCGCCACGTAGCGCGCCATATACCAGCCGAAGCTGTGCACCTGCTCCTTCGTGCCGTCCGGACGCGTGTCTTCCACCGTCTCCGGCCCGGTGCCGGGCGCCGACGCGCGGTTCTTCATCGCGGGGTCGCCGATGCGGCCGCCGTCGTTGTGGCCGAACTGGACGAGGACGACGTCGCCGCGCTTCAACTGGTCACGCACCTTGTCCCAGCGCCCTTCGGTGAAATACGTGCGGCTGCTGCGGCCGCCGATCGCGGCGTTCACCACGTTGATCTTGCGCGCATCGAAATACGGCGCGATGCGCTCGCCCCAGCCGATGGCGCCGTTCACGCCGCCGCTCTTCACGGTCGAATCGCCGACGAGGTACAAGGTCGGCAGAGTCGCGTCGCGCGGTGCCTCGTCGCGCACGGCGCGCGCATCGACGACGGGACGGTCGTCCTCGCGCAGCGGCGGCTGCGGATGCACGGGCGCCTGCGGCTTCAGCCATGCGGCGATGCGCGGATCGCCCAGCGCCTTCATGCCGTCCACGGCGACCTGCGCGTTCAGCACGGCGCCGGCCCAGTTGGTGTGCGTGTGCTCGTCGGGCGTCGTCTGCGGGAACAGCTGCACGACCGCGTCATGGCCCAGTGCGTCGTAGCGGCGCGCGATGCCCTCGTTCAGGTCGACGAAGCCGACGTGTTCCGCCTGCGCCACCGCCACGGCCCAGCCGCCGTACGTGTCGCGGTCGCGCTTCGCCTGGCCCGTTGCGTCCCACTGCTTGTGCGGGATCGGCGAACAGATGACGGGCGTGGCGCCCTTCGCGCGGATGTCGGCCACGTATTTGCGCAGGTACCAGCCGTACGTGTGCACGGTTTCGTGCTTGTGCGTGAGCAGGTTGTCGATCTCTTCGGTTTCCTCGCCGATCCCGCGCAAGGTGCCGCGCGCACGGCTCGTGTCGTTGACGGCGCCCGCGTCGTTGTGGCCGAACTGCATCACGACGATATCGCCCCGCTTGACGAAGGCCAGCGTGCGGTCCCAGTGGCCGCTCGTGATGTACGTACGGCTGGACAGCCCGCCGACGGCGCGGTTGACGACGTTGACCTTGCCCGGGTCGAACCACGCGGCGACGGGATTGCCCCATCCCCACTGGCCGGCCGCGCCCTTGCCCTGGCCGTCGTCGCGGCCGTTGCGGACCGTCGAATCGCCGATCAGGACCAGCGACGGCAGTGCGGGATTCGCCGGTTCCGGCAAGGTGACCTGGGCGCGGGCCGGGTCGGTATTGACGGCGGCCGGCAGCGGCTGGGCGTGGGCGCCGGCGACGGTCAACAGGATCAGCGCGGCGGCGCGGAGCAGGCGGGAAAAGAGCGGCATGGCGGGATTCCGGTCGTTGTTCTGTTCTGCGTTGCATTCTATGCTTGCGCCGTCCGCCGTCAAAACGGGGCTACCCAAAGAATCAGGAAAATGATCGGTTGTGCGCGGCCGCCGCTGCAACAATGCTCGGATTCTAACAAGGAGACCGCCCATGCGCATACTGCCCGTAATGACGTTGTTCTGCGCGTTGCTCGCAACCGCAGACGCATTCGCCGCCATCGGCCAGCGCTTCCCGTCCGAACGCAAGGAAGTCGTCGACCCCGTGACCGGCACCCGCCTGACCTTCCTCACCAGCCGGCCGCACGGCGATTCGAAGATCTACCAGACGCACCCGCAATGGACTTCGGACGGCCGCTGGCTGATCTTCCGCTCGCGCCTGGCCGGCAACGAGGCGATGGCCGTCAACGAACGGACGGGCGACATCGTGCAGGTCACGGAGGGCGGCTACGAGGGCATGCTGAACGCGGCGCGCAAGTCGATGAAGCTGTACTTCCTGCGCCGCGCCGGCGACGACAGGCAAGTGGTCGAAGTCGACCTCGCGCGCGTGCTCGCGGACAGCGCGGCCGGCCGCATGCGCGGCGCGGCCAGCTACCAGCGCGTGGCCGCGACCTTGCCGGCCTCGATGGAAGCCTATGGCGACACGGCGCTGGACGCGGACGAGGAATGGCTGTACGTACGGGTCGGCCCGCACGAGGCGGCGCGCCACCTGGCGCCGGGCACGAAGCTGGAACCCGCGTTCGGCCCGCGCAAGATGGGCGCCGGTCCGGCCGGCATCGCGCGCGTAAACGTGCGCACGGGCGAAGTGCGCCACGTCGTGTCGGTGCCGTTCCAGGTGGGCCACATCCAGGCGAATCTATGGAATCCGGGCGAGATCGTGTTCTGCTGGGAGACCGGCGGCAAGTCGCCGCAGCGCACGTGGACCGTGAAGGCCGACGGCAGCGGCCTGCGTCCCCTGTATCCGGAGGCGCCGTACGAGTGGGTCACGCACGAAGCCGTGATCGGCAAGGACGAAGTGGCCCTCGCCATCATGGGCCACCGCGCGATTCCCGGCGCCGCGGCGGCCGTGGACGGCCCGGCCACCGACGTCGGCGGTGCGAACCCCGGCCAGGACGACGGCTGGGGCCGGACCGGCACGCGCGAAAAACCGAGCGGCCTCGCGATCGTCAACCTGCGCACGCGCCAGATGCAGATCGTCGGGCAGACGCCCTCCGGCAGCGGCTTCTGGCACGTGCACGGCTCCAGCGACGGCCGCTTCGCCGTCGGCGACGATTTCAGCCGCAGCCTGTACCTCATCGACCGCGCCAGCCACGAGATGAAGCTGCTGACGACCGGCCACAAGACGACGGCCGCCGACCACCCTCACCCCACGTTCAGCCCGGACGGCACGCGCATCGAGATCCAGTCGGCGATGCTGTCCGCCGATGGCCGCACCATGAACATCTGCATCGTGCCGGTGCCGGAAGCATGGCTGAAGCGCCCGCGTTAAAGCCGCTCCACGCGCAGGTTGCGCAGTTCGTACGGCGTGCCCTCGAGCTGGAAGCCGATGCGGCCCGTCGCCGGCTGCGCGATCGTGACGGCGTTCTGCGGCACGCCGTTGATGGTCACGTCGATGCAGCCGCCGCGCACCAGCACGTCCATGCTGTTCCACTCGCCGGGCGGGCGTTCGCTGTCCGCGGCGACGTGGGCCTTGATCGGCGGGTACGCGCCCGGCGCTGTCGTCAGCGGTTCGTTGAACGTGGCGCCCGCCATCGGCAACAGGTCGCCGACCGCCCCGTGCTTCGTCTGCACCTGGATGCTGTAGGGCCACACGCCGTCCTTCGGTCCGGACGCCACGTGCAGCAGCACGCCGCCGTTGCCCGGCTTGCCGGTCCAGCGCCATTCCACGTGCAGGCGATAATCCGTGTACGTGTCGCGCGTGGCGATGAAGCCGGACGGCTTGCCCGCCACCGCGATGACGCCGTCGGGGCGCGCCTGCCAGACCGTGTCCAGCGTGGCCGCCGGCGTCGTCACGATATCGAGTGCGCCGAGCGCACCGTGCACCGACGCCGGCGCCGGCGTCGACGCACATCCCAGCAGACCCGCGCACAACAGTGCGCCGCCCAACCACCCAAGCTTTACCATGTCAGGACCTCATGATGAATCGTTCGAATGAAAACAGGAGACGTTACATGAAACTCGCCGCCGGCGCCCTGCTCGCCGGTGCCGTCGATGCCGCTTTCGCGGCGCCGCAAATTCCCTCCCTGGCCACGATCCCGCTGTGGCCCGAAGGCGTGCCGGACGCGAAGCCCGGCTTCGGTCCGGAACACGTCGACGACGGCCGCGTGTCCAACGTGAGCGAGCCGACCTTGACCGTGTACGGCCCCGCCGTCGACCGCCCGAACGGCACCGCGGTCATCATCTGCCCGGGCGGCGGCTACGTGCGGCTGTCCACGGCGCGCGAAGGCGAGCAGTACGCGGCATGGCTCGGCACCCTCGGCATCACGAGCTTCGTGCTCAAGTATCGCATGCAGGAGTTCGGCCACCCGGCGCCGCTGCGCGACGTGCTGCGCGCCGTCCGCCTCGTGCGCTCCCAGGCGGCACGGTACCACATCCGCCCGGACCGCATCGGCGTGATGGGCAGCTCGGCCGGCGGCCACCTCGCCGCCAGCGCCGGCACGTTGTACGACCACTCGCTGGGCCGCACGGGCGCGGACCTGGACCAGGTCAGCGCCCGCCCCGACTTCCTCGTGCTGATGTACCCCGTGATCACGATGGACGGCCCGGCCGTGCACGCGGGTTCGCGCAAGGCGCTGCTGGGCGCCAACCCGTCCGCGGCCGACGTGCGGCTGATGTCGGTCGAGCAGCAGGTCACGGCCGCAACGCCGCCGACACTCCTCATCCACACGCAGGAAGACCAGACGGTGCCGGTCGAGAACAGCATCCTGTTCTACCAGGCGCTCACGCGGGCGAAGGTGCCGGCCGAGATGTATCTGTTCGAGCATGGGTCGCACGGGATGGGGATGCGGGCGGGGCTCGGAACGGCGTCGGAGTGGCCGAAACGGGCGGAGGAGTGGTTCAAAGCGCGCGGGTTGCTGGAGCCGGCCAAGTAGCCTAAGCATACCGTCATTCCCGCGCAGGCGCACTGCTGTCCGGAATAATTTTTACCGTCGAAAATAAGCCCGCCATAGGGAAAAACCGTCGTTCCCGCGAAAGCGGGAACCTATGCTGACTG
>CBIHRX010000336.1:0-7056 GCA_966212555.1 uncultured Massilia sp.
CCATCTCGATGGCGGCGAAGGTTTCGGTCAGCGTGCCGATCTGGTTGATCTTGATCAGGATCGAGTTGGCGATGTCCTTCTGGATGCCTTCCTTCAGGATCTTGGTGTTGGTGACGAACAGATCGTCGCCCACCAGCTGCACCTTCTTGCCCAGGGCGGCGGTCAGGGTGGCCCAGCCTTCCCAGTCGCCTTCGGCCATGGCGTCCTCGATCGAGACGATCGGGTATTTGTCGCACCAGGTGGCCAGCATGTTGGTGAAGTCCTGGGCCGACAGCTGCAGGCCGCCTTCGCCTTCCAGCACGTACTTGCCGTCCTTGTAGAACTCGCTGGCGGCGCAGTCCAGGCCGATGGCGATGTCCTGGCCGGCCACGTAGCCTGCCTGCTCGATGGCTTGCATGATCAGCTTGATGGCTTCTTCATGGTTCGCGACGGACGGGGCGAAGCCGCCTTCGTCGCCGACGGCCGTGTTCAGGCCCTTGCTGTGCAGGATCTTCTTGAGGGTGTGGAACACCTCGGCGCCGTAGCGCACGGCTTCCTTGAACGACGGGGCGCCGACCGGGATGATCATGAATTCCTGGATGTCCAGGTTGTTGTCGGCGTGCGCGCCGCCGTTGATGACGTTCATCATCGGCACCGGCATCTGCATCGCGCCCGAACCGCCGAAGTAGCGGTACAGCGGCAGGCCCGCTTCTTCGGCGGCGGCCTTGGCGACGGCCATGGAGACGGCCAGCATCGCGTTCGCGCCCAGGCGGCTCTTGTTCTCGGTGCCGTCCAGGTCGATCAGGGTGCGGTCCAGGAATGCCTGTTCGTTGGCGTCCAGGCCCATGATGGCTTCGCTGATCTCGGTGTTGATGTTCTCGCAGGCCTGCAGCACGCCCTTGCCGAAGTAACGCTTCGGATCGCCGTCGCGCAGCTCGATGGCTTCGCGCGAACCGGTCGAGGCGCCCGACGGGACGGCGGCGCGACCCATCACGCCGGATTCCAGCAGCACATCGCACTCGACGGTCGGATTGCCGCGCGAGTCGATGATTTCGCGGCCGATGATATCAACGATAGCACTCATGGTTCTTTAATCTCCAGAAAGTTTAAATCGATACAGTCGCGCCAAGCCGCACGGCGCATTGTTAGCTTATACCCGTCGTTCCCGCGAAAGCGGGAACCCATACTGAGCCACTTGAATACGTTCAGCATGGATCCCCGCTTTCGCGGGGATGACGTTGATACATTTCGCGAGAACGACGTTGTGCGCCACGTCCCCGGTTATTGAAAGTCCGATTCGATAAAGCCGGCCTTCTTGACGATACGGTCGAGGTCGACCAGTGTGGTCAGCAAATCCTTCATGCGGGCGAGCGGCACGGCATTCGGGCCGTCCGACAGCGCGCATGCGGGATTCGGGTGGGTTTCCATGAACAGGCCCGACACGCCCGCCGCGACGGCGGCGCGCGCCAGCACGGGCACGTGCTCGCGCTGGCCGCCGGACGACGTCCCCTGCCCGCCCGGCAGCTGCACCGAGTGGGTGGCGTCGAACACGATCGGGCAGTTCGACTCGCGCATGATCGCGAGACTACGCATGTCGGACACGAGGTTGTTGTAGCCGAACGAGACGCCGCGTTCGCACGCCATGAACTGGTCGGGCAGGCCCGCTTCGGCAGCGGCCGCGCGCGCCTTGTCGATCACGTTCTTCATGTCGCCCGGGGCCAGGAACTGGCCCTTCTTGATGTTCACGGGCTTGCCGGAACGGGCGCAGGCGTTGATGAAGTCCGTCTGGCGGCACAGGAAGGCCGGCGTCTGCAGCACGTCGACGACACTCGCGACGACCGGGATCTCTTCCTCGGTGTGCACGTCGGTCAGGACGGGCACGCCGATTTCCTTGCGCACGTCGGCCAGGATCTCCAGGCCCTTTTCCATGCCGGGGCCGCGGAACGATTTGCCGGACGAACGGTTCGCCTTGTCGAACGACGATTTATAGATGAACGGGATGCCCAGCGCCGAGGTGATTTCCTTCAGCTGGCCGGCGACGTCCAGCGCCATCTGGCGCGACTCGATCACGCAGGTGCCGGCGATCAGGAAGATCGGCTGGTCGAGGCCGACGTCGAATCCGCACAGTTTCATGCTGCATCTCCTTGCAGGGCGTCCTGCACACGTGCAGGACCATTTGCGGCCTGCTTGTTGGCCGCCTGGTGGGCCAGCGCGGCCTGGATGAACGACGAGAACAGCGGGTGGCCGTTACGCGGCGTCGACTTGAACTCGGGGTGGAATTGCACGCCCATGTACCACGGGTGGACGCTGCGCGGCAGTTCCATGATCTCGCACAGGTCTTCGTTCGGCGTGCGCGCCGCGACGACGAGGCCCGCCGCTTCGACCTTCGGCAGGTAGTAATTGTTCGCTTCGTAGCGGTGGCGATGGCGCTCCGTCACGACGTTGCCGTAGATCTCGGCGGCCAGCGTGCCCGGATTCACGGCGCAGGTCTGCGCACCGAGGCGCATGGTGCCGCCCAGGTCGGAATTGATGTCGCGCTTCTCGACCTTGCCGTCGTGGTTCTGCCACTCGTTGATCAGGGCGACGACCGGCTGGTCGGTCTCCGGATCGAATTCCGTCGAGTTGGCGTTCGGCAGGCCGGCCATGTGGCGCGCGTATTCGATCAGCGCGACCTGCATGCCCAGGCAGATGCCGAGGTACGGGATCTGGTTTTCACGGGCATAGCGGGCGGCCATGATCTTGCCTTCCACGCCGCGCTTGCCGAAGCCGCCCGGCACGAGGATCGCGTCGTACTTGGCCAGGTTGGCGCAGCCCGTCGACTCGATCTCTTCCGAGTCGATGTATTCGATGTTGACGCGGCTTTCCGTGTGGATGCCGGCGTGGCGCAGCGCTTCCGTCAGCGATTTATAGGACTCGATCAGGTCGACGTACTTGCCGACCATGCCGATCGTGACTTCGTGCTTCGGGTTTTCCAGCGTGTGGATCAGCTTCGTCCACATCGACAGGTCGGCCTTGGGCGCCTCGAGGCCGAGGGCGTCCAGGATGATGTCGTCCAGGCCCTGGTCGTGCAGCACCTGCGGCACTTTATAGATCGTGTCGACGTCCCACACGGAGATGACGGCCTGCTCTTCGACGTTGGCGAACAGCGAGATCTTGGCGCGCTCGTCGTCCGGGATGCGGCGGTCGGCGCGGCACAGCAGCGCGTTCGGCGAAATGCCGATCTCGCGCAATTTCTGCACCGAGTGCTGGGTCGGTTTGGTTTTGAGTTCGCCGGCGGACGAGATGTACGGCACCAGCGTCAGGTGCACGAACGCGGCGCCCTTGCGGCCCTGGCGCAGCGACAGCTGGCGCGCGGCTTCGAGGAACGGCAGCGACTCGATGTCGCCGACGGTGCCGCCGATCTCGACGAGCGCCACGTCGACGCCTTCGGCGCCGCGGCGGATGTAATCCTGGATCTCGTTCGTGATGTGCGGGATCACCTGCACGGTCTTGCCGAGGTACTCGCCGCGGCGTTCCTTGCGGATCACCGATTCATAGATCTGGCCGGTCGTGAAGTTGTTCACCTTCTTCATCCGCGTGCTGATGAAGCGCTCGTAGTGGCCCAGGTCCAGGTCGGTCTCGGCGCCGTCGTCGGTGACGAACACTTCGCCGTGCTGGGTCGGGCTCATCGTGCCCGGGTCCACGTTGATGTACGGGTCGAGCTTGAGCATGGTGACTTTGAGACCGCGCGATTCGAGGATCGCGGCGAGGGAGGCGGCCGCGATCCCTTTACCCAGGGAAGACACGACGCCGCCAGTGACGAATACGAATTTGGTCATTGTGCAGAAGGTGCCGAACGGCACGCGCGGGAAATAGAAATTATACCTTAAACCTGCAAATACTTCCTCATTCCATATTGGCAACATATCCGTTCGACAACGACAAGAAGTGCGGCTACACTGACGTTCTTACTTCCATGTCAAGAAAATCGGCCATGCACGCCCACGACGACAGCCCCTTCCCCGAGCAGACTTCGCATGGCCTGTCGTTCTCCGGCAGCGGCGCCGAATACTTCCGCATCTGGATCGTCAACCTGCTGCTGACGGTGGCCACGCTGGGCATCTACTCGGCCTGGGCCAAGACGCGCCGGCTGCAGTATTTTTACCGGAACACCCAGCTCGCCGGCGCCGCCTTCGACTTCCGCGGCGACCCGAAAGCGATCCTGCGCGGGCGCATCCTCGCCGTGGCGCTGCTGGCCCTCTACCATTACGCGTTCGGCTTTTCGCTCAAGGTGGGCATCGTCACCATCGTGCTGCTGCTGGCCGGCCTGCCGTTCATGATGCGCTCCGCGCTGCGCTTCCGGCTGTCGAACACGGTCTACCGGGGCCTGCCGTTCGGCTTCGCGGGCGGCATCAAGGAAGCGTACATCGTGTACTTCGTGCCGGTGGCGATCTTCGTGCTGCCCGGCGCCCTTCTCGCGCTGATGCCGGGGAATCCCAGCGTCGCCGTCATTTTCCTGCTGTACCTGTGCTGGCCACTCATGCATGGTGCGATGAAGGCCTACCAGCACAAGCACCTGATGGCGGGCGACCAACGTGCGACGTTCCCGCTCGATACGGCGGACCTGGCCAAGCCGTATGTGGCCGCAGTCCTGATGGGCCTGGGCATGGTGGTCCTCGTCGTCATCCTCGGGGTCGTCTCGACTTACCTGCTGCGCGCACTCCATGCGAACGCGGCCGCAGCCTGGCTCGGGGTCGCCGTCGGCGTCGCGAGCTTTTATCTGTTCCTGCTGATGATCGGTCCGTACATCCTGGTGCGGATGAACAACCGGGCATGGTCGGCGACGTCATTCGCCGGCGTGCGCATCACGTGCGCGATGCGAGTCCGCTCGTACCTGCGCCTGCAAGCGGTCAACGTGCTGCTGACCCTGCTGACGTTCGGCCTGTTCCGCCCGTTCGCCGTCGTGCGCACGTGGAAATATCGCGTGGCCCACATCACCGTCGACGCGCCGGACGGCTTCGAGCAGGCCGTGCTGGCGGCACGGCGTCCACCCGCCGCCGCGGCCGGCGACGGCATCGCCGACTTCCTCGGCGTCGACCTGTCGTGGTAAGGAACCGAACATGATCGCCGCACACTTTTTCGATGGCCACGACGCCCGCCTGCAACCGGTGGGCCTGGACGTGCGCAATGACCACCTGCACGTCGATGCGCCGGGATGCGAGCGCCGCTATCCGTTGTCCGACGTCGTGCTGGCCGAACCGTTCGGACAGGCGCCGCTGATGCTGCGCCTCGGCGACGCCACCTGCGAGGTGCCGTACGGCCCGGAACGCCAGGCGCTGCTGGCCGCGCTCGGCTACCGCAAGAGCGCCGTCGAGCGCTGGCAGGCGCGCTGGCCCGCCGCCCTGCTCGCCCTCGTCCTGCTGCTGGCGCTGCTCGGCGCCGGCTTCGTCTGGGGCGTGCCGGCCGCCGCGGAATTCATCGCCGCGCGCCTGCCGGCCTCGGTCGACACGAAGCTCGGCCAGGCCGCGCTGGCCGGCATGGAAGCGCAGGGCGTGCTGGCGCCGTCGCGCCTCTCGGACGACCGCATCGCCGACGTCGAAGCCCTGCTGCCCCGCGCGTTGCCGGCGCACCCGCGCGTGCCCGTGCGCCTGCTCGTGCGGGCGTCCGACACGCTGGGCGCCAACGCACTGGCCCTCCCGGATGGCACGATCGTGATGACCGACGCGATGGTCCGCCTCGCGCTCGACGAGGACAACGAACTGGACGACAACGGCAAAGCCGCCCTGCTGGGCGTGATCGGCCACGAGGTCGGCCATATCGAACGCCGTCACGCCACGCGCGCGATGACGGGGTCGTCGCTGACGGCGGCCGTGTCGGCCACGCTGTTCGGCGACTTCAGCGCCGTCGCCGCCGGCCTGCCCGCCGTGCTCACGCAGATGCGGTATTCGCGCACGATGGAGCTGGAAGCGGACGACGACGCGATCGCGGTCCTGCGCCGCAACGGCCTGGAACCGGACGCGCTCGCCGATGCCCTGGAAGCGCTGGAACGCGCCCATCCGGGCGAGGACAAGCTGCCGCGCTGGATGAAGCAGTCGATGACGTATTTGTCGACGCATCCCGCCACCGACGAACGCATCGCGCGCCTGCGCAAGACCGCCCCGTAAAACTCGTTGTCAACCTCATCATTGGGGTTAACCGACATGCATTAAGCTGTCACCTGACGGCAACATTATGGTGCTCATATGCACACATTTTGTGCAATGAGTTCCACAAAGCAACACATAATTTCTTCCTGTACGTAGAATCAAGCCGGGAACTGTTTGTTACGTCTTCCCCCATAACAATCACGCTTGAACCAAGGAAGAATCAATATGGGCTTTCTCGCCAATTTGAATATCGCGAAACGTCTGGGCGTGGGCTTCGCCCTCGTGCTGGGCCTGACCCTCGTCATCGCGGCCGCCGCCGTCTGGCGCCTGAACACGATCGCGGATGCCACGCGCGCGATGATGGCCGTCCCGCTGGCCAAGGAGCGCATGATGGAGGAATGGCATATGCAGACGTTCGCCGCCGTGCGCCGCACGGCCGCCATCGTCAAGAGCTCGGACCCCAGCCTCGTCGAATTCTTCAAGGCCGACGGCGTCAAGACCGCCACCCGCTCGACCGAACTGCTCAAGCAGATCGAGGCCCTGCTCGACGGCGACGAAGAACGCGCGCTGTTCAACCGCATCACCGAACTGCGCAAGGCCTATACGTCGGCCAAGGAACGGGCCATCAAGGCCAAGGCCGGCGGCGACACCGAAGCGGCCGAACGCATCCTCAACCAGGAATACATCCCGACGTCGGAAGCCTACGAAGGCAAGCAGGCCGAGCTGGTCAAGATGCAGCAGAACCGCATCGACACCGTCGCCAAGGAAATCGACAACGCCAGCCGCAACAGCGCGCGCATGATCATGGTGGTGGCCGGCGTGGCCGTGCTGTTCGGCGCCGTCTGCGCGTGGGTGCTGGCGAACGCCATCGTGAGTCCGATCCGCCAGGCCGTGGAAGTGGCCGAGAAGGTGGCCGGCGGCGACCTCACCCAGCACATCGACGCCAGCGGCA
>CBIHRX010000337.1:0-7051 GCA_966212555.1 uncultured Massilia sp.
CGTGTTGCCGGCAAGGTCGGCCTGGCGTACCTGAACCGTGCCGATGGCGTAACTGCCCTCGGCGAGCGTGAAGGTCGTGCCGCTGCCGGCCGTCCAGTGCACGCCGCCGTCGACGCTGTATTCCCACCCGGCGACGGTGCCCGCCAGGGTCACGGCGACCGTGCCGTCTTTCGTGACGCCGTCGGTGGCGCTCGCGCCCGTATCGCTGGACAGCGAGAGCCCCGGGGCCGCGACGCTGGTCGCGACCGTGAGCGCGGCCGCGTTCGTCGCCGTGTTTACATTGCCGGCCGTGTCGGTCTGGCGCACCTGCACCGCGCCGATCGCGTGGCTGCCCTCGCCCAGCGTGAAACTCGTCCCGCTGCCGGCCGTCCAGTGCGTGCCACCGTCGACGCTGTATTCCCAGCCGGCGACGTCGCCCGCCAGTGTCACCGCGACCGTGCCGTCCCTCGTGACGCCGTCCGTGGCGCTCGTGCCCGTGTCGCTGGTCAGCGCGAACGCGGGTGCGGCCAGCGTGGTGTCCACGGTGACGGCCTGCGTGCCCGCCTGGACGGCACTCTGGTTGCCGGCCGTGTCGGTCTGGCGCACCTGCACCTGCCCGATGGCGTAGCTGCCCTCGGGCAGCGTGAAGCTCGTGCCGCTGCCCGCCGTCCAGTGGGCGCCGCCGTCGACGCTGTATTCCCAGCCCGCGACGTCGCCCGCCAGCGTCACGCCCACCGTGCCGTCCTTCGTGATGCCGTCCGCGGCGCTCGCGCCCGTGTCGGTGATCGCCGCGAGGCCCGGGGCGGCGACGGACGTGTCGACGACGACGGCCGTCGTGGCCGACGCGGCGCTCTCGTTGCCGGCCGCGTCGGTCGCGCGTGCGCTCACGGTATGCGACCCGGGCGCCAGGCCGATGCTCTGGATGGTCCATGTGCCGCCGGTCGCGACGCCCGTGCCGAGCACGGTGCCGTCCCCGTCGTACAGGGTGACTGTGGCGCCCGCCTCGGCGCTGCCGGTGAAGGTCGGCGCGGTGACGTTGGTGCGGTCGTCCGTCTGCGAACTGCCGCTGTCGCTCGCGTTCTGCAGGTCCGGCTGGCCGGGTGCGGCGGGCGCCGTGTTGTCGACGACCCAGCTGCGCTCGTCGGTGCCGGTCGGCGCGAGGCCGGCCAGGGCCTGGTCGTCGGCGTTGATCACGTCCTGGCCGGCTGCCAGGCCAAGCGTGACGCTGCCGTCGAGACCTGCCAGCGCGCCGCCGCTGACGGTCACCGTATAGGCATTGGTGCCGGCCGCCGCGACGACGATGGTCTCGCCGGTCAGGCCGGCGACGTCGAAATCGGTCGCGTCGAGGTGCTGCACGGCTTCGCCGAAGCGCACGGTCCAGGTCAGGCTGTCGGCACTGGTCGGGCTGTGCGTTGGCGTCGTGCGTTCGACGGCCAGCACCGACGGCCCGGCCACGACGACGGAACCGCTGCCGTTGGTGACGGCAGCCTGCGCGGCGGCCATCTGCGAACTGAGGCCCGTCGCCAGCGTCAGGCCGGTATCGCCGTCGATGGACAGCGCGTACGTGGCGCCGCGCACGGCGCCGGCGGGGTCGGCGAAGTACGCCTTGATCGTGTACTCGGCGGCGGCGCCGTCGGCCACCACGATCCCGACGCTCGCGAACTCGATCTTGTGCGTGGACGCGTTATAGGTACCGGTGACGGCAGAGCCGATGCCGGGACCGGTCAGCAGCCACGTGACTTTCGAAAAATCGCCCGTGCCGGACGCGTCGAGGCTCAGAGCGTCGACCCGGGTTGCCAGGCCGTCGCCGCCAACATCCGTGATGGTGAAGTCGAACAGGGCCACCGCCGCGCCCGCGCTGTCCGCCGACACCGGCAGCTTGACGGGTTCCGCGACCGTGGCCGCCGCCGTGATGGTGGAGCTCTGGTCCGACGTGCCGGTCATCGTCAGGCCGACCGGGGTGGACGTGGCGCCGTCGCCGTCGTTCACGGTGACGGCGAAGCCGCGCGCGCCCAGCGTGGGCGCCGTGTACATCAGGTATTTCAGCAGGAGCGACGGGTAGCTGTCGCTGATGCCCGCCCCTGCGGGGATCGTCGTTTCCGTATTGCTGAAGGCGATCTTGAGGTCGTGCCCGTCCTGGCCGTCGGCCACGATGATGCCGACCAGCGTCCAGTCGGCGGGATCGGTCGAGAGGCCGGTGCCGTACCAGACCTTGTCGCCGACCGCCGGCGCGTGCGCCGCGGTGAAGTTCACGCCGTCGTTGCTGGTGTCCGGCTGGGCGCCGCTGCCCCACAGGATCTGGGTCGTGCCGACCGTGAGGTCGAAACTGAAGCTGCCGTCCGCGCCGCCGGACGTCTGGTGCACGTTCAGGAAGCCGCCGTCGAAACTGGCGGAGTCGGGATCGTGGACGTCCGCATAGTCATTGCCGCCATCGACGTATTGCGGCGTGCCCACGATGAAATCGGTGGCGTCGCCGGCGATGCCGTCGACCGTCGGCGCGGCGTTCACGGGCGGCGCGGTCAGGCCGTACTGGTAGGTGCTGGCCAGGGTGTAGGATCCGGACTGGGTCAGCACGTCGTACGTGAAATCGAAGCCGCTCCCTTCGTGCAGCAGGCGCGGGTTGGCCAGCGTGGCCCCGGACGGTACGGCGATGCCGGAGTCGGCCAGCGACACCAGGGCGCCCGTGGTCTTCGAGATATGCGCGAAATCGAAACCGCCGCCGGCGTTCGGCAGCACGGCGAGCAGGTCGCTGCCGTTGTCGACCAGGGTGACGAAGTCGTCCAGGTTGAAGCCGTTCATGGCGCCGTCCAGCGCCGGCGTGACCACGGGCGCGAGATTGTTCGCGTAATAGGTGCGCGTATCGAAGACGCCGCTGTGGTACACCTGGTCGCTCAACTGGTTGGTCGTGATCAGCGAGCCGTCGTCGTGGTACAGCGTGGCCTGCCATTGGCCGTTGTGGCCGCGATTGAGGCTGGCAAAGCCGCCCGAGAAGGTCGTGACCTGGGCGACATCGCCGATCTGGCCAGGGTTCCAGTTCACGCGCTGCCAGTAATTCCCGCTCGCGAAATTCTCCTGCGCACCGGTTGGCGAGTAGTTGAAGATGAAGTCGCCCAGCGGCGTGTAGCTCGGACTCACCCAGTCGTACGTGGGCGCGCTGACGATGAAGCCGCCATCCGACAGCGCGGTGATGTCGGCCTCGCCCAGCATGAACAGCTTGGTCACGTCCGCGCCCGCACCGGGCGCATTGTTGACCGGATCGCCGACATAGGACTCGGCCTGCTGGACATAGGTACCGCTGCCGGCGTCGTAGAGGAATGTATTGACCACGCCCTGCTGGGTATGGGCCGCGCCGCTCGCGAGGAACACCGTCGCGAATCCGCCGCTCGCCAGGCTGGCGATCCGCACATTGTTGCCGCTCGTGCTCGACAAGAGGCCGCTCGTCTGGAGGTTGCCGCCGTCGTCGTAGATCGCGTAGTGCGCCCTTTGCGATTCGCTCCAATTGTCGGCGTCGGTATAGTCCGACCAGCCCAGGACGAAGCCGCCGTTGGCCAGCGCCACCACGGTCAGGTCGTTGACGGCGCTGCCGGCGACGCCCAGGTCGGCCTGCACCGAAATCGTCTTGAGCACGCTGTTGTCGGCCGCCAGCACTTTGACGACGCCGTCGAATTCGGGATATGGCGCCCAGGTCACCATGTCACCGGCGTTCTGCTTGAGGTAGGACAGCACGGTGCCGCCGCCAACCAGCCGGTCCGCGTCGGTATTGATGTTGATATAAGTTGCGGGGGTATTACCTGCGGGGGCGAGAACGGCGCCGGATACGGTCATGGTCGGATTCCAGTGATCGCCGCGGCGCCGCAAAGGGATGCCGCAGCTGAAGTTAGAAAAACTAACTGTTACGACCGTAATACTACAATTACTTGCGCAGTGTTGCCCTAAAGAATTAGGAACAACGTCGGATTGGTTCCTTTAATGTTGCGGAAATACCGATTCGGGGCGGCGGGACTGTCAGCCGGCCGGCAGCAACGCCCGCAGCCCCGCCGGCAACGGCACCGATTTCTCGGCCGCGAAATCGATCCACACGACCTTGCCGCCCCCCTCCGCCGCGACGACGTCCGCATTGCCGTGCTCGTCGACCATGCGGATCTCGTGCGTCACTTCGAAACTGGACCTGCCCGCTGGACCGGCGAACGTGCGGATCTCGATCTCGCCCGGGTACTTCAGCTGCCTGATGAAGCTGCAGTAGGCCGTGACGATCACGGGGCCTTCGCCCTGGATGTCGAGGTCGCCCGCGGCCTGCTCGAGGAAGGCGATGCGCCCGCTCTCCATGTACCGGAAATACACCGTGTTGTTCACGTGCCCGAATGCATCCATGTCGCCCCAGCGGATGGCCTGGCGCATGGTGTGGACCTGCTTCTTTTCACTCATCGTTGCTCTGTGTCGTTGCCAAAAGCCGCAATGATACGGGCTCACTCGCCGGAGCGGCAGCCCTCGTCGTAGAGGATGGACTCCACGATCCGGCAAAAATTCCCTGGATCCTCCAGCATCATCATATGCCCCGTCTTCGGCTGCACGCACACGCGGCGTGCCTGCGACAGCACCCAGTCGGGCACGTCCCACCCCGCGCTGGACTGTTCGCCGCCGACCAGGTACAGCGGCGTCGCGCGCGCCAGCACGCGGCCGACGCAGCCCAGGTAATCCGGATCGCCCGTCGTGTCGAGCACGGATTGCGCCATCTTTTGCACGGTCGTGTACGGCTGATGCGCGAGGATGTCCCTTGCCCACGCGACGCGCTCGTCGCTCGCCTCGATGCCGCCCTGTTCCAGCCAGGCGGCCGGGTGCGCCTCCATCGCGCCGTATTCCGCGGCCCACTCGGCGTCGGGCAAGGCGGCGATGCGTCCCGTCCAGAACGCGTCCTTCAACGTGAAATTGCCTTCGACGTTGATGACGCCGCGCACGAGGTCCGGCACGAGATCGGCCAGCAGCATCGCGACGATGCCGCCCACGCTGTGGCCCAGCACCCACGCAGGCGCGCCGATCTCGTCGTGCAGGACCTTCGCCAGCATGGCGGCCTGGTCGAGCAAGGTGATGTGGGAATCCTCGCTGCGGCGCTGGCCGTAGCCGATGAGATCGGGCGTATGGAGGTCGACGCCGGGCAGGTAGCGCTGCGGCTCGAAATAGGTCAGCGAGCCCAGCAGGCCGTGGATCAGCAGGAGCCGCGGGCCAGGCTCGCTCATTGGGCCGTCATGCCGTCGTCGGCCGTGATGATGGCGCCGTTGATGAAATGGGCTTCCTCGGCCGCGAGCAGCAGCAGCAGGCCGTCGAGGTCTTCCGGCCTGCCCGTGCGGCGGCGCGGCAGCATCTCGATCAGCTTCTTGCCCTGCTCCGTGTCGAAATAATCCTCGTTCATCTCGGTGGCGATATAGCCCGGACAGATGGCGTTCACGTTGATGCCGTAGCGGCCCCACTCGACGGCCATGGCCTTCGTCATCTGCACGACGCCGGCCTTGCTCATGCAGTACACGCCGATCTGCGGCAGCACGCGCAGGCCCGCGACGGACGCGATGTTGACGATGCGGTGCTGCTTCTTCGGGTCGCCCTTGGCGCGCTGGATCATCCGCTTCGCGGTCTGCTGGGCCATGAAGAAGGCGCCGCGCAGGTTCGTGTCCATCACGTAGCCATAGTCTTCCTCGCTCACGTCGAGCAGGCGCTGCGTCGTCGACACGCCGGAGTTGTTGACGAGGATGTCGATCGGCCCCGCTTCCGTCTCCGCGTGGGCGATCGCGGCCTTGATGCTGGCCAGGTCCGTCACGTCGAGCGCCACGACGTGGGCGGCGCCCCCGTCCGCTTCAATCTCCGCTCGCAATTCCTTCAGGCGGTCGATGCGGCGCGACGCGAGCACCACCTGGGCCCCGGCGCCTGCCAGCGCCTTGGCAAAACGCGCGCCCAGCCCGCTGGATGCGCCCGTGACCATCGCGATCTTTCCTTCGAAATTGACTTCAATTCCCACGTTACGCCCCCTGTGCCCGAACTATATTCTGTTGCGAAGTCATAATGATTACACACTTCACCTATTTCGCACCGATTAGATTGCCGCGTCTAATAGTTGCCCTACAATGGCGCTCGGCGTTGCCAACGAGCGCAAAAAAGTGCACACTCGTGCTTAAACATTTTTTACTACTATAAGACATGACTCAGCCCAACTCCCTCCTCGAAGAATACGGCCCCCGCGAAGCAATGGAATACGACGTGGTCATCGTCGGCGGCGGTCCCGCAGGCCTGTCGGCCGCGATCCGCCTGAAGCAGCTGGCGGCCGAAAAGGGCCAGGACGTGTCGGTCTGCGTGCTGGAAAAAGGCGGCGAGCTGGGCGCGCACATCCTGTCGGGCGCCGTGATGGATCCGCGCGCGCTGGATGAACTGTTCCCGAACTGGAAGGAACTGGGCGCACCGCTGAACACGCCCGTGACGGAAGACCGCATGCTGTTCCTCAGCGAGACGAAGTCTTACCAGACGCCGTCGTTCATGATGCCGAAGATGCTGACGAACCACGGCAACTACGTGATCTCGCTGGCCAATGTCGTGCGCTGGCTGGGCCAGCAGGCGGAAGCGCTCGGTGTCGAGATCTTCCCGGGCTTCCCGGCCGCGGAAATCCTGTACAACGACGACGGTTCCGTGAAGGGTGTCGCGACCGGCAACATGGGCGTCAACCGCCACGGCCAGCCGACCGACGCGTTCCAGCTCGGCATGGAGCTGCACGCGAAGTACACGCTGTTCGCGGAAGGCTCGCGCGGCCATCTCGGCAGGCAGCTGATGGCGAAATACGACCTGAACAAGGGCAAGGATCCGCAGACCTACGGCATCGGCATCAAGGAACTGTGGGAAATCGATCCGGCCAAGCACCAGCCGGGCCTCGTGATCCACACGGCCGGTTGGCCGCTGGACAACGACACCTACGGCGGTTCGTTCCTGTACCACCTGGAAAACAACCAGGTCGCCGTCGGCTTCATCGTGGGCCTGTCGTACCAGAATCCTTACCTGTCGCCGTACGAGGAATTCCAGCGCTATAAAACGCACC
>CBIHRX010000338.1:0-7048 GCA_966212555.1 uncultured Massilia sp.
CGTGGACCTGATGTTGCTGGCCGCCGCCGTGGCGGCGGCCCGGGCGGCATCCGCACGGCGCCGGGTGCGCGCGACGATCGGCGTCGTCACGACGGAGCTGGCGCCATGATCGGCACCGTCCTGCTGGCCGCCGCCGCCGGCGCGTGCGTCGCGGCGTGTGCGTGCCTGGCGCTGGTGCTGCCCGACCACTGGACGCAGGCGGGCGGCCATCCCGCCGACGCGGCCAGGTTCCGCCCGCGCCTGCGCGCGACCGGCATGGCCTCGATGCTGCTGGCCTGGGGGCTCTGCACGGGACGCGACGGCCTCGTCTTCGGCAGCCTGCTGTGGGCCATGCTCATGCCGGCCGGCGCCCTGTCCGTCGCGTTGATCCTGGCCTGGCATCCCCGGCGCCTGCTGCCCGGCCGCCTGCGGCGCGGTGCGATTTGACGCGCGGCGCCGTACAATGCCGGTCATCGCTCCCGGAGAACCTATGAAACGCCATCTCGCCCTCCTGCTGGCCGCATTCGCGGCAGCCGCCGCATGTGCCCAGACGACCGTGCCGAACCCGCTGGCACCGGACAAGCCTGTTTCCTCGGTGCCCGCGCCCGCGCGGCCCGCGCCGGCGCCGAAGGAACGGGCGGCCGGCGGCGGCGCGGACAAGGTCTGGGCCAACAGCTCCAGCAAGGTCTACCACTGCGCGGGCAGCAAGTACTACGGCAAGACGAAGAAGGGCGAGTACATGACGGAAGCCGATGCGAAGGCGCAGGGGTATCACGGCGTCGGCGGCAAGGCCTGCGCCCGGTAAGCGGCGGGCCGCGCCGACACGCCCACCGCGGCGAGGACGAACGCGATGCCGGCCAGTTGCCGCGCCGTGACCGGCTCGTCCAGCACCAGCGCCGCCAGCAGCAGCGCGGCCACCGGCGCCAGCGCCGTGAACAGCGCCGCTTCCGTCGCGCCGACCCGGGCCGCGCCCGCATACCACAGCAGGAAGCCGCCGACCGTCGGCAACAGCGCATAGTACGCGACGGCGAGCAGCGCGGCCGGCGTGGCGGCGGCCGGCGCCACGCCTTCCGCCAGCGCGAAGGGCAGCGACGCGGCGAGGCCGATGGCGCTCATCAGCGTCGACAGGGCGAGCGGCGGGATCGCGGTCCGCAGCCGCTGGTTGAGCAGGATGAACAGGGCTTCGCACAGCACGGCGCCGAAGACGAGCGCATTGCCCGCCAGCGATCCGGCGCCGGCGCCCGCGGGCTGCAGCATGAACATGCCGACGCCCGCCAGCGCGACGGTCGCGAGCAGCGCGGGCCGCGGCCGCTCGCCGAGCACGACCACGGCGACGCCGGCCGACACGACGGGCAAGGTGCCGAGGATGACGCCGGCATCGAGTGCCGACGTCGCGCGCAGCCCGGCCATCAGCAGCGCCGTGTACCCGGCCGTGCCGGCGAGTCCCTGCACGACGAGGAGGACGCCGTCGCGCCTGTCCGGCCGCGGGAGCCGCTGGCCGGACAGGCGCAGCAGCACGAGAAAGCACGGCAGCGCGAGCGCGAAGCGCAGTGCGGTGGCCGTGAACGGCGGCAGGCCGGCGGCCGCGATCTTGCTGGCCACGACGGTGCTGCCGACGAGCACCATCGCGAGCGTCAGGCACACATGGCCCAAAGTTTTATCGGACACGGCGTTCTCCTCGTCATTGCGATGGGAACGCAGCTTAGTCGTCGTGCGGGCGCCGGTATTGAACGAAATTGCAGGCATACGCGCCGGGCGTGATGCCATAGGTGCGGATGAAGAGGCGCGTCATGTGGCTCTGGTCGGCAAAGCCGCTGGCGGCGGCCGCGTCCGCCAATGTCGATCCGCGGGCCAGCAGCGCACGGGCCATGTCGATACGGCGCTGGATCAGGTAGGCGTGCGGCGTCAGGCCCGTCGCCCGCGCGAATTGCCGTACGAGCTGAAACCGGCTGAGGCCGCTGACTGCCGCCAGGTCGGCGAGACTGGGCGCGGCGGCCGGCGCGTCGTCGATCAGCGCGCGTGCCCGCGCGATCGCGGCGGTGACGGTCGTGGCGCGGTCGGGCAGCGCATCGCCTTGCAGGCCGTGCAGCAATTCGAGGAGCAATTGTTCGCGCATGAGGGCGGTCGTGTCGCCCGTGACGGCCGCATAGAGCCGCCGGAAACAGGCGGCCAGCGCCGCCTGGCGGGCGACCGGCTGGTGGAACGCGTAATCGCGCCGGGCGCCTTCGCCCAGATCGGCCGCCACGGCCGCGGCGAGCGATGGAGGCAGGTACAGCATGCGCCACGCGCGGGGTGCGCCGCCGAGCGGGGCGCCGTCGTGGACTTCGCCCGGATTCACCGTGATGACGTCGCCCGCCAGTGCCTCCACCTGGCCGCGTCCGCTGCTCGACGTCTGGCCGCCGGCCAGCATGAGGCCGACGCCGTACTGGTCATGGCTGTGGCGCGCGAAGACGTGGTCGCTGTGTGCTTCCACGGCCTGCACGCCCGGCAATGCGGCACGGACGATCCTGAAATCGGCGCTCTTCCTGGACTTGGGCATGCGTTCAGTGTACCAGCGACGCGATGTCGATTGCCTCGGCCATCGCGCGGTAGCCCGCATCGCCCGGATGCAGATGGTCGCCCGAATCGTATTCGGCCCGCAGGCGGCGCGGATTGTCCGGGTCGCGCAGGACCGCGTCGAAGTCGACGACGGCATCGAACGCGCCGGACGTGCGGATCCAGTCGTTCAGTTGCCGGCGCAGGCGTTCCTTGGCGGGACTGTAGTGGCCGGCGAACGGCGTGCCGGCGAGCGCGTCCTGGAATGGCGCCACCGTGCCCGCGGTCACGCACACGCCGCGCACGCGGGCGCTGGCGACCAGTTGCCGGTACGCGGCCGTAAGCCCGTCCAGGGTGGGGAGTTTTTCGCGCGGCGCGAACGGGCCGCCGGGCCAGCCGATGTCGTTGGTACCCAGCAGCACGATGACGTCCGTCACGCCGGGCTGGGAAAGCACGTCCTGCTCCATGCGGGCGAGGGCGCTGCGGCCCATGCCGTCGCGCGCCAGCCGGTTGCCCGCGATGCCCGCGTTGGCAACGGCAATGCCGTGTGGCGCCAGCCTTTCCGCGAGGATGTCCGGCCAGCGGCGGTTCGCATCCGGCGTCGAGCCGTTGCCGTCGGTGAGCGAATCGCCGAGCACGACGACGGTGCGGGCGGGCGTCTTGGCCTCGACCATGACAGCGTTCAGGAACAGGCGGCCGCCGAAGCTGCTCCTGCCGCTGCCCGTGGTGACCTGCGTGGTCTGCCACGCGCCCCAATGGAAAGTCGTGACGGTCGTCGGTGCGGGCAGGTACGTCGTCACGGCCAGCTTCGCGAGCGCCGGCACGGCGAGAGCGACCGGATCGCTCGTCACCGTCGCGCCGGGCAGGATGGAAACGCGGGGTTGTCCGGAAAACGTCAGGGCAAGTGCCGTGCGCGCGTCATCGGCCGGACCGACCTTTACGCTGCCGAGTTCCACCGGCTCATGGCCGTAGCGGTTCGAAAACACGAGCCGCACGCGCTGCCCGCCGCTCGAGATGCGCACCGTTTCGCGCAGGGTGGCATTGTCGAGCCGGGTCGGTACGTTCATCGGCAGGACGAACGACGCGTCCCAGCCGGGGAGCGGGGCCGCGTACCACGACGTGACCCATTGTTCGGCCGCCTGCACGGCAGGGGCAGCGCCGAGCGCCAGGGCAAGGGTGAGTGCGGCAATCGATTTGTGTTGGGACATGATGACCTCCTTGGTAATGAGCCTTCACGATAGGTCATTCGATCCTGTCGATGAAGATGGTAAGATTCGAGATCACTCATTCCAAATTCGAATAAATACAATGGATACGCTGCACGCGATGCGCGTCTTCGTGCGCACCCTGGAACTGGGCAGCCTGTCGGCCGCCGCCCGCGAATTCGGCACGACCCAGCCCACCGTCAGCAAATGGCTGGCCCAGCTGGAGCGGCAGCTGCGCGCGCGCCTGGTCGAACGGAGCACGCGCGGCCTGTCGTCGACGGAGCAGGGCCAGCGCTTCTACGCCGACGCGAAACGCATCGTCGAGCAGTTCGACGCGGCCGTGGGCGACGTGCAGGGCATGACGGGGCAGGCGGCGGGACTGCTGCGCATCAACGCGCCCGTCGCGCTGGGGCAGTTCCGCATCAACGCGATGGTCCAGCGGTTCATGGCGGACCACCCCGCCATCGACGTCGAGCTGATTCTCAACGACCGCTTCGTCGACCTCGTCGAGGAAGGCGTCGACGTCGCGTTCCGGTTGGGCGGCACGTTGCCGCCGGATGCGATCGGCCGGCACCTGGCGACCGTGCCGCGCTTCCTGGTGGCGTCACCCAGGTATCTCGCGCGGCGGGGCGTGCCTGTGGTGCCGGATGAGTTATCGGGACATGACGTCGTCCGCTTTGCCTGGACGCCGGGCAATACGGTGGAATTGTTCCGTGGAGAAGAGCAGGTGCGCGTGGCGACGGCCAGCCGCTTCCGCGTGAACAATGCGCTGGCGATACGGGAAGCGCTGGTGCTGGGGAGCGGGATCGGCGTGTGTCCGGACTGGCTCGTCCGGGATTTGCTGGACGGTGGGGAACTGGTGCGGGTGCTGGACGGGTGGGCCGCGCGGCCGCAGGATCTGACCCTGCTGACGCCGTCGCGGCAGTTTCAGCCGCTGCGGACGCGGCTGTTCATCGATTTCGCGGTGGGGCAATTCAGCGGGATTGCGGGCTTTGCAGGCGGCCAAGGATGAACCGCGCGGTCCGGCTCGATGCACGGTGTTTTTCGGCCAGCATCATGAGCTTCGGGAGGATGAGGGAACGCTCCCCGCAATCGCCGCACAGGATGTGCTTGCTGCTCCACAGGATGCGCATGAGGGGCGTACGGGGGATGCGGCGTACGTAGGAAGAACCACATTCGGGGCAAGAGGCCATGGAAATACCGGTAAGTGTTGAAGAATCGTCAACGAAAATACCAGCCATTGCTGAGCTGTACGGTGCGGTAGCGCACACAACCGCGCTCATGCATGATGCGTTAGTCAGCCCACGGTCGCCCATCGTTACGCTTGCTAGTCTGCAAGCATGGCCATCCCCGTATCCGATCGAAAACTCTACGCGATGAAACGCATGTCGCTCGCGCTGCAGCGCGCGGCGGCGGCGCGGCCGCTCGGCCCGGCCACGGCCCGGGCATTGCGCTGGGCCGCGGCCGGGGGCGTCGTGGCCGGTATCCGGACCCCGCGTACGCGCATTCGCTTGCGGCGGACGACGTTGAGCGGGGCCCTCAGACCACCGAACCCAGCTTGAAGATCGGCAGGTACATCGCCACGACGAGACCGCCGATCAGCACGCCCAGCACGACCATGATCATCGGTTCCATCAGCGACGACAGCGCCTTGACCGCCTCGTCCACTTCTTCCTCGTAGAAGTCGGCCACCTTGCCCAGCATGCCGTCCAGCGCGCCGGATTCCTCGCCGATGGCGACCATTTGCGTGACCATGTTCGGGAAGACATTGGCGTTCTGCATCGCGACCGTCAGGCTCGTGCCCGTGCTGACTTCCGTCTGGATTTTTTTCGTCGCGTCCAGGTAGACATTGTTGCCGGACGCGCCGCCCACCGAATCCAGCGCTTCCACGAGCGGCACGCCGGCCGCGAACATCGTCGCCAGCGTGCGGGTCCAGCGGGCGATCGTCGCCTTGCGGATCACTTCGCCGAACACGGGAATGCGCAGCAGCACGCGGTCCATGACCTGCTGCATCTTGAGCGACCGGCGCCAGGACTGGAAGAAGAAGTACAGGGCGCCGAAGATCGAGCCGAAGATGATGTACCACCATTGCACGACGAAATCGGAAATGCCCATCACGATCAGGGTCGGGGCCGGCAGGTTCGCCCCGAAGCTGGAGAACACGGATTTGAACGCGGGCACCACCCAGATCATGATCACGGCCGTGACGATGAAGGCGATGGCGATGATCGCGCACGGGTACATCAGCGCGCCCTTGATCTTGCTCTTCAGCGCCAGCGTCTTTTCCTTGTAGATCGCCAGGCGCGTCAGCAGGTCTTCCAGGATACCGGCCTGTTCGCCGGCGCCGACGAGGTTGCAGAACAGCGGGTCGAAGTACAGCGGGTATTTGCGGAACGCGTTGTTCAGGCTGGTGCCCGTCTCGATGTCGGCGCGCAGGTCCATGATCAGCTTGGACATCGACGGGTTCGCATGGCCCTTGCCGACGATGTCGAACGATTGCAGCAGCGGCACGCCGGCCTTCATCATCGTGGCCAGCTGGCGCGTGAACAAGGTGAGGTCCTTGTCCTGGATCTTCTTGCCGCTGCGGTACACCTTCTTCTTGACCTTGGTGACCATGATGCCCTGGCGGCGCAGGGTCACGTTCACGATGGTCTCGCCGCCCGCGCGCATTTCGCCGCGCACGGTCTTGCCCGTCTTGTCCTTGCCTTCCCAGGCGAAGATGTGTTCCTTGACTTGCGCGCTGGGCGCGCGGCGTGCCGGGGCGGATGTCGTTGCCATGGTGGGTCCTTATTCGTTCGTGCAGCCGAGCACTTCTTCGAGGCTGGTGAGGCCTTGTTTCACTTTCAGCAGGCCGGAGCGGCGCAGCGAGTTCACGCCTTCGGCCTCGGCCTGGGCGGCGATCTGCATGGCGTTGCCGTGCGCGAGGATCAGCGCTTCGATCGCGGGCGTGATCGGCATGATCTGGTAGATGCCCACGCGGCCCTTGTAGCCGGAGCCCAGGCAGCGTTCGCAGCCGACGGGGCCGTAGGGCTTCCAGTCGCCGTCGAAGTCGGTGTCGCGGAAGCCCGCGGCCTTCAGCGTGTCGCGGCCGATGTCGAGCGGCTGCTTGCATGTGCACAGGCGGCGCGCGAGGCGTTGCGCGGTGATCAGGATGACGGACGAGGCGATGTTGAACGGCGCCACGCCCATGTTCATCAAACGCGTCAGGGTCGACGGCGCATCGTTCGTGTGCAGGGTGGAAAACACCATGTGGCCCGTCTGCGCCGCCTTGATGGCGATGTCGGCCGTTTCCAGGTCGCGGATCTCGCCGACCATGATGATGTCCGGGT
>CBIHRX010000339.1:0-6995 GCA_966212555.1 uncultured Massilia sp.
ATGGACCCGAAAGATTCCCTCATCGAATACCCGAGCGATTTCCCGATCAAGGTCATGGGCCCGACGCACGACGATTTCGCCACGACGATCGTCGAAGTGGTCACCATCCACGATCCGACTTTCCATGCTGGCAAGATGGAAGTGCGGCCGTCGGCCAAGGGCGCCTACACGGGCCTGACCGTGATCGTGCGCGCCACCAGCCGCGAAATGCTCGACAACCTGTACCGCGAACTGTCGTCTCACCCGATGGTCAAGATCGTTCTATAAACTGGGTTCAGGACGCCAGCCATCAGGCTGGCTTATAATGACGGGGATTCCCTTCAAAGACCCTATCCATGCAAGCGAACCAGCCGGCTATCCGTGAGCTTGGCCGCGCCGACTACGAACCCGTTTTTGCCGCGATGCGCGCCTTCACGGATGCGCGCACGCCCGACACGCCCGACGAGTTGTGGATCGTCGAGCATCCGCCCGTGTTCACGCTCGGGCTGGGCGCCGACCGCGGCCACCTGCTGAGCGTCACCAGTCACGACGTGCCCGTCGTGCAGACCGACCGCGGCGGCGAAGTCACGTTCCACGGCCCCGGCCAGGTCGTGATCTACCTGCTGATGGACCTGCGCCGCAACAAGCCGGGCGGCAAGCTGTATGCCCGGCAGTTCGTCCACAAGATCGAGCAGGCCGTGATCGACGTGCTGGCGGCGTATAATCTGGCGGGCGAACGCGTCGAAGGCGCGCCCGGCATCTATATCGCCGAGGGTGCGCGCAAGGGCGCCAAGATCGCCGCGCTGGGCCTGAAGGTGCGCGGCAACGGCTGCACGTACCACGGCGTCTCGCTGAACGTGGCGATGGATTTGTCGCCGTTCACCTGGATTAATCCGTGCGGCTATTCCGGCCTGGCCACGGTGGACATGAAAACGATGGGCGTCGATGCGCCGCTGGCCGACGTGCAGCAAGCCCTCGCCGCCGCGCTGGTCGACCATTTGTCCACGGCACCCTCTTCAACCGCAGCGGTCGCGCAGGCCGCAACCAACTGACTACGCACATGACTTCCGAAATCGACACCGGCACCGCAGCAGCAGCTTCTTACAACGCGAGCGAAAAGCAGAAAGGCGCGAGCAAGACGTCGCGCATCCCGATCAAGATCGTGCCGCTCGAACAACACGAGCGCCTGAAGAAGCCGGACTGGATCCGCGTAAAAGCCGCAAGCCCGTCGTCGCGCTTCTACGAGATCAAGGACATCCTGCGCGCCAACAACCTCGTCACCGTGTGCGAGGAAGCCAGCTGCCCGAACATCGGCGAATGCTTCGGCAAGGGCACCGCGACCTTCATGATCATGGGCGACAAGTGCACGCGCCGCTGCCCGTTCTGCGACGTCGGCCACGGCCGCCCGGACCCGCTCGACGTCAACGAGCCGGGCAACCTGGCCAAGACGATCGCCGACCTGCGCCTGTCGTACGTCGTGATCACGTCCGTCGACCGCGACGACCTGCGTGACGGCGGCGCCGGCCACTTCGTCGAGTGCATCCAGAAGACGCGCGCCCTGTCGCCGAACACGAAGATCGAAGTGCTCGTGCCGGACTTCCGCGGCCGCCTGGACAAGGCGCTGGCCATCTTCGCCGACGGCTTGCCGGACGTGATGAACCACAACCTGGAAACCGTGCCGCGCTTGTACAAGGAAGCGCGCCCGGGCGCCGACTACCAGCACTCGCTGGTGCTGCTGCGCGACTTCAAGGCCAAGTATCCGAACGCCGTCACGAAATCCGGCCTGATGGTCGGCCTGGGCGAGACCGACGAGGAAATCCTGGAAGTCATGCGCGACATGCGCGCGCACGACATCGACATGCTGACCATCGGCCAGTACCTGGCGCCGTCGAATTCGCACCTGCCGGTGCGCCGCTACGTCCACCCGGACACCTTCAAGATGTTCGAAGAGAAGGCGTACGAGATGGGCTTCGTGCACGCGGCCGTCGGCGCGATGGTGCGCTCGTCGTATCACGCGGACCAGCAGGCGCACGAAGCGGGCGTCGCAGCGTAATTTCCGGCAACGCAAAAAAGCGGTGGGCGGCTTCCGTCCACCGCTTTTTTCATGCTCGCGCTATATTGGACACATGAGCGAACAGCATCCCCGTTTTTCTCCCGCCACCGACAACACCCAAGACGACGACGCGTTCCTCGAACGGGAACTGAACCTGTCCGCGCGTGGCGTCGAACTGGTCCGCATGGAAGGCCGCGTCTTCCTGCGCTTTGCCGGCGCCGTGCGCGTGGACGGCCTGCACGTCGAGTACCGCCTCGTGCCGTCGCGCGGCGTGCTGGCCAAGCCCAGCAAATGGCGCAAGATGGACTTGCCGGCCCGGCGCGAGCTCGTCGAGGAGCGGGCCACGCGCGATGCCGTCGACGACTTGAACCAGGAGGTCGAGGAATTCGTGCGCGAAATCGCCGACCAGGCCGACGAGTTCGGCTTTGATCCGATGCTGTTCCTGCACGTGCTGGAAGAGCTGGAGACGTCCGAGCCGGCCGAGTTCGTATTCGACCGCATCCGCCAGCGCCTGCTGCACGCCGGCGAGCGCGAGCAGGAAGAGCGCCACGCCGCGCGCACCAAGGAAAGCATCAACCTGGCCGAGTATCCGGCGTCGTTCGAGGTGGCCAGCAAGATGGCGCGCCGCTTCATCGCGCTGCTGGGCCCGACCAATTCCGGCAAGACGCACCGTGCGATGGAACACCTGGCCCAAGCCGACAGTGGCGTCTACCTCGCGCCGCTGCGTTTGCTGGCGCTGGAAAACTACGAGCGCCTGCAGAACACGGTCGATGCGGATGGCGAACCCATCAAGGTCAGCCTGATCACGGGCGAGGAACGCCGCCTGGCGGAAGGCGCCACGCACGTCGCCAGCACCGTCGAGATGCTGGATACCAAGACGCCCGTGCAGGTCGCCGTCATCGACGAGATCCAGATGCTGGCCGACCGCGACCGCGGCGCCGCCTGGACCGCGGCCGTGTGCGGTGCGCCGGCGTCGACCGTGTACCTCGTCGGCGCACCGGAAGCGCGGCGTGCGATCGAGGCGCTGGCCGAACGCCTGGAGTGCCCGCTCGAAGTGCACGTGCTGAAACGCAAGGCGCCGCTGTCGATGGAACCCGGCGCCGTGCGCAAGCTGCGCAACCTGAAGCGGGGCGACGCCGTCATCGCCTTCTCGCGGCGCGAGGTGCTGATGTGGCGCGACATGATCACGGAGATGGGGTTATCGGTGGCCACCGTCTACGGCAATCTGTCGCCGGAAGTGCGGCGCGCGCAGGCCGAACGGTTCCGCGAAGGGCAGGCCGACATCGTCGTCGGCACGGACGCCCTCGCGATGGGCTTGAACATGCCGATCCAGCGCATCGTGATGACGACGGCCGTCAAGTACAACGGTGTCGAGGAAGAAGAAATCTCGGCAGCGCTCGCCAAGCAGATCGCCGGCCGCGCGGGCCGCTACGGCGTCCACGAGGAAGGTTTTGTCGCCGGCTACGACGACGACACGCACGAGGTCATGCGCTCGTTGATGAAGGAAAAGATTCCACCCGTGCCGGCCAGCGGATTCGCCGTGGCCCCGTCGCTGGAGCAATTGCATCGCATCTCGTCGGTGACCGGTGAGACGTCGCTGGTGAAATTACTGAAACGGTTCGTGCACAATATCGACGTGCCGGATGGCTTTTTCTACCCGCGCATCACGGAAGAACAGAACGAGCGCGCGGAATGGCTCGATACGCTGGACCTGAGCGTGGCGGAAAAATTCACGATGTCGCTCGTGCCCATCTCGACCAGGGTGCCGACCTTGGAAAGCGCGTGGTCGCACTGGGCGCAGTCGCTGGCGAAACGTAAAGTGTGCAAGCTCCAGCCCCATCCACAGGAATTGTTTTGGCAAAACCTGCAGGAAGTCGAAGACACATGCCGCATGTACTCGGCCTATGCCTGGCTCGGCTACCGCATGCCGGAATTCTTCCCCAGCATCGAAGAAGCGCAGACCCTGGCGCGCGAAGCGTCCGAGCGCGTCGATGCGTTGCTGCAGCAGCAGAACGCGGCGACGCGCAAGCGCCAGGCCAGGAAGGAGCGGGGGCGCTGGTGAGTGTGCTTTACGGCAGCTGGCGGGCCCGCCCGACGGCTTCCAGCCATTCTTCCCACAGGGCCGGATCGCTCGTCCGGCCGTCTTCATCCAGCCGGTAGCCGGCCAGCAGGTCGGCCAGGTCGCTGGACTCCGTCAAGTCGACTTCGCGTTCGAGGAAGGCGAGCATGGCGCGGTAGGCCTGCTCGACCGTCAATGGTTGGTTGCTCGCATCCATGATCGTCTCCGTATCGATGACGCCAGCTTACGCCGATGTGCGCCGGTCGGGGCGACTCTTCACTTCGACCTGGTGCACGCCCGGGATGGCGCGCAGGCGGTCGAGCAAGGCGTTGAATTCCGACTCGGACATGCGCGAGAACGCGATGAGGACGTCGTCCAGGTTCTCCGTTCCCTCGTTCTGCTGGACGATGAACGTACCGATGCGGTTCGTGATCGGACCGAGCTCCTTTTCCAGTACGTGCAGCGTGAGCCGGCCGCGTTCGGCCGACAGCACCAGTTCGCGCTTTTGCCTGGACGAGAAATAGCGTTGCTCCAACGGCTTCATGGCGGCCAGGATGAACAGGATGATGGCCGTGCCCGCCACCGCGGCCACGTACAGGCCGCCCCCCACTGCCAGGCCGACCGCCGCCACCGACCACAGGCTGGCCGCCGTCGTGAGGCCGCGCACGACGTCGCCGCGCAGCAGGATCGATCCCGCGCCCAGGAAGCCGATGCCCGACACGACCTGGGCCGCCACCCGCGACGGGTCGAGAGAGACATGGTCGTGGGCCAGCACGTCGTTGAAACCGTAGGCCGAGACGATCATGATTAGGCAGGAGCTGACGCAGACCAGCATGTGCGTCCGCAGCCCCGCTGCCCAGGACAGGCGCTCGCGTTCGAACCCGATGGCGCCGCCCAGCAGGGCCGCCAGGCACAGGCGTGCGACGAGTTCGGCTTGCGGCAGCATGATGGATATCTTGATGAGCCCCAAAGGGCCATCTTAGCACCGGCCCCGACTGGCCGGCGCACGTCCGTTATGGCAGGCAACGTGCGGCAATGCCTGAACCGCCGGGGCCGGCGAAGTCGATGTCGGCGGGCGGGTAGCCATTGCCCAGTGCCAGTGTTTGCCCCCCTTCATAGTGCAGACGCAACTGGTCGCCGGAATAGTCGGGCAGCGCCCGCGGGACATAGACGGCGAAGCGGACATTCAGCTGCGCGTAATAGCCGTGCCGAAAGACCTTGCTCGATGGCCCGCGCTGGAGTTCGGCCGCGATCGCATCCGCGAGGGCTTGCGTGTCGAAGCGGCTGTTGATGTCGGCCGTGTCTTCCAGCCGCAGCGTGTACGGCCGCAGCGGTCCGTAGCGCCGGTCGCCGTATTGCACGCGGAGGCGGTCGACGTCGAAATAAAAACTGGGAATGTTGGCGCCGGTGACGTCCAGGTCGCACAGCAGGAACACGGCCCAGAACCCGTGCGAATCCAGCGGCAGCACGAACTGGACGGGCGCGCGGTTCGGCAACGCGACGGGGTTCGTGAAATCGATCCGGTGGACGTTGGCAACGTGCTGGTAATGCAACACCACGGTGTTGCGCAGACCGGTGTCGACGCTGCCGCAGCCTGCCGTCAGCAGGCCCGGCACGAGGGCGTACATGATCAGCTTGCGCATCGCATCCTCCTTTGCCGGCATCAAGCTTGGGCCGAACAAGACCTCGGCGTTTGCGGGAGGTCAGCGGTGTGCGGGAACCGTCAGGACTTCAGGGATTTCTGGAGCAGCGCGTGCAGCGATGCAAAATCCGGCTCGCCCAGGTAGCGCTTGAGGATCTTGCCATCCTTGCCGATGACAAAGGTGGTCGGCGTCATGTTGACGTCGCCGAATTGCTTCGCCAGGTCGCCGCCCGAATCGAGCGCCACTTTGAAGGGCAGCTTGCGCGTCTCGGTATAGTTCAAGACATAGTCCGGCCGATCGTAGCTCATCGCCACGGCGACGAATTCCAGGCCGTCCTGCTTGAACTTGTTGTACGTCTCGACCATCTGCGGCATTTCTTTCACGCAGGTGGCGCACGACGTCGCCCAGAAATTGACCATCACGACCTTGCCGCGCAGCTCCTGCGAGCTGATCTTCTGGCCGGCGATGGTGATGAACGTGACGTCGGGCGCCTGCTGCTGCTGGCTGAACGTGGCGAAACCGATGCCGGCGATCGCCAGCACGGCCGCGCCGATGGCGGCCGGCTTGACCCAGGTACGTTGTGAAGTGGTCATGGTCTCATCCCCATCAGCCGGTGTGTTACGACGTGCCCCGCGGCTCGGCCTGCTGCTGTTGCGGCGGCGACATCGAGCGCAGGTCTTCTTCGCTGATGTATTCGAACATTTTCACCACGCGCATGACGCCCGACACGCCCTGGGCCACGTCGGCGGCGATATTGCCTTCGCGCTGGGTCACCAGGCCCATCAGGTATACGGTGCCGCCCTCGGTCACGACCTGGAACGAGGTGGCCGACACGGTCTTCTTGTCCGCGAGGCTGAGCTTGACCTTGCTGGTGATGAGGGCGTCGCTGGCGCGCGACGTATAGCTGGACGGGCCGGCGATCTGCAGTTCGTTGATGACGTTATCGACGTTGGTGATGCCGCGCACTTCGTTCTCGACGGCGCGCTTCATCGCATCGTCCTTCACTTCACCGGTCAGCAGCACCTTGCGGTTGTAGCTGTTGATGTTGACGTGGCCGGCATCGCCGACGATGTTGCCCATGCGGGTCGACGCTTTCAATTCGATGCCCTTGTCCTCGGTCTGCGCGCCCAGCGTGCGGCGGTCGGCCGTTGCCATGGCGCCGCTGACGGCGGCACCCGCGACGACCGCGACGCAGCCTTGCAGCGAAGACAGCAGGGCCACGCACAGCACGGCCTTCGACAGGGGACGCAGCACGGCGCCG
>CBIHRX010000340.1:0-6976 GCA_966212555.1 uncultured Massilia sp.
GATGGTCTCCGGCCGTCGCCTCTCATGGGGACGTCGCTGGAATCATAACAGCCCACCCACGCCGGATCGCGGTTTCGTCGCCGCGGTGTATTTAAACAACGCGGCGAGGCCCCCCCTCAGGGCGCCGCGCGCGTGCCCAGGGGCTTGCCGTGGACGTCGTACGCGGCCGCTTCCAGGCGCACCGTCGCCGCCACGGCCTGGTCGTCCGCCGCGCTGGCCGCGAGGATCACCCGGTACTCGCCGGCCGCCACGTTCCACCGCTTCGTGGCCGCATCGTAGACGGCCAGCAGGCGCGGATCGATGGTCACGGACGCCTGCGCGGCGGCGCCGGGCCGCACGTCCACCTTCGCGAAGCCGCCCAGGCGCTTGGGCGCTTCCCACCGTGCGCCGACGGGCGCCACGTAGACTTGCGCCACTTCCTTGCCCGCGACCTTGCCCGTGTTCGCCACGGTGAACGACGCGGTCACGATGCCGTCCCTGACCGTCGCCTTGAGGCCGGACAGCGTGAAATCCGTGTACGACAGGCCGTGCCCGAACGGGAACAGCGGCTTGAGGCCTTTCAGGTCGAACCATTTGTAACCGACGGCCGCGCCCTCGTGGTAGTCGACGTCGAAGCGGCGTTCGTTCCCGTCCGGATAACCGTCCAGCACGGGGCGCGGCAGTTGCGCCACCGATGCCGGGAACGTGGCCGGCAGGTGGCCGGACGGGTTGACCTCGCCGAACAGGATGCCCGCGATGGCCTCGCCGCCGCTCGTGCCCGGATACCAGGCTTCCAGCACGGCCGCCACATCCGGCAGCCACGGCATGGCGACGGGACCGCCCGTCTCAAGCACCACGACCGTCTTCGGATTGGCCGCCGCCACGGCCGCGATCAGGTCGTCCTGGCGGTCCGGCAGCGCCAGGTCCGGCATGTCGACGCCCTCGCCCGTCCACTGGGTCGCGAACACGACGACGATGTCGCTGTCGCGCGCCAGCGCGGCCGCCGCGGCGCGGTCGGCGCCGTCGGCGAACCTGACCGTCGCGCCGGGCGCGCGCCGGCGGATCGCTTCCAGCGGCGCCGACGGGTAGTACATGACGGGGCCGGGCCACGTGGTCGGCGCGATGCCCGGCACCGCGTTGCCGCCGACCGGATACACGAGCGACGAGCCGCCGCCGGCCAGCACGCCCTTGTCCGCGTGGCCGCCGATGACGGCGATGCGCTTCGCGGAGCGGTCCAGCGGCAGCGCTTTCCCGGCATTCTTCAGCAAGACCATGCCCGCCTGGGCATCCTGCAGCGACACGGCCGCGTGGGCCTTGAAATCGATCGCGGCCGGCGCGGGCGCCACGGGGTGGTCGACGACGCCGTGGTCGAACATCGTGCGCAGGATGCGGCGCGCCATGTCGTCCAGGCGCGCCTGCGGCACCCAGCCGTTCGCGACGGCTTCCTTCAGCGGCGTGCCGAAATAGTCGGCGTGGTCGAACGGCATGCCGGATTGCTGGTCGAGGCCCGCGTTCGCCGCCGGCACCGTGCTGTGGACGGCGCCCCAGTCCGACATCACCCAGCCCTTGAAGCCCCAGTCGCCCTTCAGCACCTCGGTCAGCAAATACCTGTTCTCGCACGCGTACACGCCGTTGACGCGGTTATAGGAACACATCACGGCGCCGGGATTGCCTTCCTCGTGCGCGATCTGCAGCGCCAGCAGGTCGGACATCGCCGCGGCCTGGTCGGAGACCAGCACGTTCAGCGTGGTGCGGCCCGTCTCCTGGTCGTTCAGCGCGAAATGCTTCAGCGTGGAGATGACGTGGTTCGACTGGATGCCGCGGATCTGCGCGCCCACCATGCGGCCGGCCAGCAGCGGGTCCTCGCCGCCGTATTCGAAATTGCGGCCGTTGCGCGGGTCGCGCATCAGGTTGACGCCGCCCGCCAGCATCACGTTGAACCCGTACGCCCGCGCTTCCGCGCCGATCATCGCGCCGCCGGCGTACGCCGCGCCCGTGTCCCACGTGGCCGCGGTATTCAGGCCGGACGGCAGCGCCGTCGCGTACCGGACGTTCGGGCCGCCCTGGCTGGCGACGCCGAGGCCCGCGTCCGTCTCCCACAGGTGCGGGATGGAGAGGCGCGGGACGCCGTAGACGAAGCCCGCCGACTGGTTGTGCGACGGCTCCGGGCGCTTCGTCTTCTTCTGCTCGTGGTCCGCGCCCAGGTAGCCGAAGACGAGCTTCAGCTTTTCGTCCTGCGTCATCTCGCGCAGCACGAGGGCGGCGCGCTCGTCCGCGGGGAGCTTTGCGTTCATCCATGGCTCGGCGGCCACCACGCCGCCGCAGCAGACGGCCGTTGCGCACAGCAGTGCGATCCTGTTCCTGATGGTGGCGAGTCGGTCCACTTGCGTATCCTCGGGCGAAAAAAAGCGAGAGTGTGGACTGGCCGCGCCGCGCCGGCAATTACGAAAATCGCGAGCGCGCACATGAAATCGCGTCAATGGAAGAAATTGTTCGCGCCTTCCGCGATTTTCATAATTGCGCCGCCTCCGCGCCAGTGCCCACAATCAATTTTCTAGACATTTAGACAGGACTCACCATGCGCACGCTGTTACTGACACTGCTGTTCCTCCTCTCCGCCGGCGCCCAGGCGCAAGCGACCGTGATTCCCCTCTGGCCGGAAGGCGTGCCGAACGCAAGACCGGATCCCGGCCCCGAAAAGCTCGACGGGACGTTCATCAGCAATGTCTCGCAGCCGTCGCTGACGTATTACCCCGCCGCCGCCGACCGTGCCGCGAAGACCGCGGTCATCATCTGCCCGGGCGGCAGCTACCAGTTCCTCGCGGCCGACCATGAAGGCAAGCAGTACGCGGAATGGCTGTCGAAGCTCGGCGTCGCCGCCTTCGTGCTGAAGTACCGGCTGGCGGACTACGGTCACCCGGCGCCGCTGCAGGACGTCCTGCGCGCGCTGCGTACCGTGCGTGCGCACGCGGCCGACTACGGCGTGGCGCCCGACCGGATCGGCGTGATGGGCAGCTCGGCCGGCGGCCACCTGGCCGCCAGCGCGGCCACGCTGTTCGACGATCCGGCCGGCCGCACGGGCGGCGCGCTGGATGCCGTCAGCGCGCGCCCCGACTTCGCGCTGCTGGTGTACCCGGTGATCACGTTGATGCCGCCGGCGGCGCACGAAGGCTCGCGCTACGCCCTGCTGGGCGCGCATCCGGCGCCGGAACAGGTGAAGGCGATGTCGGTGGAGACCCGGGTCGGCGCGCAGACGCCGCCCACGTTCCTCGTCCACGCGCAGGACGACGGCGCCGTCCCCGTCGACAACAGCATCCTGTTCTTCCAGGCCCTCACCCGCGCCAAGGTGCCGGCCGAGATGCACCTGTTCGAGCGCGGCGGCCACGGTGCCGGCATGGGTGCCGGCCACGGCGACTTCTCGCTGTGGCCCAGGCGCGCCGAGGAATGGCTGCGCGACCGCAAGCTGATCGCGCAGTAATCCCCTGTCAGCCCGTCAGAACTGCATCCGCAGGCCGAGGTTGATGCGGCGGCCGTCGTTTTCCAGCATGAGGAACTGGCTGTCGTTGTTGGCGTACTCGTGCACCTTGGCGTTCGTCAGGTTGATGGCATCCAGGTACAGCGACAGTTGCGGGGTCAGGTTGTAGCGCAGGCTCGCATCCGTCTGGCCGTAGGCCGCGCGGTTGCGCGGCAAGGTGCTGCCGCCGCCGCAATCGATGGAGAAGTGATTGCGCCAGTTATAGCTGGCCCGTGCCTGGAACTTGCTGTTCTCGAAGAACAGCGACGCGTTGTACGACTGGCGCGACAGGCCCGGGTAACCGCACGACACGGGGCCTTCGGACGAATCGCGATTCGCTTCCGCATCCACGTAGGTGTAGTTCGCCGTCACGCCGAAGCCCTGCAGCAGCGGGTGGATGTTGTCGAACGCATACTGGCCGGCCAGCTCCGCACCCTTGATCGTGCCCTTCTGGCCGTTGCGGACACGGGTGTCGTGCACGATCTCGGTCGGATACTGGGGAATCTTCGTATCCTGCAGCGTCGTCTCCAGGAAGTCCGACACCTTCTTCATGAACAGCGCGGCGCTGACGTAGTTCGTCTTCGACAGATACCATTCGTACGACACGTCGACGTTATTCGAACGCATCGGCTTCAGGTACGGGTTGCCGCCGCCGCTCGTCACGTAGCCGGTACGGCCGCCATACGAGTTGCTGACGCCCATCTGGTTCAGCGTCGGACGGGTCAGCGTCTTCGAGGCGCCGAAGCGCAGCAGCATGTCGGACGTGAGGTCGATCTTCAGGTTGGCGGACGGCAGCCAGGCGTTGTAGCTGTTGTCGACCGTATTCGTCTGCATCGGGCCCCAGTTCTGGATATAGGTCGTGTCGTTCGGGCTTTGCACGGCCGACAGCAGGATGCGGCTGGTGCCCATGGACTGCGACTTCACGCGCATGTAGCGCAGGCCCAGGTCGCCGGACCAGCCTTCGCCTTCCCACTTCGACTGGACGAAGGCGTTCGCCACCTTCTCGCGCACGGCCCACAGCGACGGCTTCGTGTAGTCGATCGCCATCGGACCGTTCGGATAGATCGACTTGTCCGCGTAATGCGCCGGGTCGTTCGATTGCGGAATCAGCGACGGCTGGTTCAGGTACGCCATGTAGGCGTACGGATCGAAGCTCAGGAAGTTCGGCGGCACGCCGCCGCCGCTGCCGAACGGATTGCCCAGCGGCGTCACGGTGAACAGCGACGACGGCAGCGACACGTGGTAGCCGGAGAAAGCGTTCCACGAATCGGAGCTCCACTGAATGTGCTCGACCTTGCGCTGCGAGTACGCAGTGCCCATCTGCAGGCCCTTGAACCAGCCCATGTCCGTATTCCAGGACGCGTTCAGGCGGCCTTCGTGCAGCTTGTCGTGGTTGGTGGCGATGGTGTTCCCGACGGCGTGGGCGCGCACGGCGGTCGGATCGTCGATGCCATCGCCGAAGGTCACGGTCGGCGTCGAGCCGAAGGTCAGCACGTCGCCGTTCTTCGGCACCATGCCGGCCACGATCCACAGGTCGGGATAGCCGATCGCCGTGCGCGACGTCGACAGGTCGGCTTCCAGCTTCCAGTCAGGCGACAGGTTCCACTTCGAATTCACGCCGTAGGCCAGCGTGGTCGACAGGCGGTCGCCGCCCTTGACGATCATGTCGTTCGAATTCGCCTCGGACATGATGCCCGCCGCGGCCAGGCCCGGGTTGTTGGCGACGAAGTTCGAACCCGGACGATCGAAGCCCGTCACCTGGCCGTTCGCGTCGGCTTTCACGTTCAGCTGCGTCGGGTTCATCCAGTCGCTGATGGCGATGACCTTGTTGCGCTGGTTCAGGCGCGAATACAGGGCGTCGGCCGTGATTTTCCAGTCACGCGACGGATTGTATTGCATGGTCGTGCTGGCGACGAGGCGCTTGCGGCTCTCGTCTTCGTTCTGGAAGCCGTAGCTTTGCGGCATGAGCAGCTTCTTCGTCGTGACGTCGGCGGCCGTCAATCCCTTGGAATCCAGGTTGCCGTTGATCGTCTTCACGTCCAGCAGGTTCCAGGCGTCGTTCAGGGCCTTGTACTGCCGCGATTTGCGGTCCGTGTACGACAGCGAGCCGGACACGCCGAAATTCTTCTCCGCGTTCGCGTACGAGTACAGGGCGCTGAGGTTCGGCGTGTTCTTCCGCGAATTCGAATCCCACGAATCCGACACGTTGACCACGGTCGACTGGCCGGCCTTGCCGGACAGCGGGCGCGCCGTCTGGATGTCGACCGTCGAACCGATGCCGCCTTCCGGCAGGAAGGCCTGCGACGTCTTGTACACGATGGCCTTCGAGATCAGGTCGGACGACAACACGTCGAACGAGAACTCGCGTCCGCCCGTGTCGCTCGTGATCGTGCGGCCGTTGAGCAGGACGTTGTTGAATTCCGGGCCGAGGCCGCGCACCGAGATGTAGCGGCCCTCGCCGTTGTTGCGCTGGATCTGCACGCCCGTCACGCGCTGCAGCGATTCGGCGATGTTCGTATCCGGGAACTTGCCGGCATCCTCGGCCGACACGGCATCGACGACGCCGTCCTGCAGCCGCTTCGTCATCAGCGACGAGCTGAGCGACGCGCGGATGCCGCTGACGACCACCTGCTGCACTGCGCCGTCCGCGGGCTGGTCGTTGGTCGTCTGCGCGCCGGCATACGCCGTCACGCACAATTCGGCGATCACCGTCGCCAATACGGTCTTGCTGATCCGGTTCTTGATCATGTCCTTGTCTCCAATCTCCGTTATTCGAATATGTGCTTGTAGTCTCCAGGGCGGTGGCGACAACGTTGTCGCATCACGACGCAAAAAGGGGGCCATGGCGTCGTGATCGCCGTTGTCTTTACGCCCGCCGGGATTTATTGTACGTAGCAGTGCGATCGTTGCCTCTATGGCTTCTTTACGCTCTGGCATGCCAAAAACATATAAGACGATGCGCACCGCATGGCCGCTGAGCGGCTTTTAATAGTTGACGGCGTAATCCTTCGGGAAGGCCTTGCCGGCGAAGGCCTTCTTCTGGGTCCAGTCCTGGGCGGGACTCGTCCAGTAGGAATCGCCGGCCGGCAGGCCCAGCGCGAGCAGGCTTTCCGAGGCGATGTACATGCTGCCGTTGTTCGAATAGATGTCGGCGAGCGCCGGATGGTGGCCGACGAAACCGATGGTCAGGTAGCCGTCCTTCGTGAAGTTCGTCGGGTCCGACCACACGGCATCGTGCACGGCCTGCATGGCCGCCCTGACCTGCCCTTCCGGCAGGCTCGCCGGCAGCTGCTTGCGCCAGGCCAGCAGCGCGAGCGGCTGGAACACGGCGGTGCGGTACGTGAGCGAGCGCCCGATCGGCGGATACGTGCCCGTCGGCGAAATGAAGCGTTCCAGGTGTTCGCCGTAGCGCTGCATGCGCTTCAGGGCCTGCGCGCGCAGGTCCGCCGGTGAAGCCGGACGCGGCGAGCGAGGCGCGCAGCG
>CBIHRX010000341.1:0-6970 GCA_966212555.1 uncultured Massilia sp.
GCTTGCGGATGTACCAGCCGACGTCGTTGCCGGCCAGGTCGCCCATGCGGAACGGGCCCATCGCGAAGCCGAATTTTGCTATGGCCTGGTCGACCTGCTGCGGCAGCGCGCCTTCGTCCAGCAGGAAACCGGCCTGGCGGATGTACTGCTCCACCATGCGGTTGCCGATGAAGCCGTCGCACACGCCGGAGACGACGCCCGTCTTCCTGATCTTCTTCGCCAGCGCCAGCGCCGTCGCGAGGACGTCCTTGCCCGTCTGCGCGCCGCGCACGATTTCCAGCAGCTTCATCACGTTGGCGGGGCTGAAGAAATGGAGGCCGATGACGTCCTGCGGCCGCGCCGTGAACGCCGCGATGCGGTTCAGGTCCAGGGTCGACGTGTTCGACGCGAGGATCGCGCCCGGCTTCATCGTCGCGTCCAACTGGCGGAATACCGAGGCCTTCACGTCCATGTCCTCGAACACGGCTTCGATGACGATGTCGGCCTGGGCGATGTCGGCGTAGTCCAGCGTGCCGCGGATGAGACCCGCGCGCTGCTCCGCCTTGTCCGCCGCCAGCTTGCCCTTCCTGACCGTGTTCTCGTAATTCTTGCGGATCGTCGCCAGGCCCTTGTCCAGCGCCTCCTGTTTCGTCTCCAGGATCGTCACGGGAATGCCCGCGTTCGCGAAGTTCATCGCGATGCCGGCGCCCATGGTGCCCGCGCCCACGACGGCCGCGCTGCGGATCTCGCGCACGGGCGTATCGGCAGGCACGTCCGGCACCTTGCCGGCGGCGCGCTCCGCGAAGAACGCGTGCCGGAGCGCCTTCGATTCCGTCGTCTGCGTGAGGTGGATGAAACGCTCGCGTTCGAATTTCAGGCCCTCCTCGAACGGCTTTTCGACGGACGCGGCGACCGTCTCCACGCATTCGACCGGCGCCGGGAACGGCCCCGCCTCGACTTTTACGCGCGCGCGGGCCGCGGCCAGGAACGCGGCGGCATCCGGATGCTCGACCCGGCGCTCGCGCACCTTCGGCAACGGCCGCACGTCGGCCACGCGGCGCGCGAACGCGAGCGCGCCCGCCACGAGGTCGGACCCGGCCGGCAGCACGTCATCGAACAGCGGCGTGCCGGCCAGCTTTTCGGACAGCACCGGGGTGCCGGTGACGATCATGTTCAGCGCCGTCTCCAGGCCCAGCACGCGCGGCAGGCGCTGCGTGCCGCCGGCGCCCGGCAGCAGGCCCAGTTTCACCTCCGGCAGTGCGATCTGCGCGCCGGGCAGCGCCACGCGGTAGTTGGCGCCCAGCGCCAGTTCGAGGCCGCCGCCCATGCAGACAGTGTGGATCGCGGCCACGACGGGCTTGTCCGAATTCTCGACCGTGCGGATCAGGGTGTGCAAGGTCGGCTCCGTGAGCGCCTTGGGCGAGTTGAACTCGCGGATGTCGGCCCCGCCCGAAAATGCCTTGCCGGCGCCCGTGATGACGATCGCCTTGACGGCAGCATCCCGGGCCGCGCGATGCAGGCCCTCGACGGCGGCGGTGCGCGTCGCCAGGCCGAGGCCATTGACGGGCGGGTTGTTCAGCGTGATGACGGCGACGTCGTCGATGACCTGGTAGTCGGCGCTCATGGTTCTCCCTATCTGAGTGTGTGAATTATTGGTGGTCCGTGCCGGGCAGCCGGTAGTCGCGAAACTGTTCGCGCAAGCGGTTCTTCTGGATCTTGCCGGTCGCTCCGGTCGGCAGCGCGTCGACGAACAGCACGTCGTCCGGCATCCAGAATCTGGCGACCTTGCCGTCGAAGAACCGCAGCAGTTCCTCGCGCGTGATCCCGGCTTCGGGCCGGCGTACGACCACGAGCACCGGCCGCTCGTCCCACTTCGGATGCCGCACGCCGATGCACGCGGCCTGCAGCACGGCCGGATGCGCCATCGCGATGTTCTCGAGATCGATCGACCCGATCCATTCGCCGCCGGACTTGATCAGGTCCTTGCTGCGGTCCGTGATCTGCAGGTAGCCGTCCGGGTCGATGGTCGCCACGTCGCCGGTCGGGAACCAGCCGTCCTGCAGCACGTCGCCGCCTTCATCGCGGAAGTAGCGGTCGATGATCCACGGGCCCTTCACGAGCAGGTGCCCGAACGTGCGGCCGTCCCACGGCAGTTCGTTGCCGGCGTCGTCGACGATCTTCATGTCCACGCCGAAGATGGCGTGCCCCTGCTTGCGCAGCACGGCGCGCTGGTCCGCGGCGGGCAGGTCGCGGTGCCGCGCCAGCAGGCCGCACGTGGTACCGAGCGGCGACATCTCCGTCATGCCCCACGCGTGGACGACTTCGATGCCGAAGTGGTCGATCAGCGTATCCATCATCGCGGGCGGGCACGCGGCGCCGCCGATCACCGTGCGCTTGAACGTGGAGAACGTCAGCCGGTTCTGCAGCGCGTAATTGATCAGGCCGAGCCAGACGGTCGGCACGCCCGCCGAGAACGTGACCCCCTCGGCCTCGAATAACTCGTACAGCGACTTGCCGTCCAGCGCCGCCCCCGGCAGCACCAGCTTCGCACCGGACAGCAGCACGGAATACGGCAGGCCCCACGCGTTCACGTGGAACATCGGCACGACGGGCAGGACGACGTCCCGTCCGGCCACGTTCAGGGCATTGGGCATCGCGGACGCGTAGGCGTGCAGCACGGTCGACCGGTGCGAATACAGCGCGCCCTTCGGATTGCCCGTCGTGCCGGACGTGTAGCACAGCGACGCGGCCGCGCGCTCGTCGAGTTCCGGCCAGTCGTAGTCTGCCGACGCCGCGTCCAGCAGGCCTTCGTAGCACAGCAGGTTCCGGATGGCGGCATCGGCAGGCATGTGCGCCCGGTCGCTCATCAGCACGAACGCCTTCACGGCCGGGCACAGCGGCGCGATCGCCGCCACCAGCGGCAGGAACGTCAGGTCGAAGAACAGCAACTGGTCTGCCGCGTGGTCGACGATGTACGCGATCTGCTCGGGATGCAGGCGCGGATTGATCGTGTGCAGCACGGCGCCCGACCCGGACACGCCGTAATACAGCTCCAGGTGCCGGTAGCCGTTCCACGCCAACGTGCCGACCCGCTCGCCCGGCGCGATGCCCTGGTCCCGCAGCACGTTGGCCACGCGCCGCGCCCGCGCCTCGCAGTCGCGCACCGTGTAGCGGTGCACGTCGCCCTCGACCCGGCGCGAGACGATCTCGCTGCCGCCGTAATGCCGTGCGGCGAAACGGATGATGCTCGAGATTAACAGGGGCTGGTCCATCATCTGGCCCATCAACGGAAAGGGAAGATGCGTCATCGCTCGTTCATGGAAGCTGTCGGAAGGCTGAGTTTCGAACGACCGTGCGTTTAACGTCAACGGATTTCGATGCTGCAGTGCAGCAGCCGAAGATTACAAAACGGTTACGGAATGTAACCCGGATAGGTTGCGCACGCCTTGCGCCCATAGAATCCGCGCGTGTGCGGTAAAATCCGCGCACGAAGAACCAATCTACCCGAGGACGCGTTATCAGCACCCGCACCGCCGACGATCTGCCATTCGACAATTCCTTTGCCGAACTGCCGCCCGCGTTTCATACGCGCCTGATGCCGACGCCCCTGCCCGCGCCATACTTTGTCGCAGCCAGCGCGCCGGCGGCACGGCTCGTGGGCCTCGATGCGGCCGACCTCGCGCACGAGGATTTCGTCGCCGTCTTCACGGGCAACCACGTACCGCCTCGCGCGCAGCCGCTGGCCGCCGTCTATTCCGGCCACCAGTTCGGCCACTGGGCCGGCCAGCTGGGCGACGGCCGCGCGATCCTGCTCGGCGACATCGACGGTCCGGAAGGCCGGATGGAACTGCAGCTGAAGGGCGCCGGCATGACGCCCTATTCGCGCATGGGCGACGGCCGCGCCGTGCTGCGCTCGTCGATCCGCGAATTCCTGTGTTCGGAAGCGATGGCCGCCCTCGGCATCCCGACGACGCGCGCGCTGACGGTGACAGGCTCGAACAAGAGCGTGATCCGCGAAACGATGGAGACGGCCGCCGTCGTCACCCGCATGGCGCCAAGCTTTGTGCGCTTCGGTTCGTTCGAGCACTGGCGCTACCGCGACAAGCCGGACGAGCTGCGCACCCTGGCCGACTACGTGATCAAGACGTTCTATCCGGAGCTGGCCGGCGCACCGAACCCCTATCTCGCCCTGCTCGAGGAAGTCACGCGCCGTACGGCGCGGATGATCGCGCACTGGCAGTCGGTCGGCTTCATGCACGGCGTGATGAACACCGACAATATGTCGATCCTGGGCATCACGCTCGACTATGGCCCGTTCGGCTTCATGGAAGCGTTCGACGTCGACCACATCTGCAATCACACGGACCAGGGCGGACGCTATTCGTACGCGAACCAGGTGCCCGTGGGCCACTGGAATTGCTATGCGCTGGCGAACGCCCTGCTGCCGCTGATCGAGGACCAGGAAGCGGCGCAGGTTGCGCTGGACGTGTATGTCGACGCCTACGGCGAAAAGTTCGACGAACTTCTGCACGCCAAGCTCGGGCTCAAATCGACGCAAGAGAACGACCGCGCGCTGGCCGACGACATGTTCAAGCTCATGCAGGCGAACCACGTCGACTTCACACTGTTCTTCCGCCGCCTGGGCGACCTGCGGCTGGAAGAACCCGAAGCGGACGCGCCGCTGCGCGACCTGTTCCTCGACCGCCCCGCCTTCGACGCCTGGGCCGTCGAGTACCGCGCGCGGCTGCGCCAGGAAAACAGCGTCGATGGGGAGCGCCGGCTTGCGATGCACGCCGTCAACCCCAAATATGTCCTGCGCAACTACCTGGCCCAGGTCGCCATCGAAAAGGCGCAGAATGGCGACTACGAAGAAGTGCGCAGGCTGCTGGCCGTGCTCGAGCGTCCGTTCGACGAACAGCCCGAACACGAAGCCTATGCGGCACTGCCGCCGGATTGGGCATCCCACCTCGAGGTGAGCTGCTCTTCCTGAGATTGACAACGAACGAGGGATCATGACCGACAAAGTGACGAAAACCGACGCCGAATGGCGCGCCCAGCTGGACCCGATGGAATACCAGGTCACCCGCCACGCGGCGACCGAGCGCGCGTTCACGGGCAAGTACTGGGACCACCATGAGCACGGCATCTATCACTGCGTGTGCTGCGACACGCCGCTGTTCGAATCGGACGCGAAATTCGAGTCCGGCTGCGGCTGGCCCAGCTATTTCCGCGCCCTCGATCCGGACAACGTGATCGAGAAGGTGGACCGCAGCCATGGCATGGTGCGCACGGAAATCATCTGCGCCGTCTGCGACGCCCACCTGGGCCACGTGTTCCCGGACGGCCCGCCGCCGACCGGCCTGCGCTATTGCATCAACTCGGCCGCGCTTCGCTTCGAGCCGATCTGAACCAGGGGCAATGTACCGATGAAATTCCTGTTCGACCTGTTCCCGGTCATCCTGTTCTTCCTCGTCTATAAATTTGCGGACGGCCACCAGGACGCGGCGCACGCGCTCGTCCAGCAATACATGGGCGGCCTGATCTCGGGCGGCAGCGTCACGCCCGACCAGTCGCCGATCATCCTTGCCTCCGCCGTCGGCATCATCGCCACCGTGCTGCAGATCCTGTACCTGCTCGCACGCGGGCGCAAGGTGGACGGCATGCTGTGGCTGTCCCTCGGCGTCATCGTCGTGACGGGCGGCGCGACCATTTATTTCCACGATCCGGACTTCATCAAGTGGAAGCCGACGATCCTGTACTGGGCCTTCGCGCTGGCGCTGTTCGTCGCGCAGGTCGGCTTCCGCAACAACCTGATGCGCAAGGTGATGGAGGCGCAGATCCGCCTGCCCGACGCGGTGTGGGCCAAGGTCGGCTACGCCTGGATGGGCTTCTTCGCCGCCATCGGCGTGCTGAACCTCGTCATGGCGTTCGTCGTCTTCAAGGGCAACACGGGCGCGTGGGTGAATTTCAAGCTGTTCGGCATCACGGGCATCTTCTTCGCGTTCATCGTCATCCAGACCTTGATGCTGTCGAAGTACATCGAAGAACACGAGCAGCCGCAGGGCAAGGGAGACGCATGATGGACGACCGCGTGGAACGCATCCGCCAGTCGCTCGCCGCGGCATTGAGCCCGTCCGTACTGGAGGTCGGCGACGATTCGCACCTGCACGTGGGCCATGCCGGCGCGGCCTCCGGCGGGGGTCATTACCGAGTGAAAATCGTTTCGGAACGCTTCGAGGGACTGAGACTGGTCATGCGTCATCGACTGGTATATGATGCCGTGCACGGTATGATGCACACCGACATTCATGCCCTGGCGATCACCGCCGTCGCGCCCTCGGAGCAGTCGTGACGGTGTGTTTACCGAAGTCTTAAGCGAGTCGTAAGTAAGGTGTCCCAGAATCCGCTACGCACTACAAAAACTAATCAAATCTTCGTCCAAGCAACCCCCTCACAGGAAACAAAATGACTTTTAAGCCAGCACGGCTGCTGTTAGCCCTGATCGCTATCGCCGCATCGTTTGCCTATACGCCTTCGTTCGCACAGAATCTCGCCGTGGTGAACGGCAAAGCCATCCCGTCGTCGCGCGCCGATGCCGTCGTGAAGCAGGTCGTGGCGCAAGGCCAGGGCACCGACAGCCCGCAACTGCGTGAGGCGATCAAGAAGGACCTGATCTCGCGCGAAGTGATGATGCAGGAAGCGATCAAGCAAGGCTACGACAAGAATCCGGAAGTCAAGGCGGCATTGGAGAACGCCCGCCAGACCATCGTGATCAACGCCCTCGCCCGCGACTACATCACGAAGCACCCGGTCAGCGACGCCGAAGTGAAGGCCGAGTACGACCGCTTCGCGAAGCAGACGGGCGACAAGGAATACCACGTGCGTCATATCCTGTTCGCGACCGAAGACGAAGCGAAGGCAGCCATCGCCAAGCAGACAGGCGGCGCCAAGTTCGAAGACCTGCCCAAACAGGCGAAACAGACCGGCACAC
>CBIHRX010000342.1:0-6951 GCA_966212555.1 uncultured Massilia sp.
CCGATGATAGTGCTGCAACCAGTGTGAAAGTAGGTTATCGTCAGGCTAGTTATTAGAAAAGCCCGCTCAGTATGCACTGAGCGGGCTTTTTGCTTTTTCGGGCACGATCCCTGCCGTTTCAACGACACGGAGCCGGACATGGACTTGCCAGCCCGGGATATGGGCTTGTCCTGATCGTTTAATGCATCAGCCGCGCATCCGCCCAAGTGGCGAGGGCAACGCCGGCCTCCCGGTCCTTGCCCTCGACCACCAGTTCCAGCGTGCGGACGCCCCGCACCGGCACGTCGATCTCCACCGGCTGGGTTCCGGACTGCTCGAACAGCAGCTTCCCGTCGCCGTACACGCGGAAGGTCAAGGGCCGGGCCGCGTCGTCATTGGCTCCCGCGAAGGTGCGGAAGCGGCTGAATTCCTTGTCCAGCCGTACTTCCAGCCGAGAATTGCTCAGCACGCCGATACCGTTGTCGCGGCGCTTGCCGCCGACCATCAGCGGGGTTCCCGCCGGCGATGCGTTCACCTGCGCAGGCACCCACGAGGCAAAGCGCAGGGCCGAGATTTGCGCGCGGCCGTCCGCGGCAACGTTGATCCGCGCCGGCATTTCGCCCAGGTAGACGCCATCCTTCAATTCCGGCACGCCCCGCACCAGCAGCAGGCGCGTTTCGTGCGGCGCCAGGTCGGCGCTGATGACGCCCTGTTCCACGGCGCGCTCCTGGCCCGTCCACAGGTCGCGCATGGTCGCGGGCGCGGCCGGGTCCAGGTTCAGGCGCCCCAGCGCCACCGACAGCGCTTGCGGACGGGCGCTCCGGTTGACCAGGGCGAGCGCCTTGGTCCCGGCCTGCGCCATGCTCTTGACGAGCGTCTCGGTGTCCGTGGTCCGGGCGACGATCACGCCCTGGTTGCCGGCCGGGTCCTGATTGACGGCGATGACGTCGCGCTTGCCGATGATGTCGAGCACGACGGGCGGCGCCTTGGACAGGTCCGCGCCCAGCACGAGCGGCGCGTTGACGATGGCCCACAGCGACATATGGGCGCGCGCCTCCACGGGGTGGTCGGCGTCGAACTCGCCGAGCCCCACTTCCAGCATGTCCGGGTCGTTCCAGTGGCCGGGGCCGGCGTACAGCGCACGTCCGGCGCTGCTGTCGAAATTGTGCAGCATCGACCACCAGCTGGCACTGATGTCCTGGCTGGTGCGCCACATCTGGCCGTAATCCTTGCCCCAATCGGCCACGTAGACCTCGCCCCAATTACAGATGGACAGGATGAAGTCGCCAGCCGGCCGCACGGCGTCGATCGCCGCGCGCAGGTCGGCGTACAAGCGCTCGACCACCTCTGGTTCGGACAGGTCCGGCCGGTTGCGCACCATGTAGGGGCCCAGCGCGCGGTAGGTGCCGTCCTTGACGAACGGCTTCTCGGCCTGGAAGTCGGCCACGCCGCAGGCGTCCACTTTCACATAGTCGAAGCCCCACTCGCCGTAGAACAGCCGCATGTCCTGGGCTTGGTGGCCGTAGGTGCCGATCTCGCGCTCCGGCCGCGTGCCGACCGGCAGGTTGGCCCCGTGCTCATCCCAGGCTTGCGAGCAGGCGTTGCGCCCGATTTCCGTGTACAGGCCCGCCTTCAGGCCCATCGAGTGCAGGCGCTCGACGTAGGGGCGGAAGCTGGTTCCACCGCCGGGCAGGGCCGCGCTGGGGAACATGCTGGTGCGGATCTCGATGCGGCCGTCGGCGCGGCGCTTGAGCCACCAGCCGTCGTCCATGTTGACGTAGCGGTAGCCGGCATCCGCCAGGCCCGTGCTCTTCAAAGCCTGCGCCACCGCCATGATCTTCGCTTCCGTCACCTGCGTGTGAAAGGCGTTCCACGGATTCCAACCCATCGGCGGGGTCGCGGCCGTCGCGACGGGCCGCACGGAAAACCTGCCCGACGGGCGCAGGTCGGAGGCAGCGTCGTCGGCGTGGACGGCGGGCGCGCAAGCCGCCAGGGCGAGGATGGCTGCCAGGCGGCGGTGGGTCAGGAGGCGGATGGTCATGTGGGTCACAGAAAGCGGGAAGCGATGGGCAGCGGGAGTCGCCTGGTTGTCGTTTTAATTGGAGAGAGCCTGGTAGCGGAAGTCGCGGAAGCGTACTTCGCCCTGGCCGGCCGCATAGATCGCCGGCCGCAGGCTGATGAAGCCATCGGCCACGTTGTGATGGTAGCCCGAGACTTCGATGACGGGGCTGTAGCGCGTCCATTGCTTGCCGTCGGTGCTCGTGTAGATCGTCACGATGTTGCGGTCGTTGACGAGCCGCAGGCGCAGCTTGCGCGGCAGCGCCGCCTTCTGCGGACGGTCCATGCCGTAGCGGTGCGTAATAAAACCGTCGCGGTCGAAGCCGATGCCCGCGTACAGCTTTTCGTTGTAGAAGACGAGCAGGCCGGCGCGCGCGTTCCCGCTGATCTCGGCCTCGACCTCGACCTGGTAGGCCTGGTCGCCGGCGATGAAGGCCAGCGGCGCGCAATCCCGCGGCGAGGTGCCCTTGCCTTGCACGACCAGCGTCTTGTCTTCGTAGCGCACGCGCGCCGCGTCCGCGTCCGTGCCCTCGTAGAAGCCCCACTGCACGCCCATCTTGTCGGTGCTGAAGTCGTCGGATAAGGCCATCCCATGCGGGACGGCCTCGTTGCCCGGTTTCGGGATGGGCTTGGACACGTCGACGCCCGTCGGCTTGAGCCAGCCGTCAGCCGTCCATTCGACGGGTTCGAGCAGCGTTTGCCGGCCCAGCGTCCAGTAGCCGTTCTCGTAGGCGTGGTAGACGAGGTACCACTTGCCGTTCGGGCCTTCGACGAGGCTGCCGTGACCCTTGGACCACCATTTCTCGTCGCGGCTCCACGTGTGCACGATGGGGTGGTACGGCGAATTCTCCCAGGGACCGTCGAGCGACTTCGCACGCGCGGACACCACCATGTGGCTCGTGGGCGGCCCCGCCGTGCCGCCTTCCGCCACCAGCATGTGGTAGTAGCCGCCGTGCTTGACGAGCTTCGGACCTTCCAGCGCGAACGCGGTCACGACCCAGTCGGCCGGATATTGCCAGCCCGCGTAGACTTTCTTCTGCGGTCCGGTGACGGACAAGCCGTCGTCCGACAGCGGTGCCATGCCGCCGCCGCCCATGAACAGGTAACGCTTGCCGTCCTGGCTCACCACGTGGCCCGGGTCGATATCGCCGATCTTGAGGTCGATGGGATCGCTCCACGGGCCGCGGATGTCGTCCGCATGGATCACGTAGTTGGTCGTGTGCCCATCCTTCAGCCCGGGGAAGTAGATGTAGTAGCGGCCCTTGTGCTTGACGAGGTCCGGCGCCCACACGGTGCCCACGTTCTTGCGCAGCGCGGCGCCGATGGGTTCCCAGTTCACCAGGTCCCGCGAATGCCAGAGCAGCAGGCCGGGATAGCTGAAGAACGAGGAATGCGTCATGTAGTAGTCGCGCCCGTCCTTGAGGATCGTCGGGTCGGGACGGTCGCCGGCCAGGATCGGGTTCAGGTAGCTCCCGTTGCCCAGGTCGGCCTTGCGCTGGCCTTCGATGCCGCGCGCCCAGGTGGCATCGGGTGTGGCGGTTTGGGCGGCGTGCGCGCCGGTGCAAAGCAGGAGGGAGGCAAGGAGCAGCGGGAGTCGCATGGAATGTCGTTTGCTTGGAAAAGAAAGGCGGTGGCCATCCCTGCTATTTTGATGCAGATGCCTGGCCTCCGCCTATCTCATGCGCGAAACGAAGTATGCAAAAAAGTGATGCTGGCTTTCATCCAATGCCGCTCACGAACCGGTTACGTTCAGCATACGTGCCGCGATCGGATGCCCGTCCCGCAGCTGCAGCAGATCCCACAAATTCCCGTACAGGTCTTCGAAGACGGCCACTGTGCCGTAGTCTTCGTCTTTCGGCTCGCGCACGAACGTCACGCCGTTGCTGCGCAAACGCTCGTAATCGCGCCAGAAATCGTCGGTGTTCAGGAACAGGAAGACGCGGCCGCCGGCCTGGTTGCCGACGAACGGCTGCTGTTCCGGTTTCGATGCCTTGGCCAGCAGCAGCGTGGTGCCCGTCCCGCCCGGCGGCGCGACGACGACCCAGCGCTTGTCCTGCGCCGGCTGGTAGGTGTCGTCCAACAGTTCGAAACCTAGCTTGCCGACGTAGAATTCGATTGCTTCATCGTAGTCGCGCACGACCAGCGCAATATGGACAATGGACTGTTGCATGGGCGTTCCTCGCGATTGATGAGTGGCGCCCAGTGTATCAACGGATGCCCAGCAGCGCGATCAACCCCCAGCTGATTAGCCCGAGCCCGACCAGCGACACGACGACGGTCGTCGTCACCTTGCCGCCCGCGCGCAGCACGGCGCGGGCATCGACGCCGAGGCCGAGGGCCGCCATCGACATGCTGGTCAGCCATCCCGAGGCCACGTGCGCGGGTTCGAGCGCCACGGCCGGCAGCGCATCGACGGAGCGCAGCAGCATCAGCGCGAGGAAGCCGACGATGAACCACGGGACGAGATGGGCGAGGGGCAGCGAGGCACGGCGCGCGCCGTCGCGCCGGAACAGCGACAGCCCGAGCACGACGGGCCCCAGCATCAGCACCCGCACCAGTTTTACCAGCGTCCCGATCTGCAGGCTCGCCTGCGACACCGGCGCCGCCGCGGCGAGCACCTGCGGCACGGCGTACACGGTCATGCCGGCGAAGATGCCGTACTGGAGGGGCGTCAGCCCGAGGACGCGGTCGAGCAGCGGCAGCACCAGCACGACGACGACGCCCAGCACGGCCGTGAACGCGATCGACGACGCCACGTCCTTGCCCTGCGCATCGATGACCGGCGCGACGGCGGCGATGGCCGAGTTCCCGCAGATGGAATTACCGCAGGCGACCAGCACGGCCATTTCGTGCGGCAGCCGCAGCAGCCGGCCGACGGTGTAGCTGAACGCGATCGCCAGCACGACCGACAGCGCGATCCCGCCCAGCAGCGGCAACCCGTGCGCGACGATCGCGCTCGCGCTGACGGACGCGCCGAGCAGCATCACGGCCAGTTCGAGCACGACCTTGGCGGAAAAGCGCACGCCGGCCTCGCATGCGGCGGGGACGGTCGCGACGGTGCGCACGAGGCTTCCCAGCAGGATGGCGAGGACTAGGCTTTCGAGCCATGCGCGGCCGAAGAGGGCGGTCTCGCCGCGCTCCAGCAGGATGGCGGCGCCGGTGACGGCGGCGCTCAGCAAAAGGCCGGGCACCAGCGTGCGGATGTTGTTGTTCATGGTGTTCTCCTGGTTCGAGTCCGCAGTATCGGCTCGACAGGATCGTTCGGTCCATCTTAAAATTCCGCACAAATCATTCAAATAAATCGAACGATGACCCTCGACCAGCTCCGCATCTTCGTTGCCGTCGCCGAACGCCAGCACCTGACGCGGGCGGCGGACGCCCTCGCGCTGACGCCGTCCGCCGTCAGCGCATCGCTGCGCGCGCTGGAAGAGCGCTACGGCACCCCGTTGTTCGACCGCGTCGGCCGGCGCATCGAAGTGAATGCGGCGGGGAGGATCTTCCTCGACGAGGCGCGCGCCACCCTGGCCCGCGCGGCCGGCGCCGAGCGCGTGCTCGTCGAACTGGCCGGGTTGGCGCGGGGCGCGCTGGCGCTGCAGGCCAGCCAGACGATCGCCAGCTACTGGCTGCCGCCGCTGCTCGTGCGCTTTCGCGAGACGCATCCGCAGATCGACGTGCGGCTGGACGTCGGCAATACGCAATCCGTGGCGGACGCCGTGCGCGAGGGCCAGGCCGATCTCGGGCTCGTGGAGGGCGGCGTCGACGATGCGGCGCTCGCCGCCGAGCGTGTCGGCCAGGACCGCATGGCGATCGTCGTCGCGCCGGGGCATCCGTGGGCGCGCAAGCGCAGGCTCACGGCCGCCGACCTGCAGGGGGCGCGCTGGATCATGCGCGAGCCGGGTTCGGGCACGCGGTCCGCGCTGGAAGAGATGCTGGTGGCGCAGGGCGCCGACCTGGCCGCGCTGCAGGTCGAGCTGACCTTGCCGTCCAACGAGGCGGTGCGGGCGGCCGTGATGAGCGCGGGCTTCGTGGCCGGCTTGTCGGAACTCGTCGCCGCGCCGTACATCGCGGCCGGCCTGCTGGCCAAGGTCCGTGTGGACCTGCCGCCGCGCGACTTCTTCCTGCTGCACCACCGCGAACGCTATCGCAGCCGCGCGGCGCAGGCGTTCGAAGCGCTGGTGCGGACTGCCTGATCCGCGCCAGATCGGCAGGATCAGGCAATCCTTCGTCAGTATCCTGCTACCGCCGGGCAGACCCGGACTCCTATGATGAAACCATCGTTCACAAGGAGTCCTGCCATGAAGACCATCGATACTGTTTATATCAACGGCGCGTTCGTCGCCCCGCACGGGCGCGAACCGCTCGTCCTGCTCGACCCGGCCACCGAGCGCGAAACGACGACCGTGATCCTGGCCGATGAAGTCGACGCCCGGCGCGCGATCGCGGCGGCGAAAGCGGCATTGCCGGCCGTGGCGCGCACGACGGGGGAAGAACGCATGGACTGGCTGCAGCGCCTGCACGACGCCGTCGCCGCGGCCGAGCGGGACATCGTCGACGTCATGGTCGCGGAATACGGCGGCACGATGGCGATGGCGACGGGGACCGCGCGCCGCGCCGCCGCATCGTTCGCGATCGCGCGCCGGCTGCTGGGCGAGTACGTGTTCGAGCGCGAGGTCGGCGGCGCGCGCGTGACGATGGTGCCGCACGGCGTCGTCGGCCTGATCACGCCGTGGAACGCGAACGTCGGGTTCATCGCGACCAAGCTGTCGATGGCGATCGCCGCCGGCAGCACGGCCGTCATCAAGCCCAGCGAACTGAGTGCCGCGCAGACGGCGCTCATCACCCGCGTGATGCACGGCGCGTGGCTGCCGCCGGGCGTATTCAATATCGTCACGGGCCGCGGGGACACCGTCGGCG
>CBIHRX010000343.1:0-6935 GCA_966212555.1 uncultured Massilia sp.
CGTACAGCCAGCGCGGATGGTCGAGGCCGGTCGCATACGCGGTGACGGCCAGGCCCGCGGCGGGCGTGGGGCGCGTGCCTTGCGGCCACGCGTCCGCCTCGGCGATGTTGATCGTCGGGATCAGCGATTTTTCGGGTGCGGGCAGGGTCGGATTCGGCCCCCAGCCCACGGGGTATTGCTGGGCGTGGGCGCTGCCCAAGCCCAGCAGAGGAAGGAACAGGAGCGCAAGCCTGGCACGTGGTGTCATCGGTTCTGCCCCCCGTCCGGAATGGTCGAATCGTGGTCGCGCATGTCGCGGTGGCGGTCGGGCTGCGGGTTGGCCTGGCCGGTGGCGCCCGGCTTCGGCTGGACGGCCTGTTCGAGGCCCGGCGTACCGCGGCCTTCGTAGTTCTCGGTGTCGACGAGGCCCTGCTCGAGGTCTTCCGCCGCCTGCTTGATGATGCCGCGCGGCCTGACGCCCTGGCCGTCCGGCGACTCGTCGCGCTCGTGCGGTTCGCGCTTGTAGCTCTGCTCTTCGATCTTCCGATCGGTATTCACGACGCGGTCTTTTTCTTCCTGCACCATAGCAACCTCCTTCGATTCAATTGATTAAATCCTAATCCTTCGAATCGAACGCGGTCGCGCAATTGGAAGATGCATTTTTGCAATGAACTGTTTAACATGCTGGTTCATATGACAAACCATTCTCACCACACCGCCAGCGACTGCCCGAACTGCGGGGCCGTCGTTTCCGGGCACTACTGCCACGAGTGTGGCCAGGAAACCGTGCTGCATCCGCCCAGCACGCGCGAGTTCCTGCACGAGTTCATCGGCCATTACGTCGCGCTGGAAGGCAAGCTTTGGAAGTCGCTGCTGCTGCTTTTGTTCCGGCCGGGTCAGCTGACTTTGGAATACATCAATGGCCGCCGCGTGCGCTACATCCAGCCGCTGCGCCTGTACCTGACATTCAGCCTGATCTTCTTCGCCGTCGCAAAATTCGGCGGCCACGATGCGGTCCCCGCACCAGCCGGGCAGGAACACGCGCCGGCAGCCGCGCACGGCAACGTGGACAGGCAGGGCGGGCTGATGCGCGAAGATGCGCCGGGTGAAATCGCCGAGGGGACAGTCGACCTGCGCAAGAGCATCGGCAGCGTCAACGAACATTGGGGCGAGCAGGCGGACCGGTTCGCCAGGATGTCGCCGGCGGAGCGCGACAAGGTGATGAGGACGGCCTTCGGCAGCTATGTGCCGTATGCCGTGTTCCTGATGATGCCGCTGTTCGCGCTGTACCTCAAGGTGCTGTACCTGGGATCGGGACGGCGCTATGGCGAACACCTGCTGTTCGCGCTGCACGTGAATGCGTTCGCGTTCCTGGCGCTGACCCTGCTGATGCTGGTGCCGGACCTCCTCGGCATCGTGTCGTTCGTGCTGTGGCTGTGGCTCCTGCTCTACACGCCCATCGCGATGCGGCGCGTGTACGGCGGCTCGCGCTTAGTGACCGGCGTGCGCTGGTTCGTGCTGATGGCGCTGCACGTGACCGGGGTGGGCTGGCGATCGGCGCCGCGTTCGCGTTCGGCATCCTCCATTGAGGCGAACTCGGCCGTCCGCTTGCCGGAAGTCCATCCGCCCAACTATACTGTGCGTTTGTACAGTATTTGCTGAGTTGCGATAGTGCAGAAGCCGGGCGAATCGGTTAATCTTCTGTCTCCTTATCACCTGCTGCCGAGAGTCGTAATGTCCGTGACGCCTGAACCGCAACAAACCATCGCGCTCGTCGTACGGCACAACACGGCCGGGATCGACGAGCACGTGCAGGCCATCGTCGACTTCCTGCAGGGTGCGGGCTACCGCGTCGTGTTCGAGCAGGAAACGGCGGGGCACGTGAAGGTCGCCGGCGTGGACGCCATGACGGTGGACCAGATCGGAGAGCACTGCGGCACCGCCATCGTCGTCGGCGGCGACGGCACGATGCTCGGCATCGCCCGCCAGCTCGCGCGCTACCGCGTGCCGCTCATCGGCATCAACCAGGGCCGCCTGGGCTTCATGACCGACATCCCCATCGACCGCATGCTGCCCGCGCTGGGCGAGATCCTCAGCGGCAAGGCCAGGGCCGAGGAGCGCTCGCTGCTGGAAGCGCGCGTCGTGCGCGACGGCGTCGAGATCCACTGCTCCGTCGCCGTCAACGACGTCGTCGTCGCGCGCGGCACGGGCGCCGGCATGGCGGAGCTGAAGGTCACGGTGGACGGCACCTTCATGTACAACCAGCGTTCGGACGGCCTCATCGTCTCGACGCCTACCGGTTCCACGGCGTACGCGCTGTCGGCCGGCGGCCCGCTGCTGCATCCCACGCTGGCCGGCATCGTGCTGGTGCCGATCGCGCCGCACGCGCTGTCCAACCGCCCGATCGTCGTGCCGAACACGAGCGACATCGTCGTCGAGATCATCAACGGCCGCGACATCAGCGTGAACTTCGACATGCAAACCTTCACGAGCCTGCAGCACGGCGACCAGATCATGATCTCGCGCTCGCCCAACACCATCACCTTCCTGCATCCGGAAGGATGGAGCTACTACCACACCCTGCGCGAGAAGCTGCACTGGAACGAATATCCGTCCGGTGACGGCAAGCTCAAGTAATCCCAGCATCCATCAGGAGATGAGTTTCTTCATGTTGCGCACATTGACCATCCGCGACTTCGTCATCGTCGACACGATCGAGCTCGAATTCTCGAACGGCTTCACGGTGTTCACCGGCGAGACCGGCGCCGGCAAGTCGATCCTGATCGACGCGCTCCAGCTCGCGCTCGGCGGCCGCGGTGAGGCAAGCATGGTGCGCGAAGGCGCGGCCAAGGCCGACATCAGCGCCGACTTCGCGCTGACCCAGGCGGCGAGCATCTGGCTCGAACAGAACGAGTTCGAGACCGACGAAGGCGGCGCGCTGCTGCGCCGGGTGATCGACAACGCCGGCCGCTCCAAGTCCTACATCAACGGCATCGCGGCGACGGCCAGCCAGCTGCGCGAACTGGGCGAACTGCTCGTCGACATCCACGGCCAGCACGCGCACCAGTCGCTGCTGAAACTCGACGCGCAACGCGCGCTGCTCGACAACCAGGTCGCCGTGCGCGATCCGGGCGCGAGCGCGCAGGTGCAGGAAGTCGCGAGCGCGTACAAGGCGTGGAAGGCGCTGGCGCGCCAGCGCGAGGAATTCGAGACGAACGCGAAGAACGTGCTGCTGGAACGCGAGCGCCTCGAATGGCAGGTCGGCGAGCTCGATAAACTCGCCGTGAAGCCCGGCGAGTGGGCCGAGATCACGAACGAACACAGCCGCCTGTCGCATGCCGCGAGCCTGATCGAGGGCGCGCAGGAAGCGCTCAATGCGCTGTCGGAATCGGAGCAGCCGATCCTGTCGCAACTGTCGTCGCTGAACCAGAAGCTGTCCAAGCTGGCCGGCGTCGACGCGGGCCTGCAGACCGTGCTCGACTGCATGGAGCCGGCGCGCATCCAGCTGCAGGAAGCGGTCTATGCGCTGAACACCTACGTCGACAAGGTCGAGCTCGATCCGGACCGCCTGTCCCAGGTCGACGCGCGCATGGATGCCATCCACAGCACGGCCCGCAAATTCCGCGTGACGCCGGAAGAACTGCCGGAAGAGCACGCGACCCTGAAGGCCAAGCTGCAGCAACTGGCCGACGCCAGCGACGTGGACGGCCTGCGCAAGCAGGAAGAAAAGGCGAAGGCCGTCTACATGGCGGCCGCGCAAAAACTGTCCGCCACGCGCGGGCAGGCGGCGCAGCGCCTGTCGTCGCAAGTGTCGGAAGCGATGCAGGAGCTGTCGATGAGCGGCGGCCGCTTCGTCGTCGCGCTGAACCCGTGCGAGCCGGCCGTGTACGGCTGCGAGCAGGTCGAGTTCCTCGTGGCCGGCCACGCCGGCGTGGCGCCGCGGCCGCTGGCCAAGGTGGCGTCGGGCGGCGAACTGGCGCGCATCTCGCTGGCGATCTCCGTCATCACGGCGAACGCGACGACGGTGCCGACCCTCATCTTCGACGAGGTCGACACGGGCATCGGCGGCGGCGTGGCGGAAGTCGTCGGCCGCCTGTTGAAACGCCTGGGCCAGAGCCGCCAAGTGTTGTGCGTCACGCACCTGCCGCAGGTCGCAAGCCAGGCGAACCAGCACTTCCAGGTGGCCAAGGGCACGACGGATGGCGGCAAGACCGTGTCGCGCATCGACGTCCTCGACAACAAGGCCCGCGTGGAGGAGGTGGCGCGCATGTTGGGCGGCATCGAGATCACGGAAACGACGCGCAAGCATGCGCGCGAGCTGCTGGCATCCTGAGATCATCCATGCCCTTCAACAAAGAACCGCAGCACCAGCACGGCACCATCGCGAAGAGCGCCATCGTCCTCGTCAACCTCGGCACGCCCGACGCGCCGACGCGGCCGGCGGTGCGCCGCTACCTGAAGCAGTTCCTGTCCGACCCGCGCGTCGTGGAGATTCCGCGCGCCGTGTGGAATTTGATCCTGCATCTCGCCATCCTGCCGTTCCGCTCGGGGCAGTCGGCGCAGAAGTACGCGACGATCTGGAGCCGCGAGGGCTCGCCGCTGAAGGTCTACACGGAACGGCAGGCGAACAAGCTCCAGGCGCTGCTCGAACAGCGCGGTCACCACGACGTCGAGGTGGCGATGGCGATGCGCTACGGCGCGCCCGCACTGCCGGACGTGCTGGACGACTTGAAGGCGCGCGGCGTCGACCGCATCGTCGTGCTGCCCGCGTATCCGCAATACTCCGGCACGACGACCGCGTCGATCTGGGACGCCGTCTTCGACCACTACAAGAAGGTGCGCAACATTCCCGAACTGCGGCTCGTGAAGCACTACCACGACCACGAGGGCTATATCGATGCGCTGGCCGCGTCCGTGGAGGCGTACTGGGAAGTGCACGGCCGCGGCGAGAAGCTGGTGATGAGTTTCCACGGCGTGCCCAAGCGCACCCTGCTGCTGGGCGACCCGTACCACTGCGAATGCCACCGGACGGCCCGCCTGCTGGCGGCGCGCCTGCGGCTGTCGCCCGACCAGACCATGGTGACGTTCCAGTCGCGCTTCGGCAAGGCCGAGTGGCTGCAGCCATACACGGCGCCGACCGTGCAGCAGCTGGCGCGCGACGGCGTCAAGCGCATCGACGTCCTGTGCCCCGGTTTTACGAGCGACTGCCTGGAGACGCTGGAAGAGATCAACATGGAAGTCCGCCACGACTTCGAATCGAACGGCGGCCAGGACTATCACTATATTCCTTGCCTGAACGACAATCCGGCCTGGATCGTCGGGATGGCCGAGATCGCCGAGCAGCACCTGATCGGCTGGCCGACGATGCTCACGCCCGCGCAACGCGAGGAGCAGCGCCGCGATGCGGAAATTGCGCGCGAGCACGCGGTGAAACTCGGCGCGTAGGGTGGGCGGCCCACGCCCACGCGGACGTATGCGGTTCGCCGGCGTCCGCGTGGGCACTGGGTGCCCACCCTACGGCAGCTGACGCCGAGATGCTAGAATGCCACGTTTTGCGGCGCCGACCCGAGCTCCGCGAGGCAGATTGCGGCCAGCGCGAGCAGGGTGTAGATGAGCACGGCGCCGCTGATCAGATGCAGTTTCATGTTCGTTCCCGTCGGGTCGGTTCGGACGAATGTCTTAACGACACGATAGTAGAACGGCGGGCTGTCGATGGTGACTACGAGCAAGTAAATCTTGTAACAAAAGAATACGCACATCTGCATATTAATCAGCAATTCCCCTTGAAAATGTAGGCGAATGCCCAATATGGGGCGCTGTGTGACTGCAACAGTCGTCCAACCATTCAGCCAAGTCCTTGATTTCAGGAGTTTTTTCGATGCAAGACCAAGAAAACCAAGAGGTGAGCAATCAGCCGGAAGCCGCCGATGCTGCGGCAGCCGCGGCAGCGCAGGCCGCACCGGCCAATGAGCCCGGCCTCGAAGAACAGCTGAGCGCCACCGAAGCCAAGCTGGCCGAGATGCACGACGCCTTCATGCGTGCCAAGGCCGAGGCGGACAACATCCGCCGCCGTGCCCAGGAAGATGTGAGCAAGGCCCATAAGTTCGCCATCGAAAGCTTCGCCGAGGCCATGGTGCCCGTGCGCGACAGCCTCGAGATGGCGCTGAAAGTCGAAGCGCCGACGGTCGAATCGATCAAGGAAGGCGTCGAGATGACCCTGAAGCAGCTCACCGCCGCGTTCGAGAAGAACCGCCTGGTCGAAGTGATGCCGCAGCCGGGCGACAAGCTCGACCCGAATAAGCACCAGGCCGTGGCCGTGGTGCCGTCCGACCAGGAAGCGAACACCGTGGTGGCCGTCCTGCAGAAGGGTTACATGATCGCCGACCGTCTGCTGCGCCCGGCCATCGTGACCGCCGCCGCACCGAAATAAATCGCAATAGGGGGGCGAATAACCCCGGCAGGCCGTCCCCTTGAAACTTAGCGACATTTCCCAATATTCGACACATCTGAAAACTTAGTACTAAAAAAGGAAAATATTATGGGCAGAATCATCGGTATCGACCTGGGCACCACCAACTCCTGCGTGGCGATCATGGAAAATGGTCAGCCCAAGGTCATCGAAAACGCGGAAGGCGCCCGTACTACGCCTTCGATCATCGCTTATCAGGAAGATGGCGAGATCCTGGTCGGCGCACCGGCGAAACGCCAGGCCGTCACCAACCCGAAGAACACCCTGTTCGCGGTCAAGCGCCTGATCGGCCGTAAATTCGACGAGAAAGAAGTCCAGAAAGATATCTCGCTGATGCCGTACCAGATCGCCAAGGCCGACAACGGCGACGCCTGGGTCGGTGTGCGCGACAAGAAGCTGGCACCGCCGCAGATCTCGGCCGAAGTGCTGCGCAAGATGAAGAAGACCGCCGAAGACTACCTCGGCGAAGAAGTGACGGAAGCCGTCA
>CBIHRX010000344.1:0-6908 GCA_966212555.1 uncultured Massilia sp.
CGATCTACGACAACTGCAACTCGCTGCACACGAACGCCTACGACGAGGCGATCACGACGCCGACCGACGAATCCGTGCGGCGCGCGCTCGCGATCCAGCTGATCATCAACCGCGAATGGGGCCTGGCCAAGAACGAGAACCCGAACCAGGGCTCGTTCATCCTCGAGGAACTGACGGACCTCGTCGAGGAAGCCGTGCTGCAGGAATTCGAGCGCATCGCCGAGCGCGGCGGCGTGCTCGGCGCGATGGAAACGGGCTACCAGCGCGGCAAGATCCAGGAAGAGTCGATGCTGTACGAGCACCGCAAGCACGACGGCAGCCTGCCGATCATCGGCGTGAACACCTTCCGCAATCCGAAGGCGGCCGAGGCACCGGCGACGATCGAACTGGCCCGCTCCACGGACGACGAAAAGCAGTCGCAGCTCACGCGCCTGGAAGATTTTCATCGCCGCCACGCGGACGAGGCGCCGGCCGCGCTGGCCGCGCTGCAGCAGGCCGCCATCGACAACGAGAACGTGTTTGCCCGCCTGATGGACGCCGTACGCGTCTGCTCCCTGGGCCAGATCACGACCGCGCTGTTCGAGGTGGGTGGGCAGTATCGCCGCAATATGTAGAATGGTTCTAAATTCGGGGTCAGAGCACATTTTTAAAATTCGGGGTCAGAGCACATTTTCGGCTCTGCCAAAAATGTCCTCCGACCCCTGGGAGCCCTGCATGCCGATCCAGCCGCAACAACTCGCTGCCCTCATGCGCGAAGTCGAACAGGAAGATCCGATCGACTTCGCGGACCTGCCCTTTCCCGAGGACGACCTGCGCGAGCTCGTCGCCAACCATTTGTGCGAGATGGCCGCCTCGATGGAAAACTTCAGTACCGAAGACCGCCTGATGACCCTGCTGGCCGTGTCGGCCAAGCTCGTGCTCGAAAATCTCGTATTGCACGTGCAATTGTTACGTCGTCATGGCTTGCCTGTCGGCGACAACGTCGAGGCCCTGCTGAGCCGTCTGCGTAAAGGTGAAAACGGCCCGGGATAGTAATACGGCCGTCATATTGTCGAGATTTGACGTCAAAAGTGGCGGACTTCCACCACTTTGGTGGGGGGATTTGCAACACGACGGCAAACTTGTGCGGCTTTGTTAGTATTCCTTCAGGTATTATTGTTGAAGAGGAATCCGCACAACAATGCGGTTACGTTATATATCCCAAGGAATTCCAGATGCCGCGCCACCCCAACAAGGTCAAACTTACCGCTGCCATTCTGTCCGGCGCGTTCATGGTAGCCGGGCTGTCCGCCTGCGGCCGCTCGACGCAGTCGACCGAGCAACTGCTGACTGAAGCCAAACAGTATCAGCAGAAAGGTGACCTGAAGTCGGCAATGATTCAGCTCAAGAATGCGGTCGAAAAGAGCCCGGAAAACGGCGAGGCGCGCATGGAGCTGGGCAGCCTTCAACTCGGCATGGGCGATTTCCCATCGGCCGAGAAAGAATTCCGCAAGGCCCGCTCGAACGGGATCGCCGCCGACCGCGTGCTGCCCCAGCTGGCCAAGGCGCTGTCGCAGCAAGGCAAGTTCAAGGAAATCCTCGACGAAGTCACGCCGGAAGTGGCCGCCAAATCGGCGCCCTTGCAGACGCTGCGCGGCGACGCCCTGCTGGCCACCGGCAAGTTCGACGAGGCGAAGCAGGCGTTCGATCAAGCCCTGGCGCTGAACGCCAATGCCGGCGACGCCCTCCTCGGCCTGGCGCGCTACGCCATCGCCAAGCAGGACAAGGACGCGGCCGAGCGTTACATCAACGAAGCCGTGGCCAAGGATCCGAAGAATGCGGATGTCTTCATGGCGCGCGGCTCGATGCTGCGCACGCAGGGCAAGGCCGACGAGGCGATGGCCGCCTTCGACCAGGCGCTGGCATTGAATCCGCGCCATCGCACGGCTCACATCGAGAAGGCCTACGTCGCCATCACCCGCGGCAAGTTCGCGGACGCGAAAGCCGAAATCGATGCGGCCGAGAAGAATGCGCCGGGCAACCTGCTCGTGACGTACACCCGCGCACTGTATGAATTCTCGCAAGGTAAATACTCGGCGGCCCAGGATGCCCTGCAGCGCGTCCTGAAAGTCGCGCCGGACCACATGCCCAGCGTGCTGCTGGCCGGCGCGTCGGAACTGAACCTCGGCGCGTTGCAACAGGCCGACCAGCACCTGCGCAAATACCTGGAATCCAATCCGAACGACGTGTACGCCCGCAAGCTGCTGGCCCAGGTCCAGCTCAAGAGCGCGCAACCGAACGATGCCGTCGCCACGCTCGCGCCGGCACTGAAGAACGCGGCGGACGATCCGCAAGTGCTCGCCCTGGCCGGCGAAACCTATATGCAGGTGCATGACTTCAACAAAGCCAGCGTCTACCTGGAAAAAGCCGCGACGCTGGCACCGAAGGCGGCCGGCCTGCGTACCTCGCTCGGCCTGTCCAAGCTGGCCCAGGGCGACCAGGCACGCGGCCTGTCTGAACTGCAAAAGGCCACGGAGCTCGACCCGAAATCCGCGCAGGCGACGATGGCGCTGGTCCAGACGGAAATCAGCCTCAAGCATTACGACAAAGCGCTGGCCGCCATCGACGCCCTCGAAAAGCAGCAGCCCGACAATCCGCAGGTGCTGACCCTGCGGGGCGCCGTCAACATGGTCAAGGGCGACGTGCCCGCCGCCCGCGCCGCGCTCGACAAGGCCGTGGCCCTGCAACCGACCTTCATCCCGGCCGTCCAGAACCTGGCACGCTTGGACCTCGTCGAGAAAAAACCCGACGCCGCCAAGCAGCGCTACGAAAAAGTCCTGCAGAAGGAACCGAACAACGTCGACGCGATGCGCGCCCTGGGCGAACTGGCGATGATGCAGAATCATCCCGAAGAAGCGACGCCGTGGTTCGAGAAGGCCAGCAATGTGAAGCCGGAAGCGGTCGGTCCGGCACTCAACCTCGGCCGCCACTACCTGCGTACGGGTCAGGCGCAGAAAGCGCTGACGCTGGCACGCAAGGTCCAGACCGCCAACCCGACCAATCCCGAACTGGTGGAACTGCTGGGCCAGGCCCAGATCGCCACCAAGGACACGTCCGGCGCGCTGGAAACCTACAGCAAGCTGGTCAACCTGGCTCCGAAATCGGCCGCGCCGCACCTGCGCCTCGCCGGCGTGCACATGCTGTTGCAGAACAATAGCGCTGCGGCGGAGGACCTGAAGCGCGCCGTCGACCTGCAACCCGACCTGATCGCGGCCCGCCTCGCCCAGGTCGAGCTGGCCGTGCGCATGGGTCGTGGAGACGAGGCGCTCGCCATGGCACGCGAGATCCAGAAGATCAACGACAAGTCGCCTGTCGGCTACGCAACCGAAGGCGACGTGCTGATGTCGCAACGGAAGCCGGCGCAAGCGCTGCCCGCGTACGACAAGGCCTTCGCGATCGCCAAGGCGCCGGAAATCCTCATGAAATCCCTGCAGGCCATGACGCTGACCGGCAAGGGCAAGGAAGCGCAGGCGCGCGCGGCCCAGTTCCTGAAGAACAACCCGAACGACATCCTGGTGGGCATGTACGTCGCCGAGAACAGCCTGGTTGCCAAGGATTACAAGGCCGCGATCGCGCGCCTGGAAGACATCGTCAAGCGCGCGCCGAACAACGCCGCCGCACTGAACAATCTGGCGTATGCTTATCAGCAAGTGAAAGATCCGCGCGCACTTGCAACGGCCGAGCAGGCATATAAACTTGCTGAGAACAACCCCGGCGTCATGGACACGCTGGGCTGGCTGCTGGTGGAACAGGGCAATACGGGCCGCGGCCTGCCGCTGCTGCAGAAGGCCAGCAGCCTGGCGCCGAATTCGTCGGAAGTGCGCTACCACCTGGCGGTGGGTTTGAGCAAAACCGGCGACAAGGCGGGCGCGCGCAAGGAGCTCGACAAGCTTCTGGCAGACGATAAATCGTTCGCCCAGGCCGATGAAGCGCGCGCATTGCTAAAGGCTTTGTAAGAAGCTAATATACATTAATAAATAAATAATAATCCGCGCCCGGCACGGCCAGGGCGTGGGGCGACCAGAACTTCCGTTCGCAGTACGCGAACGTTTTTAAACAATTGGGGAATCCTGCGATGACGACTTTCGACGATTTCAAGGATCCAGAGGGTGGTTCGGCCGCATCCCTATCGGACGCTCATGATTTTAGTGATCGCGATAATATGACGCCCTCGCAATATGAGGATGTTATCGTGAACCACGATTCGTACGGAATCCGGCTTACCGATACTGCGGACGGGCGAAATTCGGCAAGTATGCTGATCAACAAGATGTATGCCTGGCGCGGTTATGCCGGCACCCATCAATTCAGCGACGACCCGAATCGCATTACCCTCACCGCCACCGACAAGGGTGACGTGGTCGGTACGCTCACGATCGGTATCGATTCGCCGATCGGCCTGATGGCGGACCAGATTTTCAAGGAGGAGCTGGACGCGCACCGCAACAAGGGTGCGCGCCTGTGCGAGTTCACGAAGCTGGCGTTCGACCCGTCGGTCCGCTCGAAGACGTCGCTGGCCAACCTGTTTCACCTGGCCGTGATCTACGCCCGCGACATCCACCAATGCACGGATATCGTCATCGAAGTGAATCCGCGCCATCGCCGTTTTTACGAGCGGATGCTCGGTTTCCAGCAAGAGGGTGAACTGAAAATCAACCCGCGCGTCGAGGCACCGGCCTACCTGTTGCGGGTGAATCTGGAATTCGTGACGGAACAAATCCAGAAATACGGCGGCACATTCAGCGCCGATAACAACGTGTCGGAACGTTCGTTCTACCCCTATTTCTTCTCGCCGCGTGAAGAACGAGGCATCATCAACCGCCTCCTGCGCATGGATGAACAGCACGCATAAAATGGCCTGTGCGTAGCAGATATCGACGCATTTCGGCCGTTTTATCGATAAAACCGTTTTTCCTCATCAATGACAAATCCGTTCCGCTATGAACAGGCGTTTTCGCGCAATATCGGCTGGGTAACGCCTGCAGAACAGCAGACCCTGCGCGGCAAGCGTGTCGCCATTGCCGGCGGCGGCGGGGTCGGCGGCGTACACCTGCTGACCCTCGCGCGCCTGGGCGTAACAAAATTTCATATCGCCGACTTCGACACGTTCGACATCGTCAACTTCAACCGCCAGGTCGGCGCCATGATGTCGACGGTCGGCCAGCCCAAGGCCGAAGTCCTGGCCCGCATGGCCAAGGACATCAATCCCGAAATCGACGTCAAGATCTTTCCTGACGGTGTCAACCAGGGCAATCTCGACCAATTTCTGGACGGCGTCGACCTCTACGTCGATGCGCTCGACTTCTTTGCCTTCGACGCCCGCCAGCAGACGTTCGCCGCCTGCGCCCGCCTCGGCATCCCGGCGACCACGGCCGCGCCGCTGGGCATGGGCGCCGCCCTGCTGAATTTCCTGCCGGGGCAGATGACGTTCGAAGAGTATTTCCAGTGGGGCGACCTGCCCGAGCTGGACAAGGCGATCCGCTTCGTCGTCGGCCTCGCGCCGGCCGGGCTGCACCGCCCCTACCTCGTCGTGCCGGATGCCGTCAATTTCGCCGAACGCCGCGGCCCCTCCACGTTCATGGCGTGCCAGCTGTGCGCCGGCATCGTCGCCACCGAAGCGCTGAAGATCCTGCTGGGACGCGGCAAGGTCCTGGCCGCGCCGCACGGCGTGCAATTCGACGCCTATCGCAACAAGCTGGCCCATACCTGGCGCCCGGGCGGCAACGGCAATCCGCTGCACCGCCTGATGATCTCTGTCGCCAAGCGCCAGATGACGCGCCAGCTCGCCGGGAAAGCGGTACAGGCATGAACCTCCCGCACACCATCCACGACATCCTCGACCTGGCGCGCTGGGCGCCGAGCGGCGACAACACCCAGGTGTGGCGCTTCGAAGTGCTCGGCCCCGACCACGTCGCCGTGCACTTCCACGACACGCGCGAGGATACGGTGTACGACTTCCGCGGCCGCCCCAGCCAGATCTCGCACGGCACCTTGCTGGAAACGATGGCGATCGCCGCCACCGCCCACGGCCTGCGCACCGAGATCGCGCGGCGCCCGGGCGACCAGGACCACCTCCCCGTGTTCGACGTGCGCTTCGTGCCCGACCCGGCCGTGAAGCCGAGTCCTCTGCTGGGCGCCATCACGACCCGCAGCGTGCAACGCCGGGCGATGAGCACGCGCGCCTTGCTGCCCGAGGAAAAACGCGCCCTCGAGGACAGCGTCGGCGCCGGCTACGACGTGCGCTGGATCGAAGGTTTCGGCGGCAAAATGGCCGCGGCGCGCCTGATGTTTTCGAACGCCAAACTGCGCCTGACGATGCCGGAAGCCTACGAGGTACACCGCCGCATCATCCACTGGAACGCGCGCCACAGTCCCGACCGCGTGCCCGACCAGGCGCTGGGCGTCGATGCAGCCACCCTGCGCCTGATGAAATGGGCCATGGTCAGCTGGGGCCGCCTGTCGACGATGAACCGGCTGATGGGCACCTGGGCGCCGCGCCTGCAGATGGACCTCGTGCCGGGTCTGCGCTGCGCCGCCCACTTCGTCATCATGGCCAAACACTCGCCGGAAACGGTCGAGGACCATGTCGCCGCCGGCCGCGCCGTGCAGCGTTTCTGGCTGACCCTGACCCACCTGGGCCTGGCGATGCAGCCCGAGATGACGCCCCTGATCTTTTCCGCCTACGTGCAGCACGGTGAGTCGTTCTCGACCGTCGACAAATTGCATGGTTCGGCGCGGCAATTGCAGCAACGCTTGCACAAGCTGATCGGCACCGGCAACGGCCATCCTGTCTTCATGGGCCGGCTCGGCGCCGGTCCGGCACCCCAGGCCCGTTCCTTGCGCAAGCCGCTCGAAGAACTGATGAAGTA
>CBIHRX010000345.1:0-6822 GCA_966212555.1 uncultured Massilia sp.
AGGTTGTCCTTGGACAGGTCGAGGCGGTACGTCGTCACGTTGCCGACGAATTTCGACCCCTGCCACTGCGGCGCCGTCGTGTCGCGCCACACGATGCGGTAACCGGCGAGGTCGGGTTCCGTGTTCGCTTTCCACACGAGGTCCGTGCCGTTGTCGAGGTTCGCCGTCCTGACCTTGACGTCCTGCGGCGCGGCCGGCGCCAGCGCCAGCGACGCGAGCGACGCCGCGTTCACGCGCGCGACCTGGGCCACGTAGGCCGGATCCACGTAGTCCGCGAGGTCGCCGATCTTCTTGCCGTTCTCCGTGCGCAGGTCCTGGTGCTGGTGATTGAAGTCCTCGTGCGGTTCCGTGAAGCGCACGGCGGCGTAGCCGGCGTCCAGGAACGGGCTGTGGTCGCCGCCGCGCAGGTAGCGGTCGCGCCGGTAGATGATGTCGACGCTGAAGTCCGGGACGTAGCGCTCGCCCGTCTCCTTGACGTGGCGTGCCAGCTGGCGCGTGATCGAGTCGTTCTCGCCGCCCGTCTGCAGCAGGGTGCGCAGCGCGGGCGTCGTCTCCTTCACGGGCGGGACGCCTTCCGCGAACAGGCGCACGTGCGCGTTATCCAGCTTGCCGTTTTCGTCGTGCGAGCTGCCGATGATGTCGTTGTTGAGCATGCCCGCGATGTTCATGCCGGCCGCTTTCGCCTTCGCCGCGTAGTCGCCCGAGCCGTACAGCCCTTGCTCTTCCGCCGCGACGGTCATGAAGACGAGCGAGGCGTCGAACTTGTGGCGCGACATCACGCAGGCCATCTCGATGACGGCGGCCGTGCCGGAGGCGTCGTCGTTGGCGCCCGGCGCGTCGGCCGTGTAATTCATCACGTCCGTCACGCGCGAATCGTAATGGCCGCTGACGACGTAGTAGCGGTCCTTCGATGCCGCCTGCGTGCCGGGCAGGGTGGCGACCACGTTGACGATCTCCGTCGGACGCGAGATGCGGTTGGCGACCGGGTGGACGTGGCTCTGGAACTGCACGTCCAGCTTGCCGGCGCCGCAGCGTTCCAGTTCGGCCTTGATCCAGCGCCGCGCCGCGCCGATGCCGCGCGTGTCCGACGCCGTTTCGGACATCGTGTGGCGCGTGCCGAAGCTCACGAGTTTTTCGACGTAGGCGTGGATGCGCTGCGGGGATATCTCGCGCACGATGGCGTCGACGTCGGCCTGGCGCGCGGGCAGGCTCGCGTCGGCGAGGGGCGCGGCCTGGGCGCCGGCGCCGAGCAGCAGCAGGATGGGGAGAGTGGTCTTGTGAACGGGGTGCATGGGACTCCTTGGGCCGGTGGGCTTTTTTATAGGATGGGCGGGTGCCGCCGCCATGCACTGTACCCGACGGCAGCCTGCCGCGATAGCTTTACACCGTCAGGTCTTGGACCAGCGCCGCAGGATGGCGAGGATGACGAGGGCGAACAGCGTGGACAGCAGCGCCGTCGCTTCGCGGCCCATGCCCGCCGCGACCCCGAGGGCGGCCGTCAGCCAGATGCTCGCGGCCGTCGTGAGGCCGCGCACGTCGTTGCGGTCCCTCTGCTTGAGGATCGCGCCGGCGCCGAGGAAGCCGATGCCGGCCGTGACGCCCTGCAGCACGCGCGACAGGTCTTCCATTTTCATGCCCGCCTGCAGGGGAATCAGGACGAACAGCGCGGAACCCAGCGACACGAGCATGTGCGTGCGCAGGCCCGCGGGCGCGCCGACGGATTCGCGCTCCCAGCCCAGCACCCCGCCCAGCACCACGGCCACGAGCAGGCGCACGACGATGCGCACGATGCTCGAGGCGTCGCCGATGTCGGTGAATTCCTCGCGTACCGTGCCCCACACGTCGTCCCAGGTCATGCCGTCTCCTCGCTATGGATGCCGGTCATGATGCCAGCGCGGCCCTCACCGTGGCGCACGTTCCTGCAGCGTAGCGAGGAAGGTGCGGATCGCCGCGGTGACGGCCTGCGGCTGGTCGAACATCGCGAAGTGGCGCGACGGGGCGACCGTCACCACTTGCAGCTTCGGCGTGCCTTCCATCAGCGCGCGGTAATAATCTGCCTTGGCTGCCGGCGTCAAGCCTTGCTGGCTGCTGTCCAGGTCCAGGTAGGGCACGATGGTCAGCACCGGGGCCTGGATCGATTTCAGGCCGGGCCGCAGGTCCACGGTCACCACGTCGGCCGCCCAGGTGCCGACGGAGGCCGGATCGCTGCGCGCCGTCAGCTGGGCCAGCGCGTCGGCCTTCGCCATGTCCATCACGCCGATCGTGCGCATGTAGCCCTGCTGCTGCGCCGCGAACCGGTCCGGGGCCTGCGTGCCGACCTGGGCGCGCATGCGCTCGGCGAATTGCGCGCGCTGGGGTGGCGTCATGTCTTCCGCGCCGGGCATCACGGGCAGGCCGTCGATGCTGACGATGCCGCCGACCAGCGCCGGCTTGTCCTCGGCGACGGCCAGCGCGAGGATGCCGCCCAGGCTGTGGCCGACGATGACGGGCTGGTCGAGGCGGCGGCTCGCGATCAGTTCCTCGACGGCGGCGCGCGCGGCCGTGAACGGGGCCGGGCCGGCCGGCGGGCGGCCGTCGAAGCCGGGCAGCGTCAGCACGTAGACGGCGTGGTCGGGGGCGAAGGCCCGGATCGTGTCTTGCCACACCCAGCTGCCGCTGGCCAGGCCCGGGATCAGGATCAGCGGGCGGCCGCTGTTGCCGGCCTTGCCGTGCCGTTCGACCAGGACGCCGCCCACTTCGAAGCGCTCGGCGGGTGCGATGGTGGCGGCGAAGCGGTTCGGCGCCGGTGCGGCGTCGGCCGCATGGCCGTGGTGCGCGCCCATGCACAGGGTGGCGACGATGGCGGCGAGGGCGGCTTTGTTGCGGAAGATGTTCATGCGTTCTCCTGGTTCGGGAAAAAAATGGTTTCGATCGGTTGTTCGAACAGTTTCGCGAGCGCGAAGGCGAGCGGCAGGCTCGGGTCGTAGCGGCCCGTCTCGATGGCGATGACGGTCTGGCGCGAGACGTCCAGCAGCTCGGCCAGGTGCGCCTGGCTCCAGCCGCGCGCGGCGCGCAGGTCGCGGATGGTGTTCTTCATGATTCGGCGGTGCGGCGCGCGCGGAGTACGAGTACGACGTTCGCAACGCCCCAGCTGGCGCACATCACCATCCACACGCTGAACATCGACAGCTTCGGGTATCCGGCCGTCTCGAGGAAGCCATAGCTGAACGTGACGGCGGCCGTGATGGCGAAGGCGAGGGCAAGGCTTTCCAGGAGGCGCAGACGCAAGTATTCGTCGAGCCGCGCGACGTGGCGCGCGATGGCGCGGATCATCAGGCCGAAGCCGATCATCGGCGACAGCAGGACGACAGTGCGGAGCAGGCCGTCGGCGAGGGGCCTCCCGTAGCGGATCGACGCCACCAGCAACACGATATACACGGCGATGGCCGTCCACAAATCGGTGCGGTAGGCCCGCGCGACACGTTTCTCATGCATTGCACCCCTCCTCATGTAAAGTATGCTTTACATCGTAGGCCGGCGCCGGACCGATGTCAAGCTTCCTTTACATTCTTTTTCGCGTGCGTTCGACTACAATGCTGGCCTCCCTTTCTTCCCGTCAGCGCCATGTCCCAGTCCCCCATCGAAGCCCGTCCCCACGCCATCGTCATCGGCGGCGGCCCCGCCGGCCTGATGGCGGCCGAAGTGCTGTCCGCGGGCGGCGCGCGCGTGGACGTGTACGATGCGATGCCGTCCGTCGGCCGCAAATTCCTGCTCGCCGGCAAGGGCGGCATGAACATCACGCATGCGGAACCCTACGACGCGTTCGTCGGCCGCTACGGCGCCCGCGCCGGCGCGGTGCGGCCGTGGCTGGACGCTTTTCCGCCGGCGGCATTGCGCGACTGGATCCACGGCCTGGGCGTGGACACGTTCGTGGGAACGTCCGGCCGCGTGTTCCCGGCCGACATGAAGGCCGCGCCGCTGCTGCGCGCGTGGCTGCACCGGCTGCGCGAGGCGGGCGTCCAGTTCCACATGCGCCACCGCTGGACGGGCTGGCGCGCCGGCGCCCTCGTGTTCGACACGCCCGCCGGCGCGACGACCGTCGATGCTGCCGGCGCGGCGACCGTGCTGGCGCTGGGCGGCGCGAGCTGGGCGCGGCTCGGGTCGGACGGCGCGTGGGTGCCGCTGCTGGCCGCGCGCGGCGTGGACGTGGCGCCCCTCGTGCCGTCGAATTGCGGTTTCGACGCCGACTGGTCGGCACACTTCGCGGAGCGCCACGCCGGCGCGCCGCTGACGACCGTCGCGCTGGCCCTCGACGGCGGCGCGTTCCGCAAGGGCCAGTGCGTCGTCACCGCGACCGGCATCGAGGGCAGCCTCGTGTACGCGCTGTCCGCACCGATCCGCGACCGTATCGCGCAGGACGGCCAGGCGACCGTGCTGCTCGACCTGTTGCCCGACCATGACCCGCGGCGCGTGCTGGACGAGGTGACGCGGCCGCGCGGCACGCGCTCGATGGCCAGCCACCTGCAAAGCCGGCTGGGCATCAAGGGCGTGAAATCGGGGCTGCTGCACGAGTGCCTGAGCAAGGCCGAGTATGCCGACCCGGCCAGGCTGGCGCGGGCGCTGAAGGCCTTGCCGCTCGTGCTGAAGCGTGCGCGCCCGATCGATGAAGCGATCAGCAGCGCGGGTGGCGTGCGTTTCGACGCGCTGGACGGCGCCATGCTGAGGGATCTGCCGGGCGTGTTCGCGGCGGGCGAGATGGTCGACTGGGAAGCGCCGACCGGCGGCTACCTGTTGACGGCGTGCTTCGGCAGCGGGCGCGCCGCCGGGCAGGCGGCGCTGGACTGGCTGCTCAATCCTTGTCGTCGAAGCTGACGGTCGCGCTGCCGTTGCGGCTGACGGAGCGTTCGTTCGGATTGCCGAAGACGCGCGCGTCGCCGCTGCCGGTCAAATCCGCATGCAGGCGCTTGCGGGCATACACGGCGCTGTCGCCGGAACCCTCTTGCGCGAGGTCGACCTCGTCGGCGCGCAGGTGACGCGCATCCAGGTCGCCGGAACCGCGCAGCTCGGCGTGCAGCGCGCGCGTCGAACCCACCAGCGTGAGGCGGCCGCTGCCGATGACGGCGGCATCCACCGTGTCGCTCGTACCGCCCGTCAATTCCAGGTCGCCGCTGCCGTGGATCGCGGCCATGATCTCGCGGTAGCGGCCGTTGAAGCGCATGCGGCCGGAGCCGTCCAGCGCGACGTCGAGGTGGTCGCCCGCGAAGCCGCTGACGGTGTGGTCGCCGCTGCCGTTGACGCTGAGGGATTCCAGCGACGGCAGGGTGACCGTCACCTCGATCGGCGTGCGGTGGCGCAGCAGGATGCCGCGCGGGCCGATGTGCAGCATGTCGCCGTCGACGGTCGTGTCGATGTTGGCCAGCAGGCGCTGCTCGCCCCGTACTTCCAGCGCGGGCGTCGGGCCCTGGCGCAGGGTCAGGTTGACGGGGCCGGACAGGTCGACCTTGGCGACGGCCTGGTCGAGCGGGCGGCGCTCGGTGGTGAGCAGGCGGCTGCCCGGATTGGACGGGCCGTTCGTGCCGTGGGCGCGCAGCATGCTGTACGAGACGCCGATCAGCAGGAACGCGATGACGAGCATGGTGAAGCCGATCTTGAGTAAGGCGCGCATGGTGCTCAGCTCCCTTTGAGCAGGGAACGGTTCATCTGGAGGTAACGCTTCAGGCCGACGAAGGTATAGCGCGTGACGACGAGGGACAGCAGGAACAGCGCGATCCCGCCCAGTACGAGGCCGAGGCCGAACAGGGTCTGTGTCGTGCGCGATTCCGCGTCCATGTCGGTGCTGATCCGGACCGTGCTGTCGGCCAGCGCTTCGGCGCCGCGCACGGCGCGCGAGCGTTCGAGGCGGTTGCCGCGGCCGGCGCCGCCGTCCGGGTCCGCCGGCGGCAGCGGGTCCGCGACCTGCGGGCGTTCCTGCGTGACGTTGATGCCGTGGCTGCCGATTTCGATGCGCATCTGGCGGCCGCGCCCGTCGTCGTCGATGGTGACGAGGCTGCTCGGCCAGTCCAGCAGGAGTTCGTTCGCGCCGGCCAGGCCGCTCGCGGTCGTCGCGATGCCGGCCAGGTAGAACGTCAGGGCGCATACGTACAGCGCGAACAGCAGCGCGGAATAGACCATCGCCGGCACGATCATGAACAGGTTGAAGATGGCCAGGCCGACGGCGGACACGGCCACGCGCAGCACGTTGGCCGGGTTCTTCTTCTCGGTGAACGTGTTCAGGTGGGCGCTGGCGCGCAGGGTCATGGCGATCTTCGTCGGATCGTCGAGCTCGCGCGCCACGTCCGGCTCGCCCCGTCCGGCGGCCACGCCGTCGACGAAGCGCTGCTCGTAATAGGCCAGCGTCCTGGCCTGGACGTCGGGAGGCAGGCCGAGCATGGCCCGCTTGAGCGCCTCGAGGTATTCCAGTTTGCCCATCGTTACTCCTGGCGGGGCTCCATTAATTTCGGCCAAGCAATAGCATGGCATTCAACGCCGGATCGGCCGCGCCGCCCGGGTGGACAAGGATGATCGTCGCGGCCGCCACGACGGCCAGCAGGGCAAGGGTACGTACGCCGAGATGGATGTTCATTTGCATTTCCGCCAACATTCGTTTCGATGTTGACACTGTACGGAACCGGGACGGCGCGTGCCACCCGTGTGCGACAGGCTGCGGAAATCGCGGGGCAGGGTGCGCCCCGGCGGGATGACCGGGCCCCCCCACCCGTCGTTGACCCCCCCCCGGGGTCCCACGCTGGGGCTCCCGGGCGGGGCCGTGGGGATGCCCCCCAGCGCCGGGGGGGACGGGGGTGG
>CBIHRX010000346.1:0-6780 GCA_966212555.1 uncultured Massilia sp.
AGCGCGGGGTCGACCGTGGCCAGGGTCCTGCCAATGTTGCAGACGTCGATGCAGTAGAAATTCACGAAGCCGAACGAGTGCCGCGTGTAGTCGTTCGCGCGCAGGCCGACGTCGAGCGAGTGGACGATGCCGCCGTCGAACCGGTAGGACGCGTCGAGCGTGCTCGCGGTATTGCGCTGCGTGCCGTCCAGGTGGATGGCGAGCAGGTAGTTCGGATGGTAGTTGCCGGGGTTGCCCAGGTCGACGCCGCCGATCGACAGGCCGGCCGGCGCGCCGTCGTTCATCGTCATCGTCATGGACGGGATGGTCGCGTTGATGCCCCATTCGTACAGCGTGTTCACGACGGCCGTCTCGTTGTGGGCGAGGCGCGCCCGGACGGTCAGCGGTCCGCCATTGCTCCACTTGCCGCCCGCGTCGAACAGCTTCGACTTGCGGTGTTCGTCGCCGATCACCGACACGTCGGTCAGCGAGTTGTTGGTGAACGTGCCGGAATTCAGGTTGTCGCTGCCGTCCGCGTTGGTGTCGCCCCACGTGGTGAACGACGGTGTCGGGGTGCCGTGGTAGACGCGCGCGGTCTGGAAGTTGTTCCGCAACAGGTAATCGATGCCGACGTAGTTCGCGAAGAAGCTCAAGCCCGGGTTGACGCGCCACTGGTACGACGCGATGACCGTGTCGCGCTTGCGGTCGCCGTGGTGGCCGTTCCCGGTAAACAGGCCGATCGGCAAGGTGACGCCTTTGCCCGACCCGGCGTAGTCCGGGACCATCTCCGTCCGTTCCACTTCGTTCTCGGCCAGGCCGAAGGCGCTCTCCGTGTGCGCGGCATTGACCAGGAACCCCATGTCGCCCAGGCCCGTCTTCCAGCGGTCGCTGTACAACGCCGAGACCTGCCCTTTCGTCTTGGCCCCGAACCCGCCGGCCATGCGGTAATCCGTCGCCTTGGCCGACACCGTCGCGGCCCGGCCCTGGAAATCGAACGGCTGGCGCGTGCGGATGTTGACGTAGCCACCGAGGCCGCCCTCGATCTCGTCGGCCGACGAACTCTTGTTGACGTCGATGCCCGCCAGGACGTCGGCCGGCAAGTCTTCGAGACCGAAGCTGCGTCCGTTGTATTCGCCGCCCGCGCCGAACATCTCCAGCCCGTTCAACACGATCTTGTTCTGCCCCAGGCCGCGGATCTGGATGCTGGCGCCCTCGCCCTTGTTGCGGCCCAGCTGGATGCCGGGAATGCGCTGGGCCGCTTCCGCGATGTTCTGGTCGGGCAGCTTGCCGATGTCGTCCGCGACGATGGAATCGGAAATCGCATCGCCGTTGCGCTTGCGGTTGCGCGCGCTCTGCAGGCTCGCGCGCATGCCCGTCACGACGACGGTCGCCGTGTCTTCCCGTTTGACCGCGCCGTCCGGCGCCGTGGCCCCGTCGGGCGCCGTTTGCGCATACGCGGCGCCCGCGCCGCCGAATGCCAGCAGCACCGCGCAGCACGTCGCGCGCCGCTGCATTGGAATCGTACCTGTCACTGTCTTGTCCCCTTTCGATGTGCGGTCGGGGCCCATGATGAAGATGGCCCCGCTCGCGTTCACACGACTCGTCAGGCCGGTCCGGGACAGCAGCCGGTCCAGTGCTTCCGCGACGGTGAACGTGCCGCGCACTGCCGGGGTCTCGATGCCCGCGAGGACGTCGCCGGAGGCCAGCACGTTGCTGCCCGCCTGCCGCGCGAATTCCACGACGGATTGCAGCGCGGGACCCGCCGCGATGTCGAACGGCTTGCGCGCTTCCTCCGCATGGACCACCCGCGGCAAGGCGGCGATGCTCATGCCGAGCACGACCGCGGCCGTTCTTCCGCACAGATCCGGACCCATCACGCTGTCTCCTCCAAACCAACCTGTTCATCCGGGGTAATCGCCCCGTTATCGATAACGACGAATGGTGCAACGACTTCCTACGGGACTGCCACGAATATATTCAGCTGCCGCCGATGACGATCTTCTCGGCCGTAATGGACACGGGGATTTGCAGGACCGCGCCGACGTCCTGCGCGAACCGCTCGGGCGCATCGATCTGGTATTGACCGACCAGCTTGCGGCGCCCGAGCGCGGGATCGGCGATGACGATCTTCTTCTGGCTGTAGCGGTTGAAGTCCGCCACGGCTTCGCCGAGCGTCTGGTTATCGAATATCAGCTTGCCCTCCCGCCAGGCGAGTTTTCTCTGCACTTCCACCGGCTGCCGGGCGACCGCGATATCCGTCGCCCGGTCGCGCACGAACGTCCGCTCCCCCGCATGCACGAGGCGCTTGCGCGCGCTGCCGTCGCTGCTCCACACCTCGACCGTTCCCTCCGTCACCAGCACTTCCGCGCCGTTGCCGAAACGGCGCACGCCGAACGCGGTGCCGACGGCGCGCACGCGCACGTCGCCCGCCGCGACGACGAAGGGCTTGGTCTTGTCCTTGGCGACTTCCAGCCACACTTCGCCCTGTTTCAGCGTCACCTGCCTGGCGCGCGCGGTCATCCGGACTTCGAGCCGGCTGGCGCTGTTGATGTCCGCGACCGATTTGTCGGCCAGCGGCACCTTGCGGAACTCGCCCCTGGCCGTCGTCAGGACGGTCCTGTCGGCGCCGGCGAACAGGCCGGTCAGCGCCAACAGCCCGGCACCGGCGGCGACGCCGCCGGCCGCCAGGAACCCACGCCGCGAACCTCGCCGTTGCCAGGACGCGCCGGCCCATTCCGCTTCCAGGCGTTCGGGTTTGGGGCGCAGGGATTCCTGCATCGTCGCCCCGTTGAGCGCGCGGTGGATGGCGACGGCGCGCAGGTAGGCGCCCTGGTGGCGGATGTCGGCCGCGTACCAGGCGTCGAATGCGCGCTGGCCCTCTTCGTCGAGCGGATGGCCGGACTGGCGCACGACCCAGTCCAGCGCCTGGCGGTCAATCGTTGACATGGCGCTTCCTGACGGCGGACTTCGTCCTCGCGCGCGGCGCCTCGTGGACGCCGACCCGGGCGATCATCTCCGAGATCAGGCCCATGCCCCGCATGACCTCCTTCTCGACGATGCCTTCCGAAATCGCCAGCGCCGCCGCCGTCTCGGTCTGCGACAGCCCGTAGATGCGGCGCGACATGAACACCTGCTTGCAGCGGTCGGGCAGATTGGCGATGAGCCCGAACACCCAGCGCAGCTCCGCCCGCGCCAGCGCCACGCGTTCCGGCGTCGGCGCGGTATCCGCGATCTCGAACTCCTCCAGGTTGGCCACCGACTCGATGCTCACGATCGCGTCGCGCCGCATCCGGTCGATGACGATGTTCTTCGCCGTGCGCACGAGGAAGCCCCGCGGCCCGCGCACGTGGTCCAGGCTCTCCGACTGGAGCACCTTGTAATACGTTTCCTGCACCACGTCGTCCACCTCGGCCGGGCCGCTGCAGACGCGGGCCAGCATCTTGCGAAGCTCGGCTTCGAAAGGCAGGAAATTCGACATGACCCACTCGACGACATCGTCATCCATAGCTCGCTCACATATTGCGCCTACCACTACGACGAACGGGAAAAAGTTTTCCTACGATCCTAGCGCAAAAAACAACATCGAAGTTATCGATATCAAAAAACATTGTTGACAACGAAAATTTCACATAGAATCCGCAAAAGTTATCGATACCACGAGATAACGCATCCCATACAAAAAGAGGAAAACATGAGGAAGACATCCAAGCATGCGGGGCGCCTTGCCACGCCCAGACCCACCGCCGCCGCCGCTGCGCTTGCCGCTGCAGGCGTCCTGAGCGCCAGCCTGGCCCTGGCCCAGGAAGCCCGTCCCGCCGCGAAGGACGCGCAGGCCGACGCGAGTCCCACCCAGACGGTGATCGTCACCGGCACGGTGGGCGCGACCGAAGCGAAGCGCGCCAACGTGTCGTATTCCGTGCTGGACGCGAAAGACCTGGGCAAGTTCACGCCCATGAGCGCCGACGACTACCTGCGCGACATGCCGGGCGTGGTCGTGGAGAGCAACGAGGGCGTCGCGCGCAACGAATCGTTTACACGCGGTATGAGCGTGGGCACGGGCAGCCCGACGAGCGGCAACTTCTGGACGTCGATCCTGGAAGACGGCCTGCCCGTCGTCGCCGTCAAGTACAACAACTTCCAGGACAGCGACTTCTTCCGCGCCGACATGAGCGTCTCGCGCGTGGAATCGATCCGCGGCGGTTCGACCGGCACGTCCGTCGCGTCGTCCGCGGGCGGCGTCTTCAACTTCATGCCGGGGCCGATCCGTCCGGGCGCGTCGGTGCAGACCCGCCTCGGCTTCGAGGGCGAGAACCCGCACCTGTCGTGGAAGGAAGTCGGCGCGCTGTACGGCTGGAAGAACCAGGCCGGCGACCTGCGCGCGGAAGCCTCCGGTTTCTACCGCACGTCGACGGGCAAGGTCGATCCGGGCCACCCGCTGAACCTGGGCGGCCAGGTCAAGCTGCGCGTGCAGAAGACCTATAACACGGCGTCCGGCGGCGGCGGCACCGTGAGCCTGACGGCCAAGCACATGGACGACACCAACTCGTGGAACGGCCAGTTCACCTTGCCCGTGCACGGCGTCCAGGATCCCGTCATGGCGCCCGGCTTCGGCAACTCGCCCAACATGTTCTTCCGCGGCGGCCAGCATACGGTGCCGACCGACGTCGTCGACGGCCCGGGCAGCACGCGCTACCACGACCCGGAGAAAGGCGCGAACTACAAGCAGGACGCCCTGTGGCTGAAATGGGAACACGACACGGGCGGCCGCTGGAGCTTCAACTCGGCCGTCAAGGTGCAGAACAGCCAGGCCTACCTGCAGCAGGCGTTCTACGGCGCGGGCCCCACCTCGCTGTGGAATGCGAGCACGTTCCAGGACGCGTTCGTCGTCAACCAGGCCCAGGCCACGTCCGTGGGGTCCAGCCTGAACCGCGTGCCCGGCGTGTACGAGCTGTACGACATGAACACCGGCGCGCTGCGCGCCCGCATCGCCAACAACGTCGGCACGTCGGCCGGCGCCAATTACCGCACGGGCGCCGCCTGCCCGGCCGGCTCGATCGCGAGCCCGGCGCAATGCGTGCTCTCCACGAACCTGCCGAACGCGAACTTCGACCTCGGCGGCGGCCTCGTGAACGGCATCATGGTGCCGTCGGCGACCAGCGTCTCCAACCAGGACGTCGTCTACATGACGAACTCGAACCTGGGCACGCGCACGTCGAAGGACATCATGCTCGACTTCATGGCCACCTACGCGGGCGACGACTTCCGCGTGCAGGCGGGCCTGTTCGCCGTGCAGGCCGACCAGGGCCTGGATACGTATTACAACGGCCGCGGCCTGTCGGCCTTCGCGGACGGCCAGGTCACGAACCTCGGCGTGCGCTACGTGACGGCGCAAGGCACCTACCAGCTGACGGATCCGGGCGGCTGGGGACGCGTGGGCGGCGGCTACGTCGACGGCCTCAATCCGTACCGCTACCGCGACCGCGAACGCGACATCTCGCCGCTGCTGGGGGCCTCCTGGTCGCCCGGCAAATGGGACCTGAACGGCAGCTACAAGGGCACGCTGACGCTCGCGAAGACCCACACGATCCCGTACCTGACGACGCCGCAGGCGACCAATGCGGCCTCGCTCGGCTACGGTGGCCTGGACGGCAACCCTTACACCTGGTACGACAACCAGAACTACGTGCGCGGCACGCCGATCGAGGCGACCAAGCGCGTGTTCCTGAAGAACTGGACGGCGTCCGTCGGCTACAACGTGACCCCGGCCGACAAGGTCTATTACCGCCACAGCATGGCCGGCAACAACATCAGCGGCATCGTGTCGCGCTACGCGACCCAGTTCAACGCCGACAACAAGCCGCTGTATCCGCAGGCCGACCTGAAACAGGACGAGCTGGCGTGGGTGTTCGGCCGCGGCGCGGTCAGCGGCCAGGTCACGCTGTTCCGCACCGAGCTGCTGTTGTGGCAGCAGCAGACGCCGCTGAACGTGGACGGCTCCACCTACGTCGTCGAATACCTCGACCACTACCTGACGAAAGGTGCCGAGGGCTGGCTGAAATGGCGCGTGACGCCGAAGTTCAGCTGGACGAGCTCCGGCCTGTTCTCGCAGGCGCGCGCGCTGGCGGTGGGCAGCTTCTCGGCCGGCAGCCCGGGACCGGGCGACGACGTGCTGACGACGGTGGCCGGCATCATGGCGCGTACGCCGAAATGGGTGTTGTCGAACACGCTCTCGTACGAGTGGAACGACTTCCAGTTCAACGTGCGCCACCGCTACATGTCGCGCCGCAAGCTGGACAACAACCCGGTCAACAACATCTACCTGCCGGAACAGCGCAACGTCGACTTGTCGGTGCTGTATGCGGGGTTCAAGAACCTGCGCCTCTCGCTCGACGTGCGCAATGCCTTGAACAACAAGTACATCAGCGGCTTCGACACGATGCTGCCGACGGTGACGGGCGTGACGAAGAACGACATCTACCAGCAATTGCCGAACGCCGGCGGCTGGGTGGCGCTGAATTCGCCGCGCTCGTTCTGGCTGACCGCGCGTTACGACTTCTGATGTCCACGTTCCGACACTGCGCCCTCGTGGCGTTGCTCCTCGTCGGGACGTGGGGGGGGGGCGCCCCGACGCAAACCGCGAACCAACCCACCGGCCACACCAGCCGGCACGGGTAGTGGGGGCGGGCCCCTGCTTTGGGGGGTTATAAACCCCCGCCCCCGGTGGGGGGTGTGGGGGGGGGTGCGGCCCAGCCCCCCAGGCAGGATCACTATCTGGGAGCCGCCCGGAAGTGTTGCACCAAA
>CBIHRX010000347.1:0-6778 GCA_966212555.1 uncultured Massilia sp.
GGGCGAGCAGGGCGAATTCCTTGGGCGTGAGGTCGAGCCGGTCGGCACCGCGCGTGGCCCGGTGCTTCGCGAAGTCGAGCGCCAGGTCGGCCAGCTGGTAGCGGGTCGGCTCGGGCGCGCCGGGCAGCGCATCGCCGCGCCGCAGGATGACGCGTACGCGCGCCAGCAGCTCGCTGAACGCGAACGGCTTGACGAGGTAGTCGTCGGCCCCCAGTTCCAGGCCGTGCACGCGGTCCTCGACGTCGTCGCGCGCCGTCACGAACAGGACCGGCGTGCGCGACGCGGCCAGCCGCGCGGTCGCGAGGATGGTCCAGCCGTCGAGCCCCGGCAGCATGACGTCCAGGATCGCGAGCGCGTAATGCTCCGTCAGCAGGCGGTGCAGGCCGTCCGGGCCGTTGGTGGCGACGTCGACGGTCATGCCGGCCTCGCGCAAGCCTTGCGCCAGGTACGCCGCCGCGGTGGGTTGGTCTTCGACCAGGAGAATTTTCGTCAACGTGACCTCGCAGGCGATGTAAGGACCGGTTGCGCGGGTGCCGCGCGGCGCGCGCCGATCCGGTCGAAACACACGTACAGCACGGGCGTGATGAACAGCGTGATCAGCTGCGACACCAGCAGGCCCCCGACGATGGCCACGCCCAGCGGCTGGCGCAGTTCCGCGCCGGCGCCGAGGCCGAGCGCGAGGGGCAGCGCACCCGTCAGGGCGCACAGCGTGGTCATCATGATGGGCCGGAACCGCAGCACGCAGGCCAGGCGCACGGCCTCCGCCGGCGCCATGTTCCCGTTGCGGCGGGCGTCCAGCGCGAAGTCGATGATCATGATCGCGTTCTTCTTGACGACGCCGACCAGCAGCAGGATCCCGACCATCGCGACGAAGCTCAGGTCCAGGCCCGCGAGGCGCAGCGCCAGCAGCGCGCCGACGGCCGCGGACGGGATGCCGAGCAGGATGGTCAGCGGATGGACCAGGCTTTCGTACAGCACGCCCAGGATCACGTAGATGACGGCGACCGCGATGGCGATCAGCCACAGCTGGCTGGTCTGCGATTGCTGGAACAGCGACGCTTCGCCGGCGAACGCGCCGACGATCGTCGGCGGCATGCCGGTCGCGATCCGCGCCGCTTCGATCGCCGCATGCGCGTCCGACAGCGACCTGCCTGAGGCCAGGTCGAACGAGATGGTCACGGCGGGCAGCTGGCCCTGGTGGTTGACGGCGAGGGTGGCCGGGCCGCGGCCGAACCGGGCGAAGGCCGCGAGGGGGACGAGCATGCCGTGCGCGCCCTGCACGTGGAGTTTCGCCATGCTGCTTTCGTCGCGGCGGAAGTCGTCGGCCAGCTCCAGGATGACCTGGTAGCTGTCCTCGGGCGCATAGATGGTCGAGACCTGGCGCGTGCCGTAGGATTGCGAGAGCGTCGTGCGCAGCGTCTGCATGTCCACGCCGAGCTGCGCGGCCTTGTCGCGATCCACGTCGATCCGCGCCTCCAGCCCGTTGCGTTCGCTGTCGGTGTTCAGGCCGACGAACACGGGCGACTTGCCGAGTTCCTCGACGAGCCGGTCCGCCCACGTCTCGAGCGACGCCGGGCTGACGGCCTGCAGCGTGTACTGGTAGGTGCTCTTCGCGCTGCGCCCGCCGACCTTCAGGTTCTGCACGGGGCTGAAGAACACGCGCACGCTGGGGATGAACGCGGTTTCCGCGCGCAGTCGCGCGAGCACGCGATCCATCGCCGGCCGCGCGCCGCGCGGCTTCAGCGTCAGGTACAGCGCGGTCGTGTCGTGGTCGACCTTGGACGCGACGTCGGACACGTACGGATCCTTGCGCAGCACGGTTTCGATCCGCCGCAGCACCTCGAGCCGGCCGGCGTACGCCATGTCCTGCGGGGTGTCGACGTTGACGTTGACCTGGCCCGTGTCTTCCTGGGGGAAGAAGCTCTTCGGCGCCAGGACGTACAGCCACGCCGTCAGCGCGAAGGTCGACAGGCCCACGAGCAGCACGCTCCCGCGGTGCGCCAGCGACCAGTCGAGCGCGCGGCCGTAGGCGCCGAGCAGGCGCCCGAAGCCGCGCTCGAACCACAGGCTCCAGCCGGGCGCGGGACGGTGCGGCGCGGCCCCGGACCTGACGCACAGCGCGACCAGCAGCGGGACGAGCGTCAGCGAGGCCGCGGCCGACACCAGGATGGCCAGCGTGACCACCAGCGCGAATTCGTGGAACAGCAGGCCGATCGTCCCCGGCATGAACAGCACCGGAATGAAGACCGCGACGAGCGAGATCGAGATCGAGACGACCGTGAAGGCCACTTCCGCCGTACCGCGCCGCGCCGCCTCGCGCGGCGCCACGCCGTCCTCGATGTGGCGCATGACGTTTTCCAGGACCACGATCGCGTCGTCGACGACGAGGCCGACGGCGATCGTCAGGCCCATGAGCGAGATGTTGTTCAGGCTCAGGCCGAACGCCAGCATGAGGCCGAAGGTGCCCAGCAGCGACACCGGCAGGCTGATCGAGGGAATCAGGGTCGCGGCCAGGCGGCGCAGGAACAGCAGGATCGTCAGGACCACCAGCGCGATCGTGAGCAGCATGGTGAGGTTGACGTCGTGGACGGCGGCGCGGATCGCGGTCGAGCGGTCGTTCAGCACCGAGACCTTGACCGACGCCGGCAACTGGCGCGCGAGGCGCGGCAGTTCGGCGCGGATGGCATCGATGGTCGCCACCGTGTTCGCGCCGGGCTGGCGCTGGATCTGCAGCAGGATCGCGCTTTCGCCGTCGATGGCGCTCGTGCTCTGGTTGTTCTCGACGCTGTCGATCACGGTCGCGACTTCGTCCAGCCGCACGGGCCGGCCGTTGACGGTGGCGACTGCGATGCGCGCGAAGTCGGCGGCGTTCATGAGCGCCGCGGACATCTGGACGCTCATCATCTGCCGGTGGGTGTCGAGCTGGCCGAGCGGCGCGTTCGAGTTCGCCGCCTTCAGCGCCGCCGCCACGTCCGGCAGCCCCAGTCCGAGCGCCGCGAGCCGGTCCGGATCGACCTCGACGCGCACCGCGTAGCGGCTCTGGCCCGACACCGTGACCTGCGCGACGCCGCCCAGCGTGGACAGGGCCGGCACGAGGAGATGCTCGGAAAAGGCGTTCAGGTCCGACAGGCGCAGCGACGGCGAGGACACGCCGACCAGCAGGATCGGCGCATCGGCCGGGTTGACCTTGCGGTAGGTCGGCGGCGTCGTCATCTCGGCCGGCAGCGCGCGCGAGGCGCGGAACAGCGCGGCCTGGACGTCGGCGGCGGCCGCGTCGATGTTGCGGCTCGCCTCGAATTCCAGCGTGACCTGGGTCTCGCCCTGGATGCTGGTCGACGTGGTGTTGACCAGGCCGGGTATCGCGGAGAACTGCTTTTCCAGCGGCGTGGCCACCGACGTCGCCATCGTCTCGGGACTTGCGCCCGGCAGGTGCGCGCCGACCTGGATCGTCGGGGCGTCGTAGTTGGGCAGGGCGGCCACGGGCAGGCGCAGCCAGCACGCCGCGCCGGCCACGACGACGGTGAGCCACAGCAGCCCGGTCGCGACGGGACGCCGCAGGCACAGGTCCGCGAGTCTCATGGGCGCACCATCGCAACGGTTGCCGGCGGCGCGGCGTCCGCGGCGATCCGCACGCGGGCGCCGGGGCGCAGGTTCTGGCCGCCCTCGAGCACGACGGGCACGCCGGCTTCCAGGCCGCCGATGACCGCCATGCCGCCCTGCACGCGCAGCAGGTCCACCGGCCGCGGCGCCACCTTGCCGTCGGCCGCGGCGACGAACACGAAGCGGCCGCCGGGGCCGTCCTGCACCGCCTGGGGCGGAAGCACGACGGCGCCGCGGCTGACGCCCGCGTGGACGACCACGCGCACGAAGGCGCCCGGCCACAGCGTATGGCCCGTGTTCGGGAAGGCCGCTTTCAGGTGGATCGATGCGCTGTCCTGGTCGATCGCGTTGTTCACGAAACTGAGCTCGCCGTCGGGCGTCTTGGCCGCGGCGCCGGCGATGGACACGCGCACGGCGCCCGCCGCGCGCGCGGCGAGGAGGGCCGGCAGGTCCTTCTCGGGCAGGTCGAACTCCACGCCGACGGGCGCGAATTGCGCGACCGTGACGAGCGGCGCCGCCGCGCCCACCTGCGCGAGGCTGCCGGCATGGACGGCGACGGCGCCGGCCTTGCCCGAAATCGGCGAATAGATGCGGGTGTGGGCAAGGGCCGTGCGCGCGCTGCTGACTTCCGCCTCGGCGGCACGGGCCTGCGCGACCAGCGCCTCGACCTTGCTGGCCGCGGTGTCGACGCTGCTGGCGGCGACGAACTTCGACGCTACCAGGGCTTGCGCCCGCTGGTGGTCGCGGCGCGCGTCGGCCAGCTGGGCCGCGACCAGCGCGACCTGCGCCTGCGCCTTGCCGAGCTGGGCGCGCGCTTCGCTGTCGTCCAGCGTGAACAGCAGCTGGCCCTTGCGGATGTCGTCGCCCTCGTGGAAATCCACGGTCCGGATCGTGCCCGTCACCTGGGGCCGGACGTCGACGAAGTCGAGCGGCACGACGTGGCCCTGGGCGCCGAGTTCGATCGGGATGTCGGCCGCGCGCGTCGTCGTCACGCTGACCAGCGGCGGTTTCTTGTCCTCGGGCGGCGGCGCCTTGGCGCAGGCGGCGAGGAGCAGCACGGATGCTAGTGCGGCGGCGCGCGGTGCGCGGAATACGGGAATGGAAGCGTGGGTCGTCGTCATGTTTGAGCCATGGGGTGATGACTCGTCATTCTGCCTGCCGGTACCTGACAGGACCTTGAAGCGAAGCTTACGTTTCTGTTATCTGCGTCAGATGCCGGCCGGCGCGACGGAAGCGCCCGCGATGCCGTGGCGCGCCAGGGCGGCGGCGACGAAGCCGCTCGCCTTCGCGTGCTCGACGAAACGGGCGAGGAAGACGGCGGCCTCCCTGCCGCGCGACTTCGGCACGCCCATGGCCTGGCGGATCACCATGAAGCGGCCGTCGAGCAACCGCAGGCCGCCGTGGCGCAGCGCATCGGCTTCCAGCTGCTGCCTGACCCCGGCCGCGACGTCCGCCCCGCATGCCAGGAACGTATCGACCACGGCCGGCGAGGTGGGCGCGCGCTCGATGTGCGCATGGCGCAGCGTGCGCGTCAGGTACAGGTCGTAGGCGCTGCCCTGGCCGACGACGACGCGGTTGCCCGCGCGGTCGACGTCGTCGTTGGTGCGGATCGGCGACGCCTCCCCGACCAGGTAGCAGCCTTCGATCAGCACGTAGGGGCCGCTGAACGCGATGTCGGCGCCGCGCACGGGATCGATGGCGAAGAAGCCGATGTCGGCCTGTCCGGCCGCGACGACGTCGACCGACTTGCCGGCCGCGTCCACGACGACGAGCTCGAGGTCCACGCCCAGCAGCCTGGCGAACTCGCCGGCGAGGTCGACCGACACGCCGCGCGCGCCGCCGTCGTCCGCCCGCCGGGCGAGAATCGGGTTGCCGAGGTTGATGGCGGCACGCAGCCTGCCGGTCGGGGTGAATGCGGCGCGGATGGAAGATGTGGGTGTCATGGTCGTGGCGGGTGGATGGTCTGTTGCAGGATGTACTGGATGACGCCGCCCTGGCGCAGCAGGTCGGCCTCGAGCTGCGTCTCGACGGCTGCGACGGCCGTATGGGCTTCGACGCTGCCGTCGAGCCGGTGCACGCGGACGGCGACCGCGGCGCGCGGCGCGATCGCGCCGGCCGGCGCGTCGATCTCGATGCGGTCGCCCACGGCGATACGCAGGCGCTCCGGCGCGCATTCGGGCGGCATGCGCAGCGGCAGGATCCCCATGCCGATCAGGTTCGAGCGGTGGATCCGTTCGAAGCTTTGCGCGAGGACGGCGCGGATGCCGAGCAGGCGCTGGCCCTTGGCCGCCCAGTCGCGCGAGGACCCCGTCCCGTAGCGCTCGCCCGCCAGCAGCACGACGGCGTCGCCGTCGTCGCGATACCGCCGGGCGACCTCGAAGATCGGCGCGACGGCGCCCGTGGGGACATGCAATGTCTGCCCCACGGGGGCGTGCGGCCACAGCAGGTTGCGCAGCGACTTGCTGTAGAACGCCGCGCGCATCATGACTTCCCAGTTGCCGCGGCGCGAGGCGAACACGTTGAGGTCGTCGCGATCGTCGCCGCACCCGACGAGGAAGTCCGCGACGAAGGAATCCTTCGGGATCGCGCTGGCCGGCGAGATGTGGTCCGTCGTGACGTCGTCGCCCACCACCAGCAGCGGATAGGCCATGTAGTGCCCGAGCAGGCCGCCCTCCGTCAACGACGCGAAAGGCGGACGGCGCAGCGCCGTCGATGCCGGGTGCCACGGGAACCGCGGCGTGTCCGGCACGTCCAGGCCGTGCCAGGCCGGGTTCAGGCTGGCGCGGGCGAACGCCCGCGGAAAATCGTCGGGGCGCAGCGCCGCCGCCAGCAGCGCGTCGATGTCGGCCGCGCCGGGCCACAGGTCGCGCAGGTGGACGGGCTGCCCGGCGGCGTCGAACTGCACCGGGTCGCGACCCAGGTCCAGTTCGGCATTGCCGGCCAGCGCGAACGCGACGACGAGCGGCGGCGACATCAGGAAGCCGAGGTCGAGGTCGGGGTGGATGCGGCCGGGGAAGTTCCGGTTCCCCGAGAGGACGGCGACCGGCTTGATGCGGCCTTGCGCCAGCGCGTCCTGCACGGACGCCGGCAGCGGTCCGGCGTTGCCGATGCAGGTGGTGCAGCCATGGCCGACGATGTCGAAGCCCACGGCCGCCAGGTCGTCGACGAGGCCCGCACG
>CBIHRX010000348.1:0-6766 GCA_966212555.1 uncultured Massilia sp.
GACGTCGGCCAGCGCCCGCACGTCGGCCACGCTCAGGTCCGATTCGTAGGCCAGCGTGACCTGGGCAGACTTGCTCATCACGAGGTGCGTTTCGACGTCGAGTTCGCGCAGCAACTGCAACAGGCGGATGCCATATACCACACCGGAGGCGCCGCTGATGCCGACGATGAAACGGGGACGGGTGGACGCATGCATGATTGATGATCGTTGGTGAATAATCGATGGGAGCACCGATGGTAGCAGAGCGCCTGCCGCAAAGGACGGCCGCAAAAATTAATTAGATTTTTCGATGAATCGATCATTTATTGTTGCTTCAGTTCTACGCGCGGGTGCATTAGATTCGCTGTGATAGCCACATGACCCTCTGGAGACAACAGTGAATTCCCATTCCGATTTCAGCACGTCCGCGCAGCAGTCGGCCACCCATGGCCCGGACCTCGAGCGCTTCGACCTGCGCCGCTTTGCCGCCTCGCTGGACGCGAGCGAGTTCGAGCGCCACGCCGGGCCGGTCGACCTCGCCGACGTGGCGCGCCTGCTGGAAGGCAACCCGAAAGCCGTGCTGTTCGAGCAACCCGGCGCCGATGCGATCCCCCTGTGCGGCAACCTGGCGGGCAGCCGCAAGCGCCTGGCGGCCGCCTTCGGCACGACCACCGACAAGCTGCTGGCGGAGGTGCTCGCGCGCCTGCGCAAGAAGGCCAGCATCGAGCAGGTACCGCGCGCGGCCGCGCCCGTCCAGCAAGTGGTGCTGACCGGTTACGACTGCGATTTCACGAAGCTGCCGGTCCACCTGCAGCACGGCCTCGACGGCGCGCCCTACATCTCGTCGTCGATCGATTTCACGGTCGACCGGACCACGGGCTGGACCAACGTCGGCGTGCGCCGCCTGATGCTGCGCGGCCGCCGCACGGCCGGCATCGACCTGATCGCGCCGTCCGACCTGCGCGCGATCTACCTCGAGCATGCGGCTCGCGGCGAACCGCTGCCGATCGCCTTCGCCGTCGGTACGCACCCGATCGACCACGTCGCGGCGACGATGCGCCTGCCGACCGACGAACTCGAACTGCTGGCGTCCCTGCGCGGCGAGACCCTCGGCGTCGTCAAGTGCGTGACCAACGACCTGCTGGTGCCGGCCGACGCGCAATTCATCCTCGAAGGCTACCTGGACCCGAACGGCCACGTCGAGCCGGAGGGCCCGTACGGCGAATTCCTCGGCTACTACGGCGGCGTCAAGCGCAACCCGCTGTTCCACCTGACGGCGATCACCCACCGCCGCGACGCCGTGTTCCAGACGTCGACCATCAGCGGCCGCGACATGGACACCACCGACACCGCCCAGCTGTGCGCCCTGCGCACCGAGGTGACCGTATGGCGCGCGCTGGAAGTCGCCGTGCGCGAGGTGAAGGCGGTGTACGCGAGCGCGGCCAATGGCGGCATGTTCAACGTGCGCATCGCCCTGCAGCAGCGCGTGCCGGGCGAAGCGCGCAACGCCATCGCCGCCGTGTTTTCCTGCCTGGCGAACGTCAAGCACGTGTTCGTGGTCGATCCGGACATCGACGTCTTCTCCGACCAGCAGATGGACTGGGCGCTGGCGACGCGCTTCCAGGCCGACCGCGACCTGGTCGTGCAGGACCGCATGCGCGCGATGCCGCTCGACCCGTCGCTGGGCGGCACGCATCACACGGCCAAGGCGGGCTTCGACCTCACCCTGCCCTTCCTGCGTCCCGGCACGTCCCGCTCGATCGAGCACCGCGTGCCGGCCGCGCCCACGTTCGAGGGCACGCGTTTCGACTCGCTCGACGCGGCGCTGCAACACGGGCCCAAGCTGTTCGCGGAGCTGATGGCCGCCGTCGGCAGCCGCGACGGCCGCGAGATCGTGCGCTGGCTCGAGGACACGGGCGCCACCCGCACCATCGGCCGCGACGACGAGGGCCGCTACCACTACGCCTGACTGCCACCGCCCCACCACGGCCGTCCGGCAAAACCGGACGGCTTTTTTGCGTCCGCACGGGGCGCAAAAAAGCCCCGGACGCTCGCGCGCACGGGGCACAAGGTACTACACGGGGAAGTCAGAACCGGATCGACAGCGCGGTCGCCGCCAGGTGCCCGGCGAAAGCGCTGGCGCTGGCCGCCGGCATGCCCGGCGCAACGGCCAGGAACTGCTTCACGGCGCGCAGCGTTACCGCGCTGTTGCCCAGCATGGTCTCGACCAGCCCGGCGGCGGCGGCGTCCAGCCGGGCCACGGGAACCACATGCGACACCAGCCCGGCCGTGCGCGCGTCCAGGGCGCCCAGCGGCGCGCGGCCATAGACCATGTGCGCCAGCGTCTTGACCGGCACGCGGTCCACCAGCGCCGCCATCACCAGCGCGGGCGGGATGTCGCGCTCCATCTCGGGAATCTGGAAGACGGCGTCGTCCGCGCACACCACCAGGTCGGCCACGCACGCGAGCGCGCAGCCCGCGCCGGTGGCGCGCCCACGCACGACGGCGACGACGGGCACCGGCACCGCCTTGACGGCATCGTAGAGTTCCAGCGGCGGCAGCGCGACCTTCAGGCGCACCGTCTCGGCCGACGGCTTCGGGCCCAGCGTGGGAATCGGCGAATCGCGGCCGGTGCAGAAATCGGGGCCGGCCGCGCCGAGGCGCACCAGCTTGACCTCGTCGTCGATGCTGCGCAGCGCGTCGACGATCGCGCCGCCCATGGCGGCGGTCAGCGCGTTGCCTTTGTCGGCGCGGTCGAGGACGATCTCGAGCACGGCGCCGTCGCGCCGGATGTGGACGTGTTCACTCATGGGCATGGCTTTCTCGGTGGATGGCATTCCAGATGACGGCCGGCGTGGCCGGCATGTCCAGTTCCTCGGGCGCGTCCTCGCCGAGCGCGTCGGCCAGGGCGTTGAAGATGACCGCCGTGGCGGGCGTGATGCCGCTCTCCCCGCCGCCTTTTACGCGCAGCGGATTGCCGGCGGTCGGGTCTTCGGAAAACACGAGCGACACCGGCGGCACGCGGCCCGCGCGCGGCACGCCGTAGTCCATGTACGAGCCGGACATCACCTGCCCGCTGTCGCGGTCCACGTAATACCCTTCCGACAGCGCCTGCCCGATGCCCTGCGCGAGGCCGCCGTGCACCTGGCCCTCGACGATCAGCGGATTGATCGGCTGCCCGACGTCGTCCACGGACGCGTAGTGCAGCAGCTCGACCTCGCCCGTGTCCGGGTCGACCTCCAGCTCCATCACGGCGGCCCCGGTCGGATGCGCGGCCATGCGGCCGTTGAATTCGGCGTCGGAAGCGAGCGGCGGCCGGCCCGCCTGTTCGAGCCTGGCGGCCAGTTCGAACAGGCCCAGGCGCATGTCGCCGGCGCTGAAGACGCCTGCCTCGAAGCGGACGGCGGCCGCGTCGACGCCCAGCAGCGCCGCCAGCGCGGCCCTGCCCTGTTCGACGATGTTCGCCGCGTTCTGCACGAGCAAGGTGCCGCCCAGGCGCATGCTGCGGTCCGAGTGCGTGCCGCCGCCGACGCTGACGAACGCGGTGTCGCCGGTGCGCAGCCGCACGGATTCCGGCGGCACGCCCAGCTGCGCCGCCACGACCTGCGCGAACGTGGTCGCATGGCCCTGGCCCTGCGTCTGCGTGCCGGACACGAGGTCGACCACGCCCTCGGCCAGCACGCGCATCTCGATGCGTTCGCGCGGCGCGCCCACGGGCGCCTCGACGTAGTTCGCGAGGCCGATCCCGCGCAGCCGGCCGCGCGCGGCCGAGGCGGCGCGGCGCGCCGCGAAGCCGGTCCAGTCGGCCCGGTGCAGCCCCCGCACCAAGTTTCCGATGAAGTCGCCGCTGTCGTAGGTCAGGCCCATCGCGCTGCGGTACGGCAGCCGGCTGCGCGGCACCATGTTGCGGCGGCGGATCTCGACCCGGTCCATGCCGAGGCGGTGCGCGGCCAGGTCGAGCAGGCGCTCCATCATGTGGTGCGCCTCGGGCCGACCGGCGCCGCGGTAGGGTGCGGTCGGGGCCGTGTTGCTGAGCGCCGCGCGGATGTGCACGGCCGCCACCGGCACGTGGTAGACGGTGGTCATGATGCGGGTGCCGTTCGACATCGGCACGTACGACACCGTGTGCGCACCCACGTTGCCCAGCCATTCGTGGTCGGTCGCGAGGATACGGCCCTCGGCGTCGAAGGCGATGGCGGCGCGCAGGATGGCGTCGCGGCCCTGGTAGTCCGACAGGAACGCTTCGCTGCGGTCGCCGGTCCACTTCACCGGACGCCCGCAGCGGCGCGCCGCCCAGACCACGGCCAGCTGCTCGACGTTGACGGAACTGCGCGGGCCGAAGCCGCCGCCCACGTCGGGACAGACGACGCGCACCTTGTCGGCCGGCGCACGCAGGGCGCCCACCAGCGACATCTTCTGGCGCACCGCGCCCTGGCTGCCCGAGATCAAGGTGTAGCTGCCCTCGGCGGCATCGTAGACGCCGATCGCGGCGCGCGGTTCCATCTGGCAGTTCACCACGCGGCTGTTGCGGAAATCGCGGCGCACGACGAGTTGGGCGTCGGCGAACAGCCGCCGCGCCGCCGCGCGGTCGCCCAGCTGCACCTCGAAGCACAGGTTGCCAGGCGCATCGTCGTACAGCTGCGGCGCGCCGGGCGCCAGCGCGTCGTCGGCGCGCACGACGGCGTCCAGCACGTCGTAGTCGACCATGATCATCTCGGCGGCGTCGCGCGCGCGGGCCGCCGTGTCGGCCATGACCATCGCCACGGCCTCGCCCACGTGGCGCACCTTGTCCACGGGGAGCGGCAGGTGCAGGCGGCTGTAGGCGGGGCTGGCCAGCAGGTCGCGGAACGCCGGCGCGGTGTGGTCGATCGCGTCGAGCGGCATCGGCACGTGCTGCATGCCCTGGAAGCCGTCGGCGAGGTAGTCGGCACCCGTCAACACGGCGATCACGCCCGGCGCGGCCAGCGCGGCGCCGATGTCGATCGAGGCGATGCGCGCGTGCGCGTGCGGCGAGCGCAGGAACGCGGCGTAGGCCTGGCCGGGCACGTCGATGTCGTCCGTGTAGCGGCCGTTGCCAGTCACGAGGCGCCGGTCTTCCAGGCGCGGCAGGGGTTGGCCGATCATGCTGCCACCTCCGGATACAGCGCGCGCGCCGCGTGGCGCACCGCCTCGATGATGTTCACGTAGCCGGTGCAGCGGCAGATATTGCCTTCCAGCGCCGTGTGGATGGTCTCGTCGTCGAGCGCCGCGGGCCGCTCGCGCAGGAAGTACTCGATCGCCATGATCATGCCGGGCGTGCAGAAGCCGCATTGCAGCCCATGGCACTGCACGAACGCCTGCTGGACGGCGCTCAGCCGGCCGTCGCGCTCGAGATCCTCGACGGTACGCACGCTGCCGCCGTCGGCCTGCGCCGCCAGCACCGTGCACGACTTGACGGCCGCGCCGTCGAGGTGGACGGTGCACGCGCCGCACTGGGTCGTGTCGCAGCCGACGTGGGTGCCGGTCAGGCCGGCGTCGCGCCGGAGGAATTCGACCAGCAGCGTGCGGTCCTCGACCTCGCGCTCGACCTGCCGGCCATTGACTTGTATGTTCACTTGTACCACTTGTCACCTGCCTGTTCGTGTTCGATGCCGCGTCAGCCGCGCTGCCACCATTTCTTCGGTGCCGTTTCGGCCCCCTCGTCCGGCGCGGCCGCTTCGACCGGGGGCGCCAGCTGTTCGCCGAAGCGCTTGAAGAACTCGTCCGCCATGCGGTTGGCCACCGACGCGACGAGGCGCGAGCCGACCTGCGCCAGCTTGCCGCCCACTTCCGCCGTGGCCGCGTAGGTCAGCTCGGTGCCGCCGTCCGGCGCGTCGACCAGCGTGACGACGGCCTGCATCTTGCCGAAGCCGGCGATGCCGCCCTCGCCCTTGCCCGCGATGCGGTAGCCTTCGTCCGGGCGGCGTTCGGACAGCGTCAGGCTGCCCTTGAAGCGGGCCTTGACGGGGCCCACCGCGGCCTGCACCACGGCTTCGTATTCGTCCTCGCCGCGCGCGCCGAACGATTCGCAGCCCGGCACGCAGGCCTGCAGCACGGCCGGGTCGTTGAGGGCCGCCCATACCGCGTGGCGCGGCGCCGCGATCACTTGGGTTCCGTTGAATTCCATGTTTGTCTCCTGGTTGATGCCGGCGTCAGGCGCCGGTCATGGCCGCGGCCGCGCGTCGGGTGAATACCTCGACGAGGTTGGCGCGGTAGCGTGCGGGAATGCGTTCGTCGTCGAGCATGCGGCCGGGATCCATCGCCACGCCGGCCAGCGCGTCCACGCCGCAGTCGCGCGCCAACGCCTCTTCGGCCTCGTGCCAGCGGAACACCGACGGTGCCGCGCCCGTCACCGCCACGCGCACGCCGGCATCGCCCTCCGCGACGAATACGCCTGCCAGCGCATAGCCGGACGCCGGATGGCGGTACTTGCGGTAGGCCGCGCGGCGCGGCAGCGGGAATTCGATCGCGACCACGAGCTCGCCGGGGCCGAGCGCGGTCTCGAACATGTCGACGAAGAACTCGTCGGCTTGGATGCGGCGCGCGCTGGTGACGACCGTCGCGCCGAGGCCCAGCACGGCCGCCGGGTAGTCGGCTGCCGGGTCGTTGTTGGCCACCGATCCGCCCATGGTGCCGCGGTTGCGCACCTGCGGATCGGCGATCAGGCCGGCCAGCTCGGCCAGCGCGGGAATCGCGCCGCGCACGACGCCGCTCGCGGCCACCTCGGCGTGGCGGGTGGCGGCGCCGATGCGCAGCACACCGCCCTCCA
>CBIHRX010000349.1:0-6740 GCA_966212555.1 uncultured Massilia sp.
CCACGCGCATGCCGTACCGGATGCACAGCGAATACCTGCGCCGGCTGTTCCTGAAAAACGATTTGTTCGAAGGGCGTTACCAGATCGACGGCCGGCACATCGCGCTGGCGGACATCCGCGCGCCCCTGTTCGTCGTCGCCACCGCGACGGACCACGTGGCGCCGTGGAAGTCCGTCTACAAGATCAACCTCGTGGCCGATGCCGACGTGACGTTCGTCCTCACGAGCGGCGGCCATAACGCGGGCATCGTCAGCGAACCGGGCCACCGGGGGCGGCAGTACCGCCTCGCGCGCCGCACCGACGGCGACACGTACCTGGCGCCCGACGACTGGCTGGCCGCGACACCCGCGCGCGACGGCTCGTGGTGGCCCGCCTGGGCCGACTGGCTCGAAGCCGGCAGCAGCGGGCGCGCCGCGCCGCCCGCGCCGGGCATGTCGCTCGGTCCGGCACCCGGCCGCTACGTTCTGGAACGCTGAACCTCTACAGGAGAATTCCATGTCCAATCCAATCATCGACCTGCGCGGCAAGCGCGGTCTCATCCTCGGCATCGCCAACGAGCGCAGCATCGCGTGGGGCTGCGCGCGCGTCATGGCCGCGTGCGGCGCCGAACTGGCCGTTACGTACCTGAACGACGCCGCCGAACCGCACGTACGCCCGCTGGCCGAGGCGCTGCGCTGCCCGCTCGTGCTGCCGTGCGACGTGCGCGCCCCCGGCCAGCTGGAAGCCGTGTTCGACACCGTGCGCGGTGCCTGGGGTACGCTCGATTTCGTCGTCCACGCGATCGCGTACGCGCCGAAGGACGACCTGCAGGGCCGTGTCGTCGACTGCTCGGCCGAGGGCTTCGCGCTGGCGATGGACGTGTCGTGCCACTCCTTCATCCGCTGCGCGAAGCTGGCCGAACCGCTGATGCCCCACGGCGGCTGCCTGCTCACGTTCACGTTCTACGGCGGCGAAAAGGTCGTCCCCCACTACAACCTGATGGGCCCCGTGAAGGCCGCGCTGGAAGCGTCGGTGCGGTCGCTGGCCGCGGAACTGGGCAGCCGGCGCATCCGCGTAAACGCCGTCTCGCCGGGCCCCATCGGCACGCGCGCGGCGTCCGGCCTGGAGCACTTCGACGAACTGCTCGGCGACGCCTGGTCGCGCGCGCCGGAACACATGCTGGCCCGGCTCGACGACGTGGGGTCCTTCGCCGCGTTCCTCGCCAGCGACGGCGCACGGCTCGTGACGGGCAACGTCGAATACGTCGACGCCGGCTACCACGTGCTGGGGTAAGCGATGGACAACACGATCAGCAACCGTACGTTCGCCGAGCTGCAGGTCGGCGACAGCGCCAGCCTCGCGCGCACGCTGACCCGCGCCGACATCGAACTGTTCGCCGTCATGTCGGGCGACGTCAACCCCGCCCACCTGGACGAGGAATACGCGCGCAGCAGCATGTTCCATGAAGTGATCGCGCACGGGATGTGGAGCGGCGCGCTGATTTCCACGGTGCTCGGCACGCAGTTGCCCGGGCCGGGCACGATCTACCTCGGCCAGTCGCTGCGCTTCCTGAAGCCGGTGGGCCTGGGCGATACCGTGACCGTCACCCTGACCGTCGCGCGCCTCGACCCGGACAAGCACCGCGTGACGCTCGACTGCACCGTCAAGAACCAGCACGGCCAGCAGGTGGCGGCCGGCACCGCGGACGTCATCGCACCGACCGAGAAGGTCGCAAGGCCCCGCATCGCGCTGCCGGAAGTGCGCCTGCGCGAGCGCGGCGGCCGCTACCGCGCGTTGCTGTCGGCCGCGCAGGATGCGCCGCGCGTGCCCACGGCCGTCGTCCATCCGGTCGACGCGGTGTCGCTGCTGGGCGCCGTCGAAGCGGCGCGCGAAGGCCTTATTACACCGGTGCTGGTCGGCCCCGAAGCGAAGATCCGCCAGGCGGCCGCGCAGGCGAACGTCGACCTGGCGCCGTACCGCATCGTGCCGACGCCGCACAGCCACGCGGCCGCCGACGCCGCCGTGGCGCTGGCGCGCGCGGGCGAGGTCGGCGCCATCATGAAGGGCGCGCTGCACACGGACGAACTGATGCAGGCCGTCGTCGCCCGCGACACCGGCCTGCGCACGGGCCGCCGCATCAGCCACGTGTTCGCGCTCGACGTGCCCACGTACCCGCGCCCGCTGTTCCTCACGGACGCCGCCATCAACATCTACCCGACGCTGGAGGACAAGCGCGACATCGTCCGCAACGCGATCGACCTGGCGCACGCGCTGGGCATCGCGGCGCCGCGCGTGGCGATCCTGTCCGCGCTCGAGACGGTGTATCCGAAGATCGCGTCGACCATCGAGGCGGCCGCCCTGTGCAAGATGGCCGATCGCGGCCAGATCGAGGGCGCGATCCTCGACGGGCCGATGGCGTTCGACCTCGCCGTGTCGGAGCAGGCAGCAAGCACCAAAGGCTTCGTGTCGCCCGTGGCCGGCCGCGCCGACATCCTCGTCGTGCCCGACCTGGAAGCGGGCAACATGCTCGCCAAGCAGCTCGAATACCTGGCGGAAGCGCAGGTCGCCGGGATCGTGCTCGGCGCGCGCGTGCCCATCATGCTCACCAGCCGCGCCGACGGCCCGCTGGCCCGTCTCGCCTCGTGCGCGCTGGCGGCCCTGCTCGTGCGCCGGGCGCCGGCGCCCGCCGTGATCGGATCGCCATGAAGGACGGCGCAACCAAGGGCTACGCCTGCATCAACGCCGGCTCGTCCAGCATCAAGTTCGCCGTCTACGCCGAGCAGGACGGCGACCTCGTGGCGACGGGACGCGGCAAGGTGGAAAGCGACGGCGGCGGCGCGCAGCTCGGCGCCGTCATCGACTGGATCGAGAACCACCTCGCGCCGGCCCGGCTCGCGGCCGTCGGCCACCGCGTCGTCCACGGCGGCAACGCCCACGCGGGGCCCGCCCTCGTCACGCCCGCGCTGCTGGCGGAACTGAAGGGCCTGGCAACCCTCGCGCCGCTGCACCAGCCGCACAACGTGGCCGGCATGGAAGCGATGGCGCACCTGCATCCGGGCCTGCCGCAGGTCGCCTGCTTCGACACCGCCTTCCACCTCGGGAACCCGCGCGTCGCGCGCCTGTACGGGCTGCCGCGCGCGCTCGCGGACGAAGGCATGCTGCGCTACGGCTTCCACGGCCTGTCGTACCGCCACATCGCCGACGCCCTGCCCGCCATCGAACCGCGTGCCCGCGGGCGCGTCGTCGTCGCCCACCTGGGCAGCGGCGCCAGCATGTGCGCCATGGTCGACGGCAGGAGCGTCGCCACGTCGATGGGCTTTTCGGCGCTGGACGGCCTGCCGATGGCCACGCGCTGCGGCGCCCTCGACCCCGGTCTCGTGCTGCACCTGCTGCGCGAAAAAAGCATGACACCCGAGGCGCTGGAACGCCTGCTGTACCGCGACAGCGGCCTGCTGGGCCTGTCCGGCATCAGCGGCGACATGCGCACCCTGCTCGTCAGCGACGCACCGGCCGCGCGCGAGGCGGTCGACGTGTTCGTGTACCGCATCGCGCGCGAACTCGGGTCCCTCGCGGCCGCCGCGGGCGGGCTGGACGTGCTCGTGTTCACGGGCGGCATCGGCGAACACGCGGCGGCCATCCGCGCCCGCGTGTGCGAACAGGCGGCGTGGCTGGGCGTGCGTCTCGACGCCGACACGAATGCCGCCGGCGGCCCGCGCCTGCACGCGCCGGACAGCGCCGTCGCGGTCTGGGTTCTGCCGGCGGACGAGGAAGCCGTGATCGCGCGCGAGACGCGGGCCGTCGCGGGGGGATGAGCCGATGCACCTGAAAGAGATTCCGCCCGTGCGCACCGCGCTGGCGGCCCTGCCGTTGTGCCTCGCGCTGGCGGCCTGCGCGCCGCTGCCGCCGCAACCGGCGCCCGCGCCGGACGTGGTGCCCGCGACCTATCCCGGCCAGGAGACCGCCGCCGCGGCCGCCCTGCCCGGCTGGCAGGCATTCTTCACCGATCCCGAACTGCGGCGCGTCCTCGGGCTCGCGCTCGCCAACAGCCGCGACCTGCGCGCGGCCATGCTGCGCGTGCAGGAGGCCGGCGCCGCGTACGACATCCAGCGGGCCGCCCGGCTGCCCGTCGTGAACGGCAGCGTGGAGGCGACGCGCGCGCTCGTGCCGCCCGCACAGAGTCCCATCGGCCGCGCGCTGATGGGCAACCAGTTCCAGGCCGGCATCGGCATGGCGGACTGGGAACTGGACCTGTGGGGCCGCCTGCGCAGCCTGAACGACGCGGCCCTGGAAGGCTGGCTGGCGGCGGACGCCACGCGGCGCGCCGCCACGGTCAGCCTCGTCGCGCAGGTGGCCGACGCCTACCTGGGCCTGCGCGAGACCGACGAGCGCCTGCTGCTGGCGCGCCGCACGCTCGCGTCGCGCGACGAATCGCTGCGCATCTTCCGGCGCCGCTGGGAACTGGGCGCCGCCTCGCGCCTGAACCTGACCCAGGTCGAGCTGCTGCGCCAGCAGGCCCTCGCCCAGGTGGCGCAGCTGGAGCAGGCGCGCGCCCAGCAGCATGCGCTGCTCGACCTGCTCGTGGGGACGTCCGTCGACCTCGCCCCGCCCGCGGCCGCGCTGGGCGCCGCGCCGCTGGCGCGCGACCTCGCACCCGGCCTGCCGTCCGCCCTGCTGCTCGAACGGCCCGACATCGCCGCCGCCGAACACGCGCTGCATGCCGCCGAGGCGAATGTGCGCGCCGCGCGCGCCGCGTTCTTCCCGCGCATCGCGCTGACGGCCGCGGCGGGTGCCGCGAGCACCCAGCTGGACGACCTGTTCGACCGCGGCAGCCGCGCGTGGAGTTTCGCGCCGTCGCTCGCGGTGCCGATCTTCAACGGCGGCCGCCTGAAGGGACAGCTCGCGGTGGCGCGCGTACGCGGCGAGCTCGCGGTGGCCCAGTACGAACGGGCGATCCAGTCCGCGTTCCGCGACGTGGCCGACGCGCTGGCGGCGCGGCGCTGGCTGGCCGACCAGGCCGGCGCCCTCGCTGCGACGCTGGCGCTGCAGGGCGAACGCGCGCGCCTGGCCCGGCTGCGCTACGAACACGGCTCCGCCGCCTACCTGGAAGTGCTGGACGCGGAACGCGAACGCTTCGGCGCCGAGCAGCAGCTCGTGCAGCTGCGCCGCCAGCAGCTCTCGGCCCAGGTCGCGCTGTACCGCGCGCTGGGCGGCGGCGCCTCGACGATGGATTGATCGGACACATGGACATGAAACGCAACCTGAAATACCTGCTGCCGGCCGCGCTGCTGGCCGTCGCGGGCGCCGCGGCCTTTGCTGCCTGGGGCCCGCTCGCGCGGCGCGACGACCATCCCGGGTTCGTCACGGGCAATGGCCGCATCGAGGCAACGGAGATCGACGTGGCCACCAAGGTCCCCGGCCGGGTGCGCGCGATCGCCGCCCGCGAAGGCGAGTTCGTCGAAGCGGGCCAGGTGCTGGCGACGATGGACACGCGCAGCATGGAGGCCCAGCGCGACGAGGCCGTAGCGCGCTACGAGCAGGCCGTCGCGGCGCTGGCCGGCGCGCGGGCCCAGGTCGCGCTGCGCGACAGCGACCTCGAAGCGGCGCGCGCCCTCGTCGGCCAGCGCGAGAGCGACCTCGACGCGGCGCGCCGCCGGCTCGTCCGCTCCGCCACGCTGGCGCAGGAGGGCGCCTCGTCGCTGCAGGAACTGGACGACGACCGCGCGCGCGTGAACGGCACCGGCGCGGCGCTCACGGCAGCGCAGGCCCAGGTGCGCGCGGCGACGGCCGCCGTCAACGCGGCGCGCACGCAGGTGACGAGCGCGCAAGCCAACGAAAAGGCGGCCGCCGCGACCATCGCCCGCATCGACGCCGAACTGGCCGACACCGTCCTCGCGGCGCCGCGCGCCGGACGCGTGCAATACCGCGTCGCCGAGCCCGGCGAAGTGCTGGGCGCCGGCGGCAAGGTGCTGAACCTCGTCGATCTCACCGACGTCTACATGACATTCTTCCTGCCCGAGACCGTGGCCGGCCGCGTGGGCCTCGGCACCGAGGTACGCATCGTGCTCGACGCCGCGCCGCGCTACGCGATCCCGGCGACCGTGTCGTACGTCGCCAGCACCGCGCAGTTCACGCCGAAGACGGTCGAAACCGCGAACGAGCGCCAGAAGCTGATGTTCCGCGTGAAGGCGCGCATCGATCGCGACCTGCTGCAGAAGCACCTGCGGCAGGTCAAGACCGGCCTGCCGGGCGTCGCCTGGGTGCGCCTCGATCCGAAGGCGCCGCTGCCGGCCGCGCTGGCCGGCAAGGTCGCGCCATGAGGGATGCCTCCGTGGCCACCCGCGTCGCCCGGCTGGAAGAGGTCGACATGGCGTACGGCCAGGTGCGCGCGCTCGCCGACGTCACGCTCGACGTGCCCGCGGGCGTGATCGTCGGGCTGATCGGCCCGGACGGCGTCGGCAAGTCGACGCTGCTCGCGCTGCTGGCCGGCGCGCGCCGCATGCAGGGCGGCCGGATCGAGGTGCTGGGCGGCGACATGGCCTCCGGCGCGCACCGTGCCCGCGTGTGCCCGCGCATCGCCTACATGCCGCAAGGCCTCGGCAAGAACCTGTACCCCACCCTGTCGATCGAGGAAAACCTGCAGTTCTTCGGCCGCCTGTTCGGCCACGACGCGTCCCAGCGCCGCCGCCGCATCGACGCGCTGACCCTGAGCACCGGCCTGCACGCCTTCCTGGACCGTCCGGCGGGCAAGCTGTCGGGCGGCA
>CBIHRX010000350.1:0-6734 GCA_966212555.1 uncultured Massilia sp.
CCCGCCGCGAGCGTTCCGATGCGGCGCACGATGCGCCGCGCCAGCAGCGACGCGAGACCGATGCTGAGCGCGAGCGACAGCACGATGCCGGCCCCGTACCACCAGAAGCCCGGGCCGCCGGCCCAGCCCGCGGGCGGCGCGCCGGCGGCAACCGTCCAGCCGTAGCGCGACAGCCGCGTATAGGCCGACACGACGTGGCCGCCTTCGAGCGTGACGGTCGACCCGGCGCCTTCCGGCCCGTTCAGGCGGATCAGCCGCGCCAGGGTCGGGCTGGGCGGCTTGCCCACGTGGTCGGCCTGTCCGCTGGAACGGGCGACGATCGCGCCGTCGCGGTCCAGCACCGTGATCACCGAGCCGGGCGGCACCTGCTGGCGTGCGATCGTGCGCAGGATGCGGTCGGGCTGGACGATGGCCGTCAGCACGTACGGATGGCCGGCCGCGTCCGAGACGGGGAAGCGCACGGGCACGGCGGCCCGTCCGCCCTTGCCGCGGGCGACGTGGCCGATGACGGGACGGCGCAGCAGCAGCGCCAGGTGCAGGCTGGACGGATCGGCGACGGGTTGCGCGGGCGCGTCCAGCGGCGCCGTCGTGCGGAAGAGCATCCGGCCGACGCCGTCGGCCAGGATCACGCCCAGCCATTCCGGCTGCGCCCGGGCCTGGTCGCGTGCGATGGGGTAGAACGCACGGACGTCGCCGTCGTCGAGCGCGGGCGCGCGCGCGATGCTGGCGAGGGCGGCGACGGTGCCGTCCAGTTCCGCGTCGACGGCGCTCGACAGCGCGCGCGCCAGGTCGAGCAGCGAGCGTTCCTGCTCGCTCTGGTGGTACTCGGCGGCGAGATGCACGCTCCACGCGCCCAGCGCGGCCAGCGGCAACAGGCCGATCGCCGTCAGCAGGATCAGCAGGTGGCGAAGCGACAGCGTGGGCCCGCGGTGAGCGCGCATGGTGATCCCGGCATTCAAAGTGAATCATTATACGGCCGCGTTCGCTTGCACATCCGGCAGCGCAGCCTATGCTGCAAGGATGGCGCGGGCGGATGGCGGCCGCCACCTGCCGGGTTCGCCGGTCGGAGGGCGCGATGACGCAGATGAAACCTGAAGTGCTGGACGGCCTGAAGGCCGCCCTGCGGGGCCCCGTGCTGCAGCCGGGCGACCCTGACTACGATGCCGCTCGGCAGATCTGGAATGCGATGATCGACCGTCGCCCGGCGCTGATCGTGCGCTGCGCCGGCACGGCCGACGTGTGCACGGCCGTCGCGTTCGCGCGCGACCACGGCCTGCCGCTGGCCGTGCGCGGCGGCGGCCACAACATCGCCGGCAACGCGATCTGCGACGACGGTCTCGTGATCGACCTCTCCGGCATGCGCAGTGTCCACGTCGACGCGGACGCGTGCCTCGCGTACGTCGACGGCGGGGCGCTGCTGAGCGACGTCGACCATGAAACGCAGTCCTGCGGCCTCGCCGTCCCCCTCGGCATCAATTCGACGACGGGCGCGGCGGGACTGACGCTGGGCGGCGGCTTCGGGTGGCTGTCGCGCATGCTGGGCCTGACGGTGGACAGCCTCGTGGGCGCCGAGATCGTCACTGCCGACGCGCGCCGGCGCCACATCGGGCCGCGCCAGGAGCCCGACCTGTTCTGGGCGATCCGGGGCGGCGGCGGCAACTTCGGCGTCGTTACGCGCTTCGAGTTCGCGCTGCATGCCGTCGGGCCGCTCGTGACGGCCGGGCTGGTCGTCTTCCCGGCCGCGCAGGGGCAGGCCGTGCTGCGCCGCTACCGCGACTACGTCGATACGCTGCCGAACGACGTCTCGATCTGGGCCGTGCTGCGCAAGGCGCCGCCGCTGCCGTTCCTGCCGCAGGCCGTGCACGGCCAGGACATCGTCGCGCTGGCCGTGTTCTCGACCCGTCCTCCGGAGGAAGCGGAACCCGTACTGGCACCGGTCAGGTCGTTCGGCGACGTATTGGGCGAGCACGTGGGCGCCATGCCTTACGCGGCATGGCAGAAGGTGTTCGACCCGCTGCTGGCGCCGGGCGCGCGCAATTACTGGAAGTCGCACAACTTCACGACCTTGTCCGACGACGCGGTCGACCTCGTGCTGCGCTATGCCGCCGCCGTGCCGACGCCGCATTGCGAGATCTTCCTGGGCCTCATCGGCGGCCGCGCCAACGAGCCGGCCGTGGACGCCACCGCGTACCCGCACCGCAACGTGATGTATGCGATGAACGTGCACGGACGCTGGACGGACGCGGCCGACGACACCCGCTGCGTGGCCTGGGCGCGCGAGTTCTTCGCGGCCGTGGCACCGTACGCGGCGGGCAGCGTCTACATCAACTTCCTCACGCAGGACGAAGGGTCGCGCATCCACGAGGCGTACGGCACGAACTGGGACCGGCTCGTGCAGGTGAAGCGGCGCTACGATCCCGACAACCTGTTCCGCTTCAACCACAACATCGCGCCGGCCGGATGAATCACGGCAATGCAAATGCCAGGTGGGCTCGGGGAGCCCACCCTACGGCAGCATTCATTGAACCGTAGGGTGGGCACCCTGTGCCCACCAAGCCGGATCATTCCAGCGCCAGCTCGACGGCCGCCTCGGCATGCAGCCCCGTCGTGTCGTACAGCGGCACGGGGCTATCCCCGGGGCCGACGAGCAGCATGATCTCCGTGCAGCCGAGGATGATGGCCTCGGCGCCGGCGGCGACGAGGCGCGCGATCACGCCGCGGTAGGCCTCGCGCGACGCGGCTTCGACGCGGCCCTGCACGAGTTCCTCGTAGATGATGCGGTGGACCGTGGCGCGGTCGTCCGCGGCGGGCACGAGCACGTCCAGGCCGTGCCGGTCGGCCAGGCGGCCCTTGTAAAAATCCTGCTCCATCGTGAAGGCGGTGCCCAGCAGGCCGATGCGTTTATGGCCGGCAGTTTTGATGCGCTCGGCCGTCGGATCGGCGATGTGCAGCAGCGGCAGGTCCACGGCGGCGCGGATCTGCGGATACGCCTTGTGCATCGTGTTCGTGCAGATGACGAGGAAGTCGGCGCCGCCGCGCTGCAGCCGCTGCGCCGCCTCGACCATCAGCTGCGCCGCCTCTTCCCAGCGGTCTTCGCGCTGCAGGACGGCGATGTCGTCGAAGTCGAACGACCACATGAGGCAGCGCGCCGAATGCAGTCCGCCGAGACGGTCGCGCACGCCCTCGTTGATGAGGCGATAGTATTCGGCCGAGCTTTTCCAGCTCATCCCGCCCAGCATACCGATGATCTTCTGCGTCATGCGTCACCCCTGTCGATGTCGAGCCGTCCAGTATAAGCCGTTGTGCGGTTGCGCACAGACGGCGGGGCCGGCGGGCCGGATCATGCGCGACGACACGGCCATCCCGGCCGACGGAGGGAACCATGGATTCGATCAACCGCAACCAGCCCGAAACGAACCGCCGCGACCTGAGCGGCGGCGAAGCGATCAAGCGCGTGAAGCACATGACGGACGATGCCGACACCTGCTTCTTTTGCACGGCAGGCAGCACGGGCTCGACGAACGGCGTGCGTCCGATGAGCGTGCGCAAGGCAGACGATGCCGGCAACCTGTGGTTCCTGAGCGCGAACGACAGCCACAAGAACCACGAGCTCGCGGCCAACCCGGCCGTCAAGCTGTACTTCCAGCGCGATGCGCACGCGGGCTTCCTGGAACTGGAAGGCCGCGCCGAGATCCTGGAAGACCGCGCCCGCATCCACGACCTGTGGAATCCGATGTTGAAGACGTGGTTCACGGAAGGCGAGGACGACCCGCGCATCAGCGTCATCAGGTTCAGGCCGCAGGCCGGCTCACGGGGACAAGAAGCATGACAACCTCGTCGCGGGCGCCAAGGTCGCGGTCGGGGCGCTCGTCGGCAAGACGCTCGACGACTCGATCGAAGGGCGGTTGATGTTCTGAGGTCGCCTTATCGGATCACATCAAGACTCAATCGCGTCGACAGGCAGCGGAAGCAGTCCAATCGCTGGGCAACTGATATGGTTGCTTTACTTCCCGGACCTGCAGCACACACCGGGTGACATCGGCCGCAATTGGTTGCCATAATTCGATAGCCCCCTGCCGACGTGGCTTTACACTGAACAATTCGTTACCGCCGTATGCGCATACAAGCCATTTGGTTTCCGATGGCGTAAATGTATATTCAGTGTCCCAGCCCCCCTTGACGCGTTTCGTTTTTGCCGTGCCGACAATGGCATCAAACCCGGATGCGTCTCCGTGCAACTTGCCTGCATAGAGATAGGCATTGGAAAAAGTTGCGCGTCTGACCACGCCCGCGCCAGCTTGCCCAGATGACTTCGGCAGGCTGATCGGGCTGTCGGGATAGGTATCCGGGCATTTCAGGTCATCGGCGCTTGCTGCGGCGCTGACTAGCAAAAATATCGTGAAGATTGCTTTCATGGCACCACCACTACATAGAATGCCGCCGCATCGTCTGAGGCCGCTGGCTTCCAATTTTTTGTCGATGTTGCAAGCCCGCGTCTTCCTGCTGGCTTTCCATGATACTGGTCGAAAATGGAAATCTCACACGGTCGCCCGTTTGCCATGGTCGTTCCATGACAGAATCGATCAAACAATGCCGCATGCCAGCCGTGTTTGTTCGGAAAGCGTGCTTTGCCGTTCTCAAACACGAAGTTAGCGATGACGGTGCCGGGCAGCAGGAAGGTCAAGTCCATAACCTTGGGGCCAGGCTGCCAGCGCTCGGTGTACCCGATGTCGGTTAACTTTTGTACAAGTGCAACGCACTCCTGGTCGCGCCCGATAAACTCGCCAGCCATTCTTTGTCTGAGTTCATCGTATTTGTCGGCCAGGGCCTCAAAGTCACCTTGGTAAATGACATTACGCTTCGGGAGCGTGTCGACGAATCCCATGTCGACCTCAGACGCACTTGTTCGCAGCACAGTCCCAACCGCCGGCCGTCTTGCCTTCCGTGCCGCCCCGGATGCTTTGTTTAGCGTAACTCCATTTCATCCTGGAGTAGGCCAGGAAGACCTGTTCAGTGACGATCCCGCTGTCGCCACTGTTCGGATTGACGCCGGAGATCATCACGTTCTCAAGCTCGACTGTGTAATAGCAGATCGGCTTGCCATCGCCATCGGCGCGCATGAACTCGAACTTCGCTTTCGGGATTGTCTTCCCCATCGCACAATGCTGCTGCAGGGCCGGAGATGACAGGTCAGCCAGCTTCTTGAAGGCGACATTGGAAAGATCGGCCCGTCCGGTGGTATGCCCTCCTGCGGTCGATACCGTAGAGGCCCGTGGTTGGTGGACGGACCACGCGACGTTGGATACCTCGATCCAGTCTCTGTGCTTGTCGTCCATCGATTCCCCTTTGATGCCTTCGATCTGCAGATATACGTCGTTTGCCATCATTCTCTCCTGCTGTTGAGTAGCGAACGATTGTTGCCGACCACTGCACGAGGCTCATTGGTGAACGTCAACCAGTCGGCGTCAGCGGATCACGTCCAGCGCCGCGAATTCCCCCACCGCGAAGTCGACGAACGCGCGCAGCCGCGGCGCCATGTGGCGGCTGCTCGGCATGACGAGGTGCACGGGCGCCGGTTCCGGCTCGTAGTCCACGAGCAGGCGGCGCAGCGCGCCGGTCCGCAGGTCCGGCTCGACCTGGTACGACAGCGCGCGCGCGATGCCGAAGCCGTCGCGCGCGGCCGCCAGCATGGCTTCCGTGTCGTTCATGCGCAGGCGCGGGCTGTAGCGCACCACGTGCTCGCGGCCCTCCGCGCGGAAGCGCCATTCGGCCAGGGCGCGCACGGCCGTCGACATGATCAGTTCGTGGCCCGCGAGGTCGGACGGGACCTGCGGCGTGCCGCGCCGGTCGAGGTAGGCGGGGCTCGCGACCGTGACCCGGTGCACCTCGCCCAGCCGCCGGGCGACGAGGCTCAGGTTCGACAACGCGCCGATGCGCAGGGCCGCGTCGATGCCTTCCTCGATCAGGTCGACGTTGCGGTCGGACAGCGTCAGGTCGACCTGGATGTCCGGATGCAGCGCGAGGAAGCGCGTGACGACGGGCGCCACGTGGCGGCGGCCGAACACGGTCGGCGCCGTCAGCCGCAGCAGGCCGCGCGGGGTGCCGGCGCCCGGCGGCTGCAGCGCGGCATCGTAGTCGGCCAGCAGGCGGCGTGCCTGTTCGGCGAGGCGCAGGCCCGCTGCCGTCGGCGTCAGGCGGCGCGTGCTGCGTTCGAACAGGCGCGCGCCGGCGCGGGTTTCCAATTGCCCCAGGATGCGCGTGACGGCCGCCGGCGAGCGGCCCAGCTTGCGTGCGGCGGACGCCATGCTGCCCAGGTCGAGAATGGCGATAAACACGTGCAGCTCGTCGAGTCGGTCCATGATTATTGCAAAAGTCGGAATGCTGAATTGTCATTATGCCGGATTCCGGTGTGAACGCTCCGGCACTACGATGCATGGACCGACAACGAACAGAGAGACGACCATGACCCGCATCCTCCACGGCACCCGCCTGTCCGGCCACACGCACCGCGTGAAGCTGTTCCTGAACCTGCTCGACCTGACCCACGAATTCGCCGACAGCCCGGCCGACGTGCGCAATGCTCCCGCGTTCCGCGCACTGAACCCGCTGGGCCAGATCCCCGTGCTGCAGGACGGCGACGTGGTGCTGGCCGACAGCAACGCGATCCTCGTCTACCTCGCGAAGCGCTACGCGCCGGGCAGCGCCTGGCTGCCGGAAGACCCCGTCGGCGCGGC
>CBIHRX010000351.1:0-6702 GCA_966212555.1 uncultured Massilia sp.
CGCGTCGTTCCACGAATTCATGGTGGAGCACGGCCAGCCGGACGGCCTCGTGTCGCGCTATGAATACGACGTCGAAGGACCGGATGGGAAGGTGGTGCGCAACTGGACCAACACGGGCCAGTGGTGGACGTTCCGCTATCTTGACAAGGAAACGGTCGTCACCGACCAGCTGGGCCGCACGCAGCACTACCGCTTCGACGCGCGTGGCCGTTTGGTGACACAGGTGGATGCGGCCGGCGGCGTCACGACACGTCGCCTCGACGAGAACGGCAACCTGCTCGAGCTGACCGACCCGGCCGGCCGCGCCGTGCGCTACCGCTACGACGAGCGCAGCCGCATCGTCCGCGTGGAGCGGGGCGGGCGGGGCACCGGCATCGTCTACGACGCACGCTTCGACAAGCCGGCCCTGATCACCGACGCCCTCGGCGCCACGACGGTACTGCGCTACGACGCGCAGGGCAATCTCGCCAGCGTGACGAACGCGCTGGGCCAGCGGACGGCATACCAGTACGACGACCGCGGCCTGCCGGTGAAAGTGATCGACGCGCGCGGCGGCGTCAAGGAGCTTGCGTACAACCGTGCCGGCCAGCTGATCCGTTACACGGATTGCTCGGGCAGCACGAGCGGTTTCGATTACGACGAGCAGGGCCGCCTCGTGCGCGCGCGCGACCCCAACGGCAACGCCAGCACGTACGCCTACGACGCCCTCGGCCGCCTGCAGGCCGTGACGCATGCCGACGGCACGACCGAACGCTACGAATACGACCGCTTGGGCCGCCTCGTCGCCCACATCGATGCGGCCGGCCACCGCGCGGCATACGAACTCGATCGCGACGGCAGACCGCTGAAACGCATCGACGCGCGCGGCGGCGTGCTGGAATACCGGTACGACACGGCCCGCCGCATCGCCGAACTGATCAACGAGAACGGCGACGCGCACCGCTTCGTCTACGATGCGCTGGACCGGCTGGCGGAAGAGACGAGCTTCGATGCGCGCGTGACGCGCTACCGCTACGACGACAGCGGCCTCATCGTCGGCAAGGACGAACTGGGCTCAGCGCCGCGCACGGAGACGACGCCGATCGCGACGACGTATGTGCGCGATGCGCTGGGCCAGTTGACGGAAAAGGTGATCTCGCGTGTGACGGGCGTGGCGCAGGCGCAGCAGATGCGCCTGCGGTTTGCCTACGATTCGCTGGGGCGCATGACGCAGGCGATCAATGCGGATGCAACCGTCAGCATGACGTATGACGCGATCGGGCAATTGATCGCGGAACAGACGGATGCCTCCGGGGTTGCTACAGCTTTGCGTCATCAGTACGATGAGCTGGGCAACCGGGTGCAGACGACCTTGCCGGATGGGCGCATCCTGAACAATCTGTATTACGGCTCGGGGCATCTGCATCAGGTCAACCTGGACGGCGAGGTCATCACCGATATCGAGCGCGACCGGGCGCACCGGATGATCGCCCGCACGCAGGGGGCGCTCGTTAGCCAGTTCCGGTACGACCCCGTCGGGCGGCTGTTGTCGCAGATGGCGGGCGAGGGCGCGTCGACCGTCATCGCGCGGCAGTACGAGTACGACGAGGTCGGCAATCTGGTGTCGATCGACGACCAGCGCAATGGCGTCACGCGCTACAGCTACGATCCCATCGGACGCATTCTGTCGGCCGTGCAGCCGCAGTCGAGCGAGCGCTTCGCGTTCGATCCGGCGCACAATCTGCTCGATACGACTGTGGCACCGGTCGGCCGCGTCGAGGGCAATCGGATTCGCGTGTACGAGGACAAGCGTTACGACTACGATGCGCACGGTAATGTCGTCGAGAAGCTGGTCGGCAGGCATACGCGGATGCGGTTCGAGTGGAATCCGGGGCATCAGCTGGTGCGCAGCATCGTGTCTCGTGGGTCGGCCGAGACGGCGCAGACGGTGAGTTATGCCTATGATCCGTTCGGGCGGCGGATTGCGAAGCGGGATGCGTTCGGTGTCACGCGGTTCGTGTGGGATGGCAATCGCTTGCTGTGCGAGCAGCGCGGGAGCCATTTGCGGACTTACGTCTATGGCGAGGATGCGTTCGTGCCGTTGGCGCGGGCGGATGCCATTGCTGGCGTGGACGGCGGTGCGCGGGCTGAGGTGCGGCATTTGCATACCGATCACCTGGGGACGCCGCGGGAGCTGACCGATGCGGATGGGCGGGTGGTGTGGGCTGCGCGGTATCGGGCTTGGGGGAATGTGCTCGAGGTTGTGCAGGAAGAGGTGCCGGCCGGTCCGCTGTCAGATGAGATCGCGGATGCGCAGCCTGTCCGGTTCCAGGGGCAGTATCACGACAATGAGAGCGGGTTGCATTACAACCGGTTCCGTTACTATGATCCGGATATTGGGCGGTTCGTTTCGAGTGATCCGATTGGCTTGGCTGGCGGCATCAACACCTATGCATACGCTTCAAATCCTGTAGCTTGGGTCGATCCTTTCGGCTTGAGTCCATGCAATTCTCCGAAAAACGGGAGCGCGGAGGAGAACGCTGGTGAGGCGCATAACGCCGCGAGATTCGCAAAGTACAATGAAGAACTCAGACTCATAGAAAAAGCGAATCCGCTAGTTGATAGTCTGAGGGCGAAAGGCGAACTTCCGGAAAATTACGTTACTAAGCAAGAAGCGGTTCAGGCTGGATGGAAACCAGGAAAGGCATTGGAGAATTATGTTCCTGGTGGGCAGATTGGCGGTGATATCTTTCAAAATAGTACAGGTGTTCTGCCGACGGCTCCCAACAGAGTTTGGTTTGAGGCAGATGTTGGGTTGACAGGAACGATGAGTCGATCCAACCAACCCGGAACCCGATTGTTGTATTCAAATGACGGGCAACTGTACGTTACGCCTGATCACTATAATACGGTCCTGCCGATAGGACGTTGGAAACCATAGGAGAAAACGTGGAAATAACCATTGATGGCGAAGGCATTAAGTGCGAGGCGGATTTTCACAAGGCCATAGCGAACGCGTTGAATTTGTCATCGTATTATGGAAAGAATCTGGATGCTTTGTGGGATGTACTGAGTACAGATGTAGAGCGGCCGCTTACCTTGACCTGGAAAAATTCGGAGCTTTCAAAAATGTATCTGGCCGAAAGTTTTGAGAGAATAATGGCCGTTTTGAAACGGGTTGAATCTCAGGATGCTGAATGGGCACTTACTGAGAGATTTAACGTTAGACTCGATTAACGCAAATGCGAAGTCGCCTCAGCAATCAAAAGACGCTACGCAAGCATTGGCATACCCAATGCGTCGCTTCCACCGTCACCATTAGCCTGCCCCGGTGCGCATGAGTCGTTATTGTGAAAGCTCGCATTTTGCATGGCTCGAGAGCATGTTGGCTGACCTTGCCAGTGCATTGCGTGATGAAGAGGCCGTCGACAAGAACCTGGCTTTGAACTGATATGCTCTGCCTCAAATTGTACGGGATATGCTTCTGAGTTACAGCGGGCCGGTCGAGTCACGTCCAGGACAGTTTGTTCAGCTCGAGAAAGCGTGGATAGACCATGCTCAACCAAAACGCGGCATAACTCGGATAGGCCGATGCGCTATTTTTGCTTTTACTCAGAATCGTTGGAAGGCGAAACAGGTCGATATTATTGCGAAGTCTCCAACGAGGGAGCGGTTACCCGTCAAATGGACGTGTTTGGCTCTGCGATCTATTGGGCCGACCCGCGGAGGCAATACAGTGAAGATTATCTTTTTACCGATCAGCCGGAATTCGACTGGTCAAACCAAGATGGGGTAGAGATAAATCAGGAATTATTTGATAACCTGTGGGCCCAAGGGCAAGAGCAGCGCGCCATATCGAAGTGCGCATGAAAGATCGAGCGCCTCATGCGTGCAAAGTAAGCCGTCTCGTCGATGCGAAGGGTAACGGGAAATTTATAAGTCAAAAGCGAAAGCGCCTTGCTCATTATGGCCCTGGTAAAAATCATTATTCCTGTTTCCGATTACGAGAAGGTCGATCGATACTACAAGGATGTGCTTCAATTCGAACTACAGGAAGACTTGTTTTTTTTGCCTAACGGCGCGCGCGATGTTGCTCTTAAGCTGCTAATAGTCGACACAGCGTCACGGGAGACGAGCCCAATGCGCCGGCGTTTTCCAGTTTTTAGCTTCTTAATCCATTATAATTTTTTGTCGTACTGCGAAGAGCTGATGACAAGGGGCGCTGTCTTCGAGTCCGTGATATCGCATCCAGGCGGCTACTACGCACTCCTATCGGATCCTGAAGGAAATCAGTTTGAAATTGAATGCGAAAATTTTGATGAGGTAAATGAAGGATTGGACCCCTTTAACTGGCCCTTTTACAAACGTTATTAGGTCTGCATGTCGATTCTTGTATCCTGCAACCAGATCTGCGTCTACGATCCGGATCTCGACGAGCCATTCAACGACTGGAGCGCCGCACATGTACGGCAAGGGTTTTCCTGGCGCCCCGGCAGCGTTTCCTTTGCTGCTGCAGAAAACGTGGAAACCGACATCGACATTGCGCGATGCGTGTCGTTGTCGCTGGATGCGCGCTCAATGCGGGCTATTGCGGTCCCGTTCACCGTGCCGGCACACGGACGTGTTGTAGTCGGGAGCGTCGGCGACGAACGTGAGGCCGACGTCGGGCCCGCTACATATGAGTTGGTTTTCGAGCTCGGATGGTGCGACGGATCTCAATGGTGCCGTTTGAGTTTCGTTCCGAACCCGCAGCCTTCGGCACGGATACTGAAGGCCGATCCGGAAATCACGAAAACCGTCGACCTGGTAATGGATGCGCAACCCGCAGTGTGAACGCCGGTCTGGCCTTAGTGCGCCGCCCCCACCGTCTCCCTCAACCTGCCCGCGTCCCTCGCCGGCGGCACCCCAAACAACCGCACATAATCCCGACTGAACTGCGACGGACTCTCATACCCCACACGATACCCCGCACTGGCCGCATCCATCCCCTCGGCCACCATCAGCCGCCTTGCCTCCTGCATGCGCAGCTGCGTGCGAAATTCGAGCGGACTCATCGATGTCACCGCCTTGAAGTGCGCGTGAAACGTCGACCGGCTCATGCGCGCCACGTCGGCCATCTCGTCGATGCGGCAGTCGCGCGCGTAGTGCGCGCGCAGCCAGACGATGGCGCGGGCGATCTGGTTTTGCCGGCTGTCGCCGCGTGCCATGCGGCGCACGATGCGGTTGCCCGCGCCCGTCAATAAGCGGTACAGGATCTCGCGCGTGACGAGCGGCGCCAGCGCGTCGATGTCGGCCGGCGTGTCGAGCAGTTCCGTCAGTCGCAGCGCCGCGTCCAGCAGTTCCGGTGTCGTCCGGTTCAATGCCATGCCGGTGTCTTCGCCGTCGTCGTCGAGACGCGCGGACGGATGCCGCAGCGCGAGGTCCCCCAATACCACCATGTCCAGATCGAGACTCAGGCACAAATAGGGCCGTTCCGGCGACGCTTCGATCACGGCACCCGTCACGGGCAGCTCGACGGAGGCAACGAGGTAGTAAGAAGGGTCGTACACGAAGGCCGTCGTGCCGAGTACCGCGCGCTTGCGCCCCTGCGCGACGAGGCACAGCGTCCGCTCGTACAGCACGGGCATGGGCATCGTCGGGCTGGATGATCGGATAAGGCGCACGCCCGGCAGGGCGGTGTCGTGGATGCCATCCACGGGAGCGTGGCGGGCGATGGCGGCGGCGAATCGGGCGAGCGTATCCATGACGGCAAGGATAGCAGGACGACAGCCCGGCGTGCGCGCCGCCGGACGATCGTGCAAGCATGTGCGACGTTTGCGCTACCGATACAAGACCGCGCAGCCGCACACTGTGCCCACTTTCAACCGCACAGGAGATCACCATGACCGCACTCGATCAATACCGCCTGCTGGGCCGCTCCGGCCTGCGTGTCTCGCCGCTGGCGCTGGGCACGATGACCTTCGGCCAGGACTGGGGCTGGGGCGCCGACGAATCTGAGGCCCGGCGCATCTTCGACGCCTACGTCGACCGCGGCGGCAATTTCGTCGACACGGCCGTCAACTACACGAACGGTGCGTCCGAGCGCATCCTCGGCAAGCTGATGGAAGGGCGGCGCGACCGCATCGTCCTGTCGACCAAGTTCACGATGGCGCGCGATCCGGGCGACCCAAATTCGGGCGGCAATCACCGCATGAACCTCGTCCGGTCCGTCGAGCAGAGCCTGCGCCAGCTGGACACCGACCGCATCGAACTGCTGCACCTGCACGCCTGGGACGACACGACGCCGCCGGACGAAGTCCTGCGTGCCCTCGACGACCTGATACGTGCCGGGAAGGTGCTCTATCTCGGCATCTGCAACACGCCCGCGTGGAGAGTCGCGCAATTGCAGACGGTCGCGGACCTGCGCGGCTGGTCGCCGTTCGTCGCCCTGCAGATCGAGTACAGCCTCGTCGAACGCAGCGTCGAACATGAACTGATGCCGATGGCGCGCGCGCTGGGGCTCGGCGTGATGCCGTGGTCGCCGCTGGGCGGCGGTCTCCTGAGCGGCAAGTACGGGGTCTCCGACCTCGCGACGAACGACGCGGCCGGCGTGGCCGCCACGCGCAAGGGCGTGATCGCGTCGACGGGCTTGTTGAACGAGGCGTCGCTCCGTATCGCGGAGGAAGTGAAGGCCGTGGCGCGCGAGACCGGCGCCAGCGCGGCGCAGGTGGCGCTCGCGTGGAC
>CBIHRX010000352.1:0-6647 GCA_966212555.1 uncultured Massilia sp.
GAACGCCACGCACTATCCGCTCGCGAAGGCGGCGCTCGAAGCGGGCAAGCACGTGGTCGTCGACAAGCCTTTCACCGACACCGCAGCCCAGGCCGCGGAACTCGTGCGCCTGGCGGAGGACAAGGGTTTGCTGCTGAGCGTCTACCACAACCGCCGCTGGGACAGCACGACGCGCACCGCGCTGCGCCTGCTGGCCGACGGCACGCTGGGGCAGGTGCGCCACGCGGCCATGCACTTCGACCGCTTCCGTCCGCAGCCGCAGGCGCGCTGGAAGGAAGAGGCGCAAGCGGGCGGCGGCATCTGGATGGACCTGGGCCCGCACCTGATCGACGAAGCCCTGCTGTATTTCGGCGAACCCGTCGCCATCGAGGCCGACCTGCCGTCGCTCCGTCCAGGCAGCCACTGCGAAGACCAGTTCCAGGCGCGCCTGCGCTACGCGGACGGCTTGCGCGTTGACCTCGGCGCCAGCATGCTGGCCGCCGTCGCGCGCCCGCGCGTGGCGCTGCATGGCTTGAACGGCAGCTGGGTCAAGCAGAGTCTCGACCCGCAGGAAGCGGACCTGATCGCGGGCCGCATGCCCACGGGCGACGCGGCCGCGTGGGGCGTCGACGCGGAAAACGGCGTGCTGGCCGTCCAGCGCGACGGCAAGGTCACGCCTTCTCCGCTGCCGACCGTGAACGGCGCGTATCCGTCGTACTACGCCGGCATCCGCGACGCGCTGCTCGGCCAGACGCCGAACCCCGTGCCGGCGCGCCAAGCGCTCACCGTCATGCGCCTGCTGGACGCCGGCCGCCTCAGCGCGGCGGAACGGCGCGAAGTGCTGCTGGCCGACATCCCGGCTTAACCCTGCCCCGCCTCCAGGTTCGCGCGCACCCGCTCCAGCAGGTCGAGCAGGGTCGCGCGCTCGGCCTCCGCAATCCCCTCCAGCGCCGTCTCGGCCAGCGCGCCGTCATGCCGGTGCAGCGCCGCGAACATCGCCTTGCCCGCCTCGGACAGCGCCAGCCGCGTGCTGCGCTTGTCCGTCTCGTCCGCCGTCGCGTCGAGCAGCCCGCGGTCGCGCAGGCCGCGGATCAGGCGCGCCAGCTGCGCCTTGTCGCGCCCCGAATGCGCGGCCAGGTCGCTCTGCGTCGCGCCCGGGCGGCGCGCAAAGAACCCCAGCACCTTGATCTCCATGTGCGCCAGGTCGTGCGGGCCGGCGCGCAGGCTGCGCTGCTGGGCCGAACGGTACAGGTGCATGATCGCGTGGACGCGTTCCAGCACCTCCAGCGCGGGGGATGGGGGATTTTGGTTGACTTCATCAACTACATTTTGCATAATGGGGGACATTATCAACTAATTCGGAGCAACGATGCAGACTGCAGATCACCTCGTACGCCGCGTACGCCACGAACTCAAGCTGCGCGACCTGACCGTGTCGCGCATCGAACGCCTGGGCGACGGCTTCGTCGCCATCACGTTCACGGGCGCGGCGCTGGCCGATTTCACGTCACTGTCGTTCGACGACCACGTCAAGTTCATGTTCCCGGACGCGGAGGGAGAACAGGTGAGGCGCGACTATACCCCACGGCGCTTCAGCCGCGAAGCCCTGGCGCTGACGATCGAGTTCGCGCTGCATGGCGACGGCAAGGCGTCCGACTGGGCGCGCAACGCCGTCGTGGGCCAGCGCGCCCTCGTCGGCGGACCGCGCGGCTCGATGATCGTGCCGTTGGAACTCGACTGGCATGTGCTGGCGGGCGACGCGACCGCCCTGCCCGCCATCGCGCGGCGGCTGGAAGAACTGCCGCGCGGGAGCCGGGCGATCGTGTTCGTGCATGCGGCGCCCGCGGACCGGCGTGTGTTTGCCGGCGACGCGGACGTGGACTTGCGCTGGTTCGATACGCCGGAGGCGCTCGTTGCGGCGCTGGAGGCACTCGCGCTGCCGCCCGGCCGCGGGTTCGCGTGGGGCGGCGGCGAAGCGTCGATGATGGCGCGGGTGCGCCAGGTGCTGAACGGGAAAGGCGTGCCGCGCGAGGCGACGCGGGTGTCGGCGTACTGGAAGCAAGGCGTCGCCGAACACCACGAGAACCTGGAGTGACGGGGTGACGCATTCGGTTGGTGGGCTCGTTTCATTTGAGGCCCCCGGCCTCAAATGCCCACCCTACGGCATCGATGAATCGTAGGGTGGGCACCCCGTGCCCACCATGCATCACCCGGAACGCTTGCGCCTGCGGGCCGTCATCAACCCGGCCAGCGACACACCCATCAACGCCAGCGACCCCGGCTCCGGCACCGTGAACTCGTCCATCGCCCACGCCGTCGGGCTGCTGTTGTAGACGACGAGCGTATCGATGCCGGCCCAGTCGAGCTGGATCCAGCGCGGCGCCGTCGTGTCCAGCGTGAAGGCGCCGCTCGCGAACAGCAGCTGGCCGTTGCGCCAGCCCTCGAACGAAATCTCCTGGTCGACCCACGCCGACGTGAAGTACGCGCCCGTGTACTCCCACGCGTTGCCGTCCGCCTTCGAAATCGCCGCGGGCATGCCGTACCAGTTATAGGCCACGTTCGCCGCCGACACGGTGCCCGCCTCGAAGCCGCTGCCCGGGTACGCGTCGGCGCGGATCGTCCCCATGTTGTCCCAGTTGAAGCCCGCGTAGCCGGCGTCGATCGGGAGCGTCTCGTCGCCCGGCAGGTCGTCGAAATGGATGACCGTCGCATTGGCCAGCGTGCAGGCTGCCATGGCCAGCAGGCCGATGATCGTCTTTTTCATGTTCATCCCTTTCAGTGTGCGAGTCCGGCGACTTCCGAATCGCTCAGGGCCGCGTTATAGATGCGCAGCTCGTCGATCGCGCCCTTGTACGGGGTGTCCCACCAGTTCACGCCCAGCGCGAAGGTGCCGGTCGTCGTCGTGAACACGTTCGGGAAGTTCGCGCCGGAGAAACGCTTGACGCCGTTCACGTACACGTTGACCGCGCCGTTGTTGACGCTGAACGCCACGTGCGACCACTGGTTCACGGGGATGTTCATGCCCAGGCCCGCGTCGTACCAGGCCGTGCCCGACCACAGCATCGTGGCGCCGTTGACGAACCCATGCCCCATCGGCAGGAAGCTGATCCAGGAATCCGTCGTGCGCGCGCCGAAGAACGTCGTCGTGAACGCCGTCAGCTGCGCGGGCTTGAGCCACATGGCCACGGTGTACGTGTTCGACGAGATCAGGCCGTTCGGCAGGCGCACGCCGGTCGCGCCGTCGAACACGGCCGCGTTGCCGCGCACGCCGGCGCCGTACGCCAGGCTGCCGCCCGCCACGTCGATCTTGCTGCCGATGACCGAACCGGCCGCGAACGCCCCGTTCGAGTCGGCCAGGTTGCCGTCGAAGGCATAGTAGGCGACGAGGCCGCCCAGCTTGCGGACGGTGACGGTGAAGGTCTTCGTCAACGTGGCCGTGCCCTTCGTGATGCGGGCCGTCAGCGTGACGTTGACCGAACCGGTGGCCGGCGTCGTCACGACGCCCGTGTTGCTGACGACGGCGGGATTCGACGACGTCCAGCTGATGACGGCGTTACGCGCCGCGGTCGTCGGCAGGGTGAGGTTGCCCGTCACGGCCGTCGTGGCGCCGAGGCTCAGCTCATTGTAGATGGCCGTGGCCACCTGCATGTCGGTGCGCGGGATCAGGCGGCTGCCGAAGATGGCGACGCCTTCGCGCGAGGACGCCGTGAACGTCGTCACGTACGACTTCGACGTCTCGTCCCACTGCGTCAGCAGCACGCCCTTGTACGTCGACGCGCCGGGCAGGTTGATCTCGACCTGGTTGGTGCCCAGCTTGCGCCACGTGCCGGACACTGCCCCGGTGATGGTGCCGTTGGCGTTCAGCGTGATCAGCTGCGACTTCCGGATCGCGGCCGTGATGTCCTTGCCGTGGTTGACGTACAGGTAGTCGCCGAACACGAATTCCGGACGCACCGTCGTCGCCGTCTCGTTGGCGTAGCGGTACGGCGCCACGACGGGCCAGCCGTCCGCATTCATGAACATCTGGTGCACGCGCACTTCGTGCTGCTCGCCCCGTTCCGGGAAACGCGTGTGGAATATCAGGAAGTGCTTGCCGGTCGCCGGGTCGTACCAGGCCGAGTTGTGGCCCGCCGAGACATAGCCCGTGCCGATGCCGGTGCCCGCCTCGCCCAGCTTGCGCTCGAACAGGAAGTTACCCATCATCTTGACGCCGTACGGCGCGATCGACGCGTCGTCGAACAGCGGTTTCGACGGATCAGACTTCACGTTCGCCATCGCATTGCCCTGGGCGTCGAAGTACGGGCCGTCCGGATTGGTCGAGCGCGCGACGCGCATGTTGTAGCCGCCGTTCGCATCCAGGCCGCCGAACGACGTGAACAGGTAGTAGTACGAGGTGGCCGGGCTGTACATGATGTACGCGCCTTCGATGCGCGAGTGGTTGCCGCCCGTGAGGCGCTTGCCGTAGCCCTGGTTCGGATACGGGAAACCGGTGGCGGGGTTCATCTGCATGATGAAGATGCCGCCCGAGTACGAGCCGTAGACCATCCACAGCTTGCCCGCGTTGTCGAAGAAGACGTTCGGGTCGACCGTGTTCGGGTGCTTCAGCGCGTCGTAGACGGTGCCGTCGTAGCTCGCCTGGCCCCACATGCCGGACTTCAGGATGACGCCCTTGTTGACGTACGGGCCTTCCGGACTGTTCGCGACGGCGATGCCCAGCGCGGACCGCGGCGCGTCGCCCTGGCAGGCGTCGTAGTACATGTAGTACTTGCCGTCCGCGAGCTGGCGCACGTCCGGTGCCCACAGGGTCGTCGTGTTCGCCCACGCGAACGTCTCGGCCAGTTCCGTATAGACGTTCTTCGCGCCGTTCAGGAACAGCGGATTGGTGGCGCTGACGCCGTCCGTCATCTGCGTCCACTTCATGAGGTCCTTCGACTTGGCCGATGCCAGGTGCGAGCCGAACACGTAGAACGTGTCGCCGGCCTTGATCACGGACGGGTCGTGCACGGACGCGTTCTGGAAGGTGGGTAACGTGGCGCCGGCCTGGGCGAGCGCATTGGCGGCAATGAAGCAGGACGCGAATAGCGCGCCCAATCCCGCCAGGGATAAGGGTTTGTTCACTGTAGTCTCCGTCGTAATAATTATGGGCACTGCTCAGGTGCGGAGAATGCGGTATTTTCAAACGCTTTGCAACAGGGGTAGAGACGGCTCTAAGTCACTGATTCGACCGGATAATTTACAGATTTCAATACGGAAATAACTGCGATTCCAAAAAACGGGATTTAACGCCGCAAATAAAAAAAATGATGATCGATACGGGAATCCGCGATAACTTTTTTTGGAATGGAAGCGATGCGAAAACAAAAAAAGATATCGCAGATTTTTTTGCGTGTTACAAAAAATATTCTAGAAAGCGTGCTTGATGCCGGTGATGATCCCGTTCTGCGCCATGCCCGCGCCGACCGCGCCGCCGGCCGACAACGCGACCGCCGCCGTGCCGCCGTTGCTCACGTGGCCGATGGCGACATAGGTCGACGTGCGCTTCGAGAAATCGTAGATCGCGCGCAGCATGGCCAGGGTGCTGTCGTTGCCGCTGTTCTTGTAGTCCAGGCGGCCGGCCAGGACGTCGAGCGTGACGGCCGGCGACAGTTTATAGGCACCGTCGACGTAATACAGGTTGCTGCGCGGCGTGGCCGAGGATCCTTCGTTGTCGCGCACGACCGCGCCGGCGGCCAGGCGCCAGCCGTCGAACTTCGTGTAGCCGGCCAGGTGAAGGCGGCTGTCCGTCAGGTTGCTCGTCGCGAGACCCGCCGCCGCGCCCGTGCCGCCGTTCTTGCGGTCGTAGGCGCTCGTGATGCCCCAGGTCGGCGTGTCGTAGCGCAGCATGGCCGACCATTCGCGGCACGCCTGGGCGTCGGCCGCGGCCTCGCCCGGGCAGTTGGTGCCGCCCGGCCCGCCCGCGTTCGACACGTCGCGGCCCAGGCTGTACGTCGCGCCGACCGTCACCGCGCCGAACGTGCCTTTATAGGCGATCGAGTTGTCCGTGCGGCCGTTCGGGATGCCCGCGTCGAGCGAACCGAGGCCGTACTGCGCCGGGCCGATGATCTCCACTTCCGGCATCGAGTTGTACAGCATGTTGTAGTTGCGGCCCAGCGTCACCTGGCCCCAGCTGCCCGCGAGGCCCACCCACGCCTGGCGGCCGAACAGGCGGTTGCCCTGGCCGGTCGTGCCGGTGTCCGTGTAGATGCCCGTCTCCAGCGTGAAGATCGCCTTCAGGCCGCCGCCCAGGTCTTCCGTGCCGCGAAAGCCGATCCGCGACGGGAACATGCCGCCGCCCAGGCTCGGCATCCACGTGCGGCTGTGGCCCGCGGCGTCCGCGTTCGTGTTGTAGTCGACGGCGGCGTCCAGCAGGCCGTACATCGTGACATTGGTCTGCGCGTGGGCGGCGCCGCACGCGGCCAGCGCGGCGATGGCGATGATCTTCTTCATGGTATCTCCTTCGGTTTGTAATGAATGTGCGAATCCGCGGCGCCGGGGCGAGCGCCGTCGCGGCGGGACGCGCAACGCGTCCGCCGGTCCGTATCGCGGGGTGTTCAGCTCAGGACTTGTCGCCCTGGTTCCAGTCGGCCGAATCCGCCGCGCCCTTGCCGGCGACGGAATACAAGGCCTTC
>CBIHRX010000353.1:0-6608 GCA_966212555.1 uncultured Massilia sp.
CACCTATCTGCTGCAGGACGAGCACGGCCAGATCATCGAGACGCATTCGGTCTCGGCCGGCCTGGATTATCCGGGCGTCGGTCCGGAGCACGCGTGGCTGAAGGACATTCAGCGTGCGGAATACGTGTCGATCACGGACGACGAGGCGCTGGCCGCCTTCCACGACTGCTGCCGCATCGAGGGCATCATCCCCGCGCTGGAATCGTCGCACGCGATCGCCTACGCCGCCAAGCTGGCGCCGACCCTGCCCAAGGACCAGATCATCCTGGTCAACCTGTCGGGCCGCGGCGACAAGGACATGCACACCGTGGCGCAACGGGCGGGACTCAACTTCGGCTGAGCCCCATCCATCGTTTGCAACCACAACATAAGGAATAACAGCATGTCCCGTATCGCACAAACTTTCGCTGCCCTCAAGGAAGAGGGCAAGACCGGTCTCGTCACCTTCATCACCGCCGGCGATCCGGCCCCGGAACTGACCGTCCCGCTGCTGCATGCCCTCGTGGAAGGCGGCGCCGACGTCCTCGAACTGGGTGTCCCGTTCTCCGACCCGATGGCGGAAGGCCCCGTCATCCAGCGCGCCTGCGAGCGCGCGCTCACCTTCGGCGTCAGCATGACCGACGTGTTCGGCTACGTCGCCGAGTTCCGCAAGACCAACCAGCACACCCCGGTCGTGCTGATGGGCTATGCGAACCCGATCGAGCGCATGGGCCAGAGCGAATTCGTCCGCCGCGCCAGGGCGGCCGGCGCCGACGGCGCGATCGTCGTCGACTACCCGCCGGAAGAATGCGAAGCGTTCGCGGCCGAGATGAAGGCCAACGACCTCGACCTGATCTTCCTGCTCGCGCCGACCTCGACCACCGAGCGCGTGAAGCAGGTGGCGCGCCACGGCAGCGGCTTCAGCTACTACGTGTCGCTGAAGGGCGTGACGGGCGCAGGCGGCATCGACACGGCCGACGTGGCCAAGCGCGTGGCCGCGATCCGCGAGCACGTCAAGCTGCCGATCGGCGTGGGCTTCGGCATCCGCGACGCCCAGACGGCGAAGTCGGTGGCTTCCGTCGCCGATGCCGTCGTCATCGGCAGCCGCATCATCCAGGAGCTGGAAAACACGCCGAAGGAGCAAGGCCCCGCGGCCGTGCGTGCCTTTGTCGCCGGGATCCGGGAAGCGCTGGACGCCCGCTGATCTCAGGACCACGAAACGAACCGGGGCGCGCCCCGGTTTTTTATTGCCCGAATTCGGGGTCAGAGCACATTTTTTCGAAAATTCGGGGTCAGAGCACTTTTTCGATCAATTGATCGGTTGCCAGACAAACTTGCTTGCTCAGAGGACGGGCGCAGTGGCGCCATGGCGAATCAATGGATCGATGGAGCGTTATCGCGTCATTGGAAAACGTGCTCTGACCCCGAATCCGGTAAAAAATGTGCTCTGACCCCGAATTGGACGGTGGGCCACGCGCCCCGGTCGAATTTGTACTAGCTTAACTTTGTCAGAAAGGCAAGTATTTAACGGCAAGAATTCGACAAGCCTGATGCGAACGGCTACACTACGCCCAATTCCAGAATTGCCGCAAAGGAGAGAACATGAGTTGGTTGGAAAAGCTGCTGCCCCCCCGGATCCAGCGCTCCGATGCCGCCAAACGCCAGACCATGCCCGAAGGCCTGTGGGTCAAGTGCCCGTCGTGCGAGTCGGTCCTGTACCGTGCCGACCTGGAGTCGAACCTGCATGTCTGCCCGAAATGCAGCCACCACATGCGTATCCGCGCCCGCGAGCGCCTCGACGCGCTGCTCGACGAGGGCGGCCGCTACGAGATCGGCCAGGACGTCCTGCCGGTCGATACTCTCAAGTTCAAAGACAGCAAGAAATATCCTGACCGTCTGAAGGACGCGATGGAAGCCACCGGCGAGACCGATTCGATGGTCGTGCAAGGCGGTTCGATCATGAGCCTGCCGGTCGTGGTTGCCTGCTTCGCCTATGAATTCATGGCGGGCACGATGGGTTCCGTGAACGGCGAGCGCTTCGTGCGCGGTGCCCAGGTGGCGCTCGAGCAGAAGGTGCCGTTCATCTGCATTACTGCCAGCGGCGGGGCGCGCATGCAGGAAGGCCTGCTGTCGCTGATGCAGATGGCCAAGACCACCTCGATGCTGACCAAGCTGTCCGAGAAAAAACTGCCGTTCATCAGCGTGCTGACCGACCCGACGACGGGCGGCGTGTCCGCCTCGTTCGCGTTCATGGGCGACGTCGTCATCGCCGAACCGAAAGCCCTGATCGGCTTCGCGGGCCCGCGCGTGATCGAGAACACCGTGCGCGAAAAGCTGCCGGAAGGCTTCCAGCGTTCCGAGTTCCTGCTGCAAAAAGGCGCCATCGACATGATCGTCGACCGCCGCAAGATGCGCGAGGAAATCGCGCGCGTGCTCGCCCTGCTGCAAAGCCAGCCGGCCGACGTCATCGCTTGATTCGTTGTCACCGCGCGGCCGGCTGCTTCCCAAGGCAGCCGGCCGCGCGCGCATTCCGGACACCATCCCATGCCTAACCTCCCGACCACCTTGCCCGACTGGCTGGCGCTGCTCGAGTCGCGCCATGCCGAAACCCACATCGACATGGGCCTGGACCGCGTGCGCACCGTCAAGGAGCGCATGGGCCTCGCCTTTTCCTGCCCCGTGATCATGGTCGCGGGCACCAACGGCAAGGGCTCGACCTGCGCCATGCTGGAAGCCATCCTGCTGCAGAGCGGCTACAAGGTCGGCCTGTACATCAAGCCGCACTTCCTCGATTTCAACGAGCGCGCCCGCATCAACGGCGAGATGGCCAAGGACGACGTCCTCATCGCCGCGTTCAACGAAGTGGAAGCGCGCCGCGGCGACATCGACCTCACGTATTTCGAATTCACGACGCTCGCGATCATGCACCTGCTGGCGACGTCCGGCGTCGACGTGGCGATCCTGGAAGTGGGCCTCGGCGGCCGCCTGGATGCCGTGAACGTGATCGATGCCGACGTGTCCATCGTCACGAGCATCGACATCGACCACAAGGACTATCTCGGCGACACGCGCGAAGAAATCGGCTTCGAAAAGGCCGGCATCTTCCGCGCCGGCAAACCGGCCATTTGCAGCGATCCGCTGCCGCCGCAATCGCTCATCGACCATGCGGAAAAGATCGGCGCCGACCTGTGGCTGCTGGGCCGCGACTTCAACTACCAGGGCGACAAGCAGCAGTGGGCCTACGGCGGCCGCTCGCAGCGCCGCAATTCGCTCGCGTATCCGGCGCTGCGCGGCGCCAACCAGCTGCTGAACGCGTCGGCCGCGCTGGCCGCGCTGGAAGCGTTGCGCAATGTGCTGCCCGTGGGCGCGCAGGAAACGCGCGCGGGCCTCGCGATGGTCGAGCTGCCGGGCCGCTTCCAGGTGCTGGCGGGCCGGCCGACGACGATCCTCGACGTCGCGCACAACCCGCACGCGGCCGCCACGCTCGCCCAGAACCTGGGCAACATGGGCTTTCACCGGTTCACGTACGCCGTGTTCGGCATCATGCAGGACAAGGACATCGACGCCGTCGTCGCCCACCTCGCGCCGAACATCGACCACTGGTGCGTGACGGCGCTGCCGTCGCCCCGGTCGGCGGACCCGGCCGTGCTGGCGGAGAAGCTGCAGGCGTTGAAGCCGAGTGGCGCGAAAGACGACGAATTCTCGGTCAAAACGTTCGCCAATCCGGCCGAGGCATTCGCAGATGCAACAAGCCGGGCCGGACAGGATGATAGAATAGTGGTCTTTGGTTCGTTCTATACCGTGGCTGGCGTGATGGCGGCCCGTAAATCCTCTCTTCATTGACGTGACACCGCATGGGCTTGTTCTCCCGTAAAAGCAAGCAGGACCGCCTCGCCGAGGACAGTGGCCGCTTCTACAGCAAGGACGACGACGCCGCGATTGGCGAGCGCGCCCGCGCCAAGCGCGCCAGCAACGCCGGTGGCGGCGCGACGCGCCGTCCCGGTGCCGACCCCATGCTCCCCGAAAAGAAGCGCGCCCGCCGCCGTCTCGTCGGCGCCATCGCGCTGGCGCTCGCGGCCGCCGTCGGCCTGCCGATGCTGCTCGATTCCGAGCCCAAGCCGCTCGCCGGCGACATCGCGATCCAGATTCCCGCAAAAGACAAGGCCGCGCCGCTGCCCGTGCCGGCCGCGGATAAAGCCGTGTCCGCGGCGGACAGCGTCGACAAGGACGAGGAAGTGATCGACGCACCGCCGCCCGCGCCCGCCGCGAAAGCCCCGGCCGCCGTCGCCGCCGCCAAGCCCGAGAGTGTCGCGACGCAACCGCCTGCCGTGGCGAAGCCCGAGCCCAAGGTCGAGCACAAGCCCGACCCCGTGAAGCCGGAGCACAAGGAAGCGCCGAAGTCCGAGCACAAGGATGCGAAAGCCGAGGCGCGTCTCGCCGAGAAGGAGCGGGCGGAAAAGGCCGAGAAGGACAAGGCGGAACACGAGAAGGCGGAGCGCCTGGCGCGCGAAGCCCGCGAGAAGGCCAAGGCGAAAGCCGAGGACAAGCCCGTGAAGCCGAAGGACGACGCGGCGCGCGCGATCGCCATCCTGGAAGGCAAGCCGGCCGAGAAAGACAAGCCGGCCGAGTCCTCGTCGCAGCGCTTCGTGCTGCAGGTGGCTGCGCTGTCGAGCCAGGAAAAGGCGGCGGAAGTGCAGGCGAAGCTGCGCGAGGCGGGTATCTCGTCGTACACGCAGAAGACGTCCACCCCGTCCGGCGAACTGATCCGCGTACGTGTCGGCCCCCTCAACAAGGAAGACGCCGAGAAAGTCCGCGCCAAGCTGGGCCGCCTGGGCTTGTCGGGCGCCATGACCCCGGTCTGATCCAGTTAAAGCCGTGACGATTTTCGACTACGTGGTGTTGTTCATCCTGATCTCGTCGGTCGTCATCAGCACCATCCGCGGGCTGGTCAAGGAAATCCTGTCGCTGGTCGGCTGGGTGGCGGCCTTCATCGTGGCCAACGCCTTCGGCGCGAAACTGGCGCCCATGCTACCATCCGTGATTCCGGGCGAAGCCTTGCGGCTGATCGTTGCCTTCATTGCATTGTTCCTCGGCGTGCGCGTGCTGATGGGCCTGCTGGCCCTCGCGATCGGCGCCCTGATCGAGGCCTCCGGCTTGTCCCTGGCCGACCGTGGCCTCGGCGGCCTGTTCGGATTGGGCCGGGGCATTGTGATCGTGCTGGCCGGCGTCATATTGTGCGGGATGACTTCCATTCCCCAACAGGCTTTCTGGAAAGACGCGCTGCTCTCGCCGATGGCGGAAACCGGAGCGCGCACAGTCAAACCTTTCTTGCCCGCTGCCTTCGCGCAGCACGTGCAGTTTTGAAACACCCTTTTGTTTAGCTGTCCAAGTTTAGGAGCACACCATGTGTGGCATCGTCGGCGTCGTCTCGCAAGCCCCCGTCAACCAGCTGTTGTATGACGCATTGCTGCTGTTGCAGCACCGCGGCCAGGATGCGGCGGGGATTGCAACCAATCACAGCAGCATGTTCTCGATGTACAAGGCCAACGGCCTCGTGCGTGACGTCTTCCGCACGCGTAACATGCGTTCGCTGCAAGGCAATTCCGGCATCGGCCACTGCCGCTATCCGACCGCGGGCTCGTCCAGCGAAGAGGAAGCGCAGCCGTTCTATGTGAATGCCCCGTTCGGCATCACCCTGGCGCACAACGGCAACCTCACGAACCAGGAGCAGCTGAAGGAAGAACTGTTCCGCAATGATCGCCGCCACGTCAACACGAACTCCGACTCGGAAGTCCTGCTGAATGTGCTGGCCCACGAGATCGCCACGGCCGCCGACGGCTATTCGCTCGAGCCGGACGCCGTGTTCAAGTCCGTCGCGCAAGTGCACCGCCGCGTGCGCGGCGCGTATGCCGTCATCGCCCAGATCGCCGGCCACGGCCTGCTCGCGTTCCGCGACCCGTTCGGCATCCGTCCGCTGTGCATCGGCGTGAACGAGACCGAGAACGGCCCCGAATACCTGCTGGCCAGCGAATCCGTCGCGCTGGAAGGCCTGGGCTTCCGCTTCATGCGCGACATCGCGCCGGGCGAAGCCGTCTGGGTCGACGCCGAGCGCCAGCTGCACACGCGCCAGTGCGCCGAGAATCCGACGCTGAACCCGTGCGCGTTCGAATACGTCTACCTGGCCCGCCCGGACTCCGTGATCGACGGTGCCTCCGTGTACGCCACCCGCCTGCGCATGGGCGAATACCTGGCCGAGAAGATCCGCAAGGAGATCCCGGTCGAGGAAATCGACGTCGTGATGCCGATCCCGGACTCGTCGCGTCCGGCCGCCATCCAGCTCGCCCTGAAGCTGGGCGTGGAGTATCGCGAAGGCTTCATCAAGAACCGCTACGTCGGCCGCACCTTCATCATGCCGGGCCAGGCCATGCGCAAGAAGTCCGTGCGCCAGAAGCTGAACGCGATCCCGTCCGAATTCAAGGACAAGAACGTGCTGCTCGTCGACGACTCCATCGTGCGCGGCACGACCAGCCGCGAGATCGTGCAGATGGCGCGCGAATCGGGCGCCCGCAAGGTGTTCTTCGCCTCCGCCGCGCCGCCGGTGCTGTACCCGAACGTGTACGGCATCGACA
>CBIHRX010000354.1:0-6597 GCA_966212555.1 uncultured Massilia sp.
TGCGGCGGCGGCCCGGCCGTCGACGCGGTTCCCTTGCCCGGCCCCGCGCCCCGAGTCGCGGCCTGTCCGCCATGCCGCTCGAGAAGGCTGTTTACCTGCGGTTCTTCGATGGTCTCGTACATACGCTCATCCCCGTATTCGCCCACATTGACCATGGTACGAAAATACGCCGCCCCGGCGCGCAGCCCAGGCGGCATGGCATGGGCCTAGGATAGCGCTCCCGGTGCTGTCCGGCAATACGCGCACGCTAGAACGTTCAGCGCCGCGCTTCCGCCTGTGCCAGCACCTCGTTGACCTCGTTCAGGTCGGCGGGCTTGACGAGGTAATGATCGAAGCCGGCCTGCTGGGCTTCCTCGCGGTCCTGGTTCTGGCCGTAGCCGGTCAGGGCGACGAGCGTGGCGCCCGCGTTCTCCGGTTGCGCGCGCAGGCGCCGCGCCAGTTCGTAGCCGTCCATGTCGGGCAGGCCGATGTCGAGCAGCAGGACGTCCGGATGCTCGCTGCGCGCCCGGTCCAGCGCGCCGCGCCCGTCGTATTCGACGCTGACCGCGTGACCCTGCACTTCGAGCAGCGCGGCCAGCATCTGGGCCGCGTCGGCATTGTCGTCGACGACCAGCACGCGCAGGTTGCCATTGTCCGGGGCTGCATCTGCCGCCGCACCGCCGCCGTCCGCCGCCGCGGCCGGGGAACGGGCCGCGCACGGCAGGCAGATCGAGAACTCGCTGCCCTGCCCCAGGCCCTCGCTGTGCGCGTACACGGTGCCGCCGTGCAGGGCGACGAGGCTTTTCACCAGCGCCAGCCCGATCCCGAGTCCGCCCTGCGACCGGTCCGGCGTGCGCTCGGCCTGGGTGAACAGGTCGAAGATGTACGGCAGGACTTCCGGTGCGATGCCGACGCCGTTGTCGCGCACGGCCACGGTCACCTGCCGCTCGCCCACCGTCACGGCCAGCACGATGCGGCCGCCCGGCGCCGTGTACTTGGCGGCGTTGTTGAGGATGTTCGAGATGACTTGCACGAGGCGCGTGCGGTCGCCCGTCACGTGCGCCGGCCGGCCCGAGAGCTGCAGGGTCAGCGCATGGCGGCGCGCGTCGATCAGCGGGCGCACCTGCTCGACGGCCGCGGACACGATCACGTTCAGGTCCAGCTCTTCCTTCTCCAGCGCGACGAGGCCGCGCGTGACGCGCGAGACGTCCAGCAGGTCGTTGACGAGGTCCGTCATGTGCTCGGCCTGGCGCACGATGATCTCGCTGGCGTTGGCCACGCTCTTGGCGTCCAGCCGGCCGAGTTTCAGTAGTTGGGCCGCCGTCATGATCGGCGCGAGCGGATTGCGCAGCTCGTGCGCCAGCATCGCGAGGAACTGGTCCTTCTGGCGGTTGGCGGCGCGCAGTTCGTCCTCGACGAGCTTGCGGTCGGTGACGTCGCTGCCTTCCACGAAGATGCCGCTGACGGCCCCGTTCTCGTCGCGGATCGGCTGGTAGACGAAGTCGATGTAGCGCTCTTCCAGCGGTCCTTCCGGTTCGCGCTGCAGGCGCACGGGCAGCGCGTGGCCGACGAACGGCTCGCCCGTCGTGTACACGCGGTCGAGCAGTTCGAAGAAGCCCTGGCCGACGATCTCCGGCAGCGCCTCGCGCGCGGACTTGCCGACGACCTGGCGGTGGCCGACCAGCTGCATGTACGACTGGTTGGTCAGCTCGAACACGTGTTCGGGGCCGCGCAGCACGGCCATGATCCCGGGCGCCTGCGAGAACAGGCCGCGCAGCCGCTCGTTCTCCTCGTTGCGGTATTTCTCGGCCAGCACCTGGTCGGTGACCTCGACGCACGCGCAATACATGCCGGCGATCTCCCCGTTCTCGTCGCGCACGGGCGAGTACGAGAACGTGAACCAGGTCGGTTCGTCATAGCCGCGGCGGTTCATCACGAGGTACAGGCGGTCGGCATACGTCGCTTCGCCGCGCAGCGCGCGCTCGACCAGCGGGTGGATGTCGTGCCAGATCTCGACCCAGACGTCGTGGAATCGCCCGCCCAGCGCGGACGGGTGCTTGTCGCCCAGGACGTCGCGATACGGATCGTTGTACAGGAAGGCCAGTTCCTTGCCCCAGGCGACGAACATGGGGAATTTCGAGTTGAGCATCAGCCCGACGACCGTGCGCAGCGCCTGCGGCCACGTGCGCGGATGGCCCAGCGGCGACGTGGACCAGTCGTGCGCGCGCATCATCGCGCCCACTTCACCGCCGCCGCTCAGGAACATCAGGGCACCGGCATGGTTGACATCAGACTGTTGTCCGTCTTCTTGCATGATTGACACTGGTTGGGGCGACAACGCCAGTGTGCCATAAGGGCTTGCCACGGGGCGCGCACGGCGGGATCGCATGTCGGCCTCCTTTACATGCATACTGGAAATTAAACTTTTCTTTTAGATAAGTCCTTGTAAATTATGAAAAATAAATTTCTGGCACGAAATATGCTATGACGCTGGTATAAATATTATTCCCTGGAGAGATCATGAAAAAACTGTTTTGCGCCATCGCCATGCTGGCCGTCAGCGCTTCCGCAAGCGCCAACCTCGTGACCAATGGCGATTTCGCGGCTGGCGGCAGTAACTGGACACTGACGGGCAACCCCGGTTACTCGAGCTTTCCCGGCCAGTGGAACGATGGCGCCGTGGGCAGCAACGCCTGGCTGAGCCAGGTCATCGCCACGATTGCCGGCGAAACGTACTCGTTGAGCTTCGATACGACTGTGAACTGGGGATCGATGGCCGTGGCACTGGACGACAATCAATTCTTCAGCACGGGGTCCAGCGGCCATTACGACTTGTCCTTCGTCGCCGCGACCGGCAATGCGAAGCTGAGCTTCATCACCCGCAACGATCCCGGCTTCAATTCGCTGGACAACGTGGACGTCGAGCATGTGACCCGCGCCGTTCCGGAACCGGCATCGCTTGCGCTGGTCGGGCTCGGCCTGGCCGGGCTGGGTGCACTGCGCCGCAAGCGCCAGGCCTGATCTCGCTGTCGGGCCACGACAGGATGCCTGCCGCGTGCAGGCATTTTTTATTGGGGAAATGTCGGCGGCATGCCGGAGGATGGAGCGGGTGAAGGGAATCGAACCCTCGTCGTAAGCTTGGGAAGCTTCTGCTCTACCATTGAGCTACACCCGCGTTGCCCGCATTCTACGCGGGTTCACACCGCTTTGACAATTCATCATGACGTTGATCAGGATCGACATCACTCGACCTTAGACATTTTTCGGCATGAGCTAGTGTCGAAAAATTCGTTGGGCCACTCATGGACGGGCTCGTATATTGAACACTCGTCCATCAGCACAGCGGAGGCACCGTGAGGCCATATCTATTTTTCGACGGACACAGCCTCCGGGAGCGCGACTGATGGCCGACTTCGACATCGGTGCGATCGTGCGCGACCTGAACGAGGCGCGCCGGCAATGGCGCCAGGCGCATCGTCCGGCCGGCGAAGTGCGCGGCCTCGAATTTCCGTCGCGCGACGCGCTGGCGACCATCGTCGGGCAGCTGAAGGGCGTGCTGTTCCCGCTGCGCCTGGGCCCGCCCGACCTGCGCCAGGAAAGCGAGGATTTCCACGTCGCCCACGCCCTCGACACTGCCCTGCACGCGCTGCTGCGCCAGGTGCGCATCGAGCTGCGCTACAGCGCCGCGCTGCGCCACCTGACCCATACCGACATCGAACCGCAAGCGCTCGACGCCACCCGCGCGTTCGGCGCCGCGCTGCCCGGCATCCGCACCCTGCTCGACAGCGACGTGATCGCCGCCTTCCAGGGCGACCCGGCCGCGCGCAGCGTCGATGAAGTGCTGCTGTGCTATCCGGGCATCCACGCGATGATCCACTACCGCCTCGCGCACTGCCTGTACGGCCTAGGCCTGCCGCTGCTGGCGCGCATCATCGCCGAGCAGGCGCACGCGGAAACGGGCATCGACATCCACCCGGGCGCCACGATCGGCCCCGGCTTCTTCATCGACCACGGCACGGGCGTCGTGATCGGCGAGACGGCCGTCATCGGCCAGCGCGTGCGCCTGTACCAGGCCGTCACGCTGGGCGCCAAGCGCTTCCCCGCGAACGTCGACGGCACGCTGCAGAAGGGCTTGCCGCGCCATCCCGTCGTCGAGGACGACGTCGTCATCTATGCCGGCGCCACCGTGCTGGGCCGCATCACGATCGGCAAGGGTGCCGTCATCGGCGGCAATGTCTGGGTAACGCACGACGTACCGCCGGGTGCCCGCGTGGCCCAGGCCGCGTCGCGCGAAGACGACCTGGGCACATCGGGCATATCGGGCGAACCGGCTTAGTTATCGCGGGCTTTCGACCGCGTACCCCTTGGCCTGCAGGCCGGCCAGGTAGCTCGTCGGGCCGAGGATGTCCTGGATTTCCAGCACGGCGAAGGTCGTGGCATTGCTGGCCAGCGCATTTTCCGCCGCCTTCAGCCAGGAGGTGCGCAGGCGCTGGCGGACCTGGCGCAGGGCCGCGGCGTCCTTCGCGATCGAGCTGTTCATGACGGCATCCAGGCATGCATCCCGCCGCTGCGCGAAATTCAGCCCGCGGATCTCGGCGATGTCGCCGTTGGCCCAGGCATTCGCGCGCACGCGCATCGTTTCGAGATCGGTGTCGAGGGTATCGAGCGTTTTGGTGAAGCAGACGAGATCGTCCACCTGCGAATTCTTGAAGTCGCGCACGAGCTTGCGCGGGTCGTCGACCATCACATCGTAGCCCGAGTCGCTCATTTTGACCTTGTTCTTTTTTGCGATGTCCTCGATCTTGCCGAGCACGTCGCTGCCATAGGACAGGCCGCTTTGCTTGAGGCCCGCGAGCAGCAACTCCTCGCCCGCGAAGACGGGCCGGTAGTGCTCGATGCCGTCGTCGTCGCCGATGTACTTGGCCTTCAGCACCGTCCAGTGCGCGTAGACGTCGGCCGGGACGACGTCGTGCAGGACCGCATCGTCCGGATTGCGCTTGATGCCGATGAGGCTCGGCAAGGCCGTCAAGCCGCGGAAGAAACCGATGTGGGCTTTCGCGACGGGCGGCATCAAGACTTCCTGCGACTTCGCCACGAGGCGCTCGACGCGCGATGCGTCCCACTCCATCTTCGCCGGCAACGGCGCATACGTGCCGAAGACCCACATCACGTGCGTTCCTTTGGACACTTTCCACACTCCGGGGCCGGGACGGCGGCCTTCGACGACGACGGTGGCCACGACGGCGTTCGGGTCGACGGCCGGTTCCACGGTCTGCGCGAACGCCGGCAGGGCGAGCAGGCCCAGCCAGAGCAGATAGCGGTTGGTTCTCTTCCTCATGGCGTGATGTCCTTATTTCGGGCTCTCGACCGTATAGCCTTTCGCCTGCAGGTCGGCCAGGTAGCTTTGCGGGCCGATGACGCTCTTCATGGGCAGGAGGGCAAACGTCGACGTGTTGTCGGCCAATGCTTTCTCGGCCGCCTTCATCCAGTTGGCGCGCATGCGTTCGGGCAGGTGCTGGAATGCGGGAGAATTCCTGGCGAACTGGCTGTTGAAGATGGCGTCGTTGCACGCCTTGTCGCGCTCGGCATAATCGAGGCTCGAAATCTCGGCGATATTGCCGTTGGCCCAGGCGTTCGCGCGCACGCGCATGGCGTCGATGTCGCCTTCCAGCCGTTCCAGGGTCTTGGTGAAGCAGGCCACGTCTTCCACCTGCGACTTCTTGAATTCCTTCATCAGGCCGCGCGGATCGTCGACATCCATGATGAGCGTGGTCGACGTGATCTTGACCTTGTCGCGCTTGGCCGTCTTTTCGATCTGCTCTTCCACGCCGGTGTTGTGCGTCAGGCCGCTTTTCGCCAGGCCCGCGCCCAGCAGCGTGTCGGCCACGAAGATCGGGCGCCGCCGCTCGATGCTGTCGTTCTCGCCGATATACTTGCCCTTCAATACCTGCCAGCGCGCGTACACGTCGGCCGGGAGCACATCGTGCAGCGTGGCGCCGTCCGGATTCTTGTCGAGGCCGATCGCGGTCGGCAGCAGGGTCAGGCCTCGGAAGAATCCGATGTCCATGCGGGCGCCCGGCCGCGTCAACACTTCCTGCGACTTGCCGACGAGACGTTCGACGCGCGCCGCATCCCATTCCATTTTCTGCGGCAGCGGGGAATATACGCCGAACACCCACATCACGTGGTCGCCCTTCGACACTTTCCACACGCCGGGGCCGGGGCGGCGGCCTTCGACGACGACGGTGGCGGGGACGGCGTCGGCCGTCTCGACGGCGGGTGCGGATTCAGGCTGGGGCGTGGTCTGGGCCAGGACCGGCAGGGTCAGGAAACTCAGGTAAAGCGCACATGCAAATCGTTTGCTCATCGGGCATCCCATCGTTGTTGTTGTGTGCGCAAAAGCTTAGCGCCACCGATGAGCTTAGCCTATCGAGGCAACGAAGTGTTACATCTTTGACATGCATATGTCGCAACAGCAACGTTCACGCGTCCGGTACGTCGACCGGACGGTCCAGCAGGTCGTGCGCCAGCTTGAGGCCCTCGACCATCGTGTCGAACGCCTCGCGCTTCGCGTCCTCGCCCGGCACGCGCAGCACGTACGACGGGTGGTACGTGGTG
>CBIHRX010000355.1:0-6547 GCA_966212555.1 uncultured Massilia sp.
CGCGTGCGGCGCCGGCACGACGTAGGCCACCAGCCGCGCCTCACCGCCCTCCTCGTCCTCTTCGCGGTGCGCCACCACGCAGGCGTCGCCCACCCCGGCGCAGGCGCGCAGGCGTGCCTCGATCTCGCCCGGTTCGATGCGGTAACCGCGGATCTTCACCTGGAAATCGTTACGTCCGAGGTATTCGATGCTGCCGTCCGCCAGCCAGCGCCCCAGGTCGCCGCTCTTGTACATGCGGGCGCCGGGCGCCGCGTCGAACGGGTCGGCGACGAACTTGTCCGCGGTCAGGTCGTCCCGGTTCAGGTAGCCGCGCGCCACGCCGGCCCCGCCGATGTGGATCTCGCCGGCGACGCCGACCGGCACCGGCTGTCCATGCGCGTCGAGCACGTACAGGCGCAGGTTGGAGATCGGCCGGCCGATCGGTACCCCGGCCGTCGACTCGGCCCCCGTACATGCATGGTGGCTGACCTCGATCGCGGCCTCGGTCGGACCATACAGGTTGGTCAGGGCGACGCCGGGCAAGGCGGCCTGGAAGTCGCGCGCCAAGGCCGCCGGCAGCGCTTCGCCGCTGCAGAACACGCGCGCGAGCCCGGCGGCCCCGGGCGCCTCGCCGGACGCGAGAAATGCCGCCAGCATCGACGGCACGAAATGCATCACGGTGATGTTTTCCCGGCGGACGATGCGCGCCAGGTAGGCGGGGTCCTTGTGCTTGCCCGGGCTGGCCAGCACCAGCCGCGCGCCGGCCAGCAACGGCCAGAAGAACTCCCATACCGACACGTCGAAGCCGAACGGCGTCTTCTGCAACACGGCGTCGTCATGGCCGAGGGAATAGGCCTGCTGCCCCCACGCCAGGCGGTTGACGACCGCCCGGTGCTCGTTCATGACGCCTTTCGGCTGTCCGGTGGAGCCGGACGTGTAGATCACGTAGGCGAGGTGCTTGCCCGTCAGGCCGAGCTGGTGCGGCCGCGGATCCTCGTCCGATTCCCCGTCCCAGGCCGGCGCGCCGTCGTCCAGGACGATGACCGGCACGTCGGCCGCGGCGAGGCCGGCATCGGCCAGGTGGCGCTGCGTCAGCAAGGCCAGTGGCGCGCTGTCGGCCAGCATCCAGCGCAGGCGCCCGGCCGGGAGATCGGGGTCCAGCGGCACGTAGGCCGCGCCGGCCTTCAGCACGGCGAGCAGCGCGACGACCATCTCGACGCTGCGCTCGGCGCAGACCGCCACGCGCTCGTCCGGCCGTACGCCCAGGTGGATCAGGTGATGCGCCAGCCGGTTGGCCCGCGCATTCAGGTCGCCGTACGACAGTCTCCGGTCTTCGGACACCAGGGCGATCGCCGCCGGCGACAGCCGGGCCTGCCGCTCGAACATGGCATGCACCAGGTCCTGCTCCGGCCGCAACGCCGGCGTGGCGTTCCAGCGCGCCAGGACCAGGTCGCGCTCGGCGGCGCCGAGGTAATCGCCGGCGTGCGTGCCGTCCGGGTGGCTCGCCATGTCGTCGAGCATCGCCAGGAAATAGCCGGCGATCCGTTCGACCTGGGTCGGCGCGAGGCGCAGCGGATCGCCGTGCACGAGCAGGCGCAGGCCGGCGCCGTGCTCCACGGCGTGCACGGTCAGCGGGAAATTCGTTTTTTCGAAACGGCTCGATCCCAGCAGCTCGATGCCGGCGGCACCGCGCAAGCCCTGGTAGACGTGGAAATTCACGTAGTTGAACGCCGACTCGAGACGCGCGCTGCGGTCGCTGTCGATGTACATCTGCGCGTACGGATAATGCCGGTGCGGCATGGCCGCGAGTTCCGCGTCGAAACAGGCGCGCGCCAGGTCGTGCCAGCTGCGATGAGTGCCGAGGTCGGCCCGCAGCGGCAGCGGGTTCAGGAACATGCCCAGCACGCGTTCGCCGTCCGTTGCCTCGGGCCGGATATGGGTGACCATCCCGGTCATCACGTCGGCGCCGCCCGTCAGCATGCCCAGCACACGCAGATGGACCGTCAGCAGCAGCGAGCGCAGAGGCAACCGCCAGGATTCGGCAAGGCGCGCCAGCCTGGCCCGCAGTGGCGCCGGCACCGCGAGTTCGGCCTCGGACGCCTCGGCGCGGCCGTCCGGCAGCAAGGGCGGCAGCTGGCCCGGCTCGGCGCCGCTCAGGTAGGCGCGCCAGAACGCCCGAGTCGCGTCGCAGGCCAATGCGGCGCGCTCGGTGGCCACCGCCTGCCGGAAGCGCGCGGCGAGGGGCGCGAGCGCGACGACGCGCGTGCCGGCCGCGCGCGCCTTCAGGTATTCCTGGAACAACTCGGTCTGCAGCGAAGCCAGGCTCCAGCCGTCGAGGATCGCATGGTGGAAGCTGAAGGTCATCTGGACCTTGTCGTGTCCCAGCTCATGCACCAGCACGCGCAGCAGCGGCGCATGCTCCAGCACGAACCCCCGCGCCTTCTCGGCGGCGATGTCGGCATCGATGGCGCGCGCCTGCGCCGCGTCGTCCTGTCCCGCCAGGCTGCGCACGACCAGCGGTGCAGAGACGCGCCGGTGCACGAGTTGCAGCGGTTCGCTGTAGCGCTCGAGGTCGATCGCGGTCCGCAGGATCGCATGCTTGTCGACGAGCGCCTGCAGCGCGGCGCGGAAGGTGTCCGTATCCCAGCCCGGCAGGCGCAGGCGCAGGCTGAATACGTCGTGGTAGGTCGCGGCCTCGTCGTACCGGTTATGGAAAATCATGCCCAGCTGCAGCCGGGTCAGGCCATACGCGTCTTCCACGTCGGCGGGCAGCAGCGCCCGGTCCTCGCCCGCGAGCGCATCCTCGGCGACGTCCGGGGCGGCGGCGCCATTCGCCGCCAGCGCCGCGGCGATCGCGGCGATGCTCTGGTGCCGGAAGATGTGGTCGATCGTCAGCGGCAGGCCGAGCTGGCGTGCGCGCGCCACGAGCCCGATGGTGCGGATCGAATCGCCGCCGAGCGCGAAGAAGCTGTCGTGGCGCCCCACCCGCGGCAGCTTGAGCTGCTCCGTCCAGATCGCCGCCAGCGTCGCTTCCGTGTCGCCCCGCGGCGGCTCGTAGGCCTGCAGGACCAGGGCGTGCTGTTCGGGCGCCGGCAGCGCCCGGCGATCCAGCTTGCCGTTCGCCGTCAACGGCAGCGCCGCCAACGCCACGTAGGCGACCGGCACCATGTAGTCGGGCAGCGTGGCCGCCACGTGCTCGCGCAGCGCTGACGCGTCCGGCGCCGTGCCGGGCGCGGCCACGTAGTACGCCACCAGCTGCAGGGCGCCGTTGTCGGCCGTGCGGGCGAGGACCGCGGCCGCCGCGACGGCGGGATGCCGCGCCAGGCGCGCCTCGATCTCGCCCGTCTCGATGCGGAAGCCGCGGATCTTGACCTGGAAGTCGTTGCGTCCGAGGTAATCCAGCGTGCCGTCGCCGCGCCAGCGTGCCAGGTCGCCGGTCCGATACATGCGCGCGTCCGCCGCCGTGCGGAACGGATCGGGGAGAAAGCGGTCGGCGGTGAGCTCCGGCCGGTTCAGGTAGCCGCGCGCCACGCCGGCGCCGCCCACGTACAGTTCGCCGACGGCCCCGGGCGGGACCGGACGGCCCTCGGCGTCGAGGACGTACGTGCGCAGGTCGGGAATCCGCCGCCCCACCGGGCTGGCGCCCCGGCCGGCCGCGAGCTCCGCCGACAACGGTTGATAGGTCACGTGCACCGTCGTTTCCGTGATGCCGTACATATTGACGAGACGCGCCGCGTCGCCATTGCGCGCGTACCAGGGCGCCAGCATGGTCAGGTCGAGGGCTTCGCCGCCGAAAATCACGTGGCGCAACGCATGCGCGGACGCGCTCCCGGCCTGCGCCGCAATCAGTTGGCGGAACGCGCCCGGGGTCTGGTTCAACACCGTCACGCGCTCGCGGCACAGCAGTGCGTAGAACGCTTCCGGATCGCGCGCCACCTGCTGCGGCACGACCACCAGCTTGCCGCCGTACAGCAGCGCCCCCCAGATCTCCCACACGGAAAAATCGAAGGCGATCGAATGGAAGAGCGACCATACGTCGGCCGCGCCGAAGCCGAACCAGGCATCGGTCGCGGCGAACAGGCGCGTCACGTTGCGGTGTTCGACCAGGGCGCCCTTGGGTTGACCGGTCGACCCGGACGTATAGATCACGTAGGCGAGGTGCGTGGCCCGCAGGCCGCGCTCCTCGACGCCCAGGTTGCGTGCCGGTTCGCGCGCCCAGGCCTGTGGCCGCTCCACGTCGACGAGGCGGAGCGAACGCGCGGCCGCGCCGAGCGCCTGCGTCACCGGGTCCGGCAGGCCGCCCTGGACCAGCACCGCGACCGGCGCGCTGTCCTCGAGCATGAACGCGAGGCGTTCGGCCGGGTAGCCGGGGTCGAGCGGCACGTAGGCGCCCCCCGCCTTCAACACCGCCAGCAACGCCACGACCATCTCGATGCCGCGCTCCACGCAGACCGCGACCCGCGCTTCCGGCCCCACCCCGAGCCGCCGCAAATGGTGCGCCAGCTGGTTGGCGCGCCGGTTCAACGCGTCATAGCCGAGTTCCTGCCCGTCGCAGGCCAACGCCACGGCCTCGGGTGTGCGCGCCGCCTGCGCCTCGAACAAGTCCGGCAGCGTCGCCGAACTCGCATACGAAGGACAGGGCTCGTTCCAGCCGTGTACCAGCCGGTATTGCGCTTCGCTCATCACGTCCAGGGCGCGCAGCGGCGTCGCGGGCGCCTCGGCCAGCGCGTACGCCAGCCGTTCCAGCGCCTGCTGCATCATCCCGCACAGCTGGGCCGGATCCAGCGGCGCCCGCACCTGGGCCGTGAGCCCGAAGTCCGCGCCCAGGTCGTCCACCGTCATCACCACGGGATAGTTCGTGCGCTCTTCCCCGTACAGCACGTCGGTACCCTGCAAGGCGGCGCCATCGCCCTCGTCCGGCACGGCCATGCTGTGGCGGTAATTGAGCAAGGCGGTGAACAGCGGCGCCGGCGGCGCCACGCCGCTGCAGCGCTGGGCCAGGGCCAGCGACGCGTGCTCGTGCTGCATCAGTTCGGCCAAACGCACGTGGCTCGCCCGGACGGCGGCCTCGACGCCGGTCGCATCGACCGCCAGCCGCAGAGGCAAGGTATTGATGAAGAGGCCCAGGGCACGGTCGGTGCCCATGCCGCCGCCCATGCGGCCGAACAGCACCGTGCCGAACACGACATCGTCCGTTCCCGACACCCGCGCCAGCACCATCGCCCAGGCCTGGTGGAATAGGCTGGCGACGCTGATTCCAAGCCGCCGCGCCTGGCCGCGCAAGGCCTGCGCGACCGCCGGATCGACCTTGTTCCTGACCTGCGTGAGCGCGCCGTCGCCGCGCGTGTCCTGCACGCCGAACGGGGCGGTCGCCTCAGTCACGTCGCCCAGCATCGCCGCGAAGAACGCCTCGTGCCCCGCGCGGCCGGCGCCGAGCCGGCAATGCGCCACGTAATTCCGATAGGGAACCGGCGCCGGCAGGTCCGCCTCCCGCCCTTCCAGCACCAGCGCGATCTCCTCGCGCATCCCCTCGAGCGTGGTGTGGTCGCCGATCAGGTGATGGTACAGCGTCAGCAGCAGCCAGCGGTCGCGCGCGGCGTCGAAGCAGCACACCAGCCGCATCAGCGGTGCCTGCGCCAGGTCGATGCGGTGGCGGCGCGGGTCATGGCGCCGCCGCAGTTGCTCGGCCACGTCGCCCTGGCCGGGATCGCACGAGGTCTCCTCCAGCGGCACCGTGACGTTGCGCAGCACCACTTGCACCGGCTCGGCCAGTCCTTCCCACAGGGGCGCCGTGCGCAGGATGTCGTGACGCGCCACGACGCGTTGCAAGGCTGCGACGTAACGGTCCAGGCGGGCGCGATCGTCGAAGGCGGTAATGTGCAGCAGCAGGTAGGCGTCGCCCTGCTGCTCCAGCAAGTGGTGGAAAAGAATGCCTTCCTGCAGCGGCGCCAGCGGGTAGATATCCTGGACGTTCGCGGCGCCGCCGGGGATGCGGGCAACGATGGCGTCGATCTCGGCCTGGTCCAGGTCGACCAGCGTCAGCATCTGCGGCGTGATGCGGGCCCCGGGCGACCACCAGCCGTCGCAGGCGCGCGCCAGGTCCAGCAGCGCGGACTTGTGCTGTTTCAATTCTGCGATCAGGTCGGGCGTCAGCACGTCGTCGCCGGCCTCGATGCCGAGTTCATCGCCTTCACAGCGCAAGCGCACGGCGTGGGCGGCGAGATGGTCGAGCAAAGCATTCAGAGTCATAGTCGATAGTGAAGAATTAACGTTGTGCATGGACCACCCCGGAACGTTCCGGCCTCTCAAATCGTCACGCGCACCGGGCGCGCGGGCATGTCCGGCGCGGGGATGCGATTCGGTGGAATCTCGACGGCTGCCGACTGCTCCCGCAGCGCGACGGCAAGTCCGGCCACGGTGGGCGCCGTGAACACGGCCCGGATGTCCGCCTCGAGCCGCTTGGCGCGCAGCCGCTCCATCATGGTCACGATCAGCAGCGAGTGGCCGCCCAGTTCGAAGAAATTGTCGTGCCGGCCGATCCGCTCGACCTTCAGCAGCGCGCTCCAGA
>CBIHRX010000356.1:0-6512 GCA_966212555.1 uncultured Massilia sp.
GCGATCTCGTTCTCGTGGTGCGGGAACTGCAGGTCGGCGCCGCCGCCGTGGATGTCGAAGTGTTCGCCCAGCATGGCGCACGACATGGCCGAGCACTCGATGTGCCAGCCCGGGCGTCCCTTGCCCCATTTCGAGTCCCACTTCGCCTCGTCCGGCTCGGATGCCTTGGCGGACTTCCACAGCACGAAGTCGAGCGGGTCCCGCTTGCCGCTGTTCACGTCCACGCGCTCGCCGGCGCGCAAGTCGTCCAGCGACTTGCCGGACAGCTTGCCGTAGCCCGGAAAATTACGCACGGCATAGTTCACGTCGCCGTCCTCGCCCTGGTAGGCGAGTTCCTTCGTTTCCAGCTTTTCGATGATGGACAGCATGTGCGGCACGTAGTCCGTCGCGCGCGGCGCGAAATCGGGCGGCAGGATGCCCAGCGCGGCCGTGTCCTCGTCCATCGCCTTGATGAAACGGGTCGTGAGCGCCGTCATCGTTTCATTGTTCTCGACGGCGCGCTTGATGATCTTGTCGTCGATGTCCGTGATGTTGCGGACGTATTTGACGTCGTAGCCCGACGCCTTGAGCCAGCGGTAGATGACGTCGAACGCCATCATCATCCGGCCATGACCGACGTGGCAGTAATCGTAAACCGTCATCCCGCACACGTACATGTTGACCTTGCCGGGCTGGAGGGGAACGAATGCCTGCTTGTCACGCGCGAGCGTGTTGTAGATCTTGAGTTGGCTCATCGGATGTTTGCTAGAGGGTTGGAGCATGACGCTCGAAACGCAGCCTTGCGGCAGTGCCGGGACGTGGCGGGCGCGTCGGGAGAGTCAGGACCGCGATTCTTGGGAACCTTGTTCTTTTTGATAGAATCGGCAGTCCGTCGCAAAGTATAGCATTGATAAAATCCCGACTGGCCGCATATGCCATAGGTTTATTTTTCTGCAAAACCCTTGACATCACTTTGCGCTATATCCACCGAGAGGAAGCAACGATGTACGTCCTGAAATCGCCTGGTCTTCGCTTTGCCGCCCGTTTTGCGACCGGCCTGGCGGCGCTGACCTTGTCCGCCGCCGCATTCGCGGCCGACCCGCAAGTATCTTTAAAAACGTCGATGGGCGAGATCGTACTGGAACTGAACCAGGAAAAAGCACCCATCAGCGTGGACAATTTCCTGAAGTACGTCAAAGCCGGCTTCTACAAGGGCACGATCTTCCACCGCGTGATCGACGGCTTCATGATCCAGGCTGGCGGCATGGATGCCCAGTTCCATGGCCGCAAGACGAACAAACCGATCAAGAACGAGTCCAACAACGGCCTGTCGAACGAAAAGTATTCGGTCGCCATGGCGCGCGAATCGAATCCGGACTCGGCCACTTCGCAATTCTTCATCAACGTGGTCGACAATCCCGGGCTCGATTATCCGAACATGCAGGGCTCGGGCTACACCGTGTTCGGCAAGGTCGTGAAGGGCCAGGACGTCGTCGACAAGATCAAGGCCGTCGTCGTGGACGACATCCGCGGCCTCGAGAATGTGCCCGTAACACCTGTCACGATCCAGTCTGCCACCCTCCTCAAGGGCGATAAGGCAGTAAAATAACGAACTCGCAACTCCAACGATAGGATAACAACATGACCACCGTACTCATGACCACCAACAAGGGCAACATCAAGGTCGAACTGGACGCCGAGAAGGCACCGAAGACCGTTGCCAACTTCCTGGACTACGTGAACAAGGGCCACTTCACGAACACGATCTTCCATCGCGTGATCAAGGACTTCATGATCCAGGGCGGCGGTTTCGAGCCGGGCATGAAACAAAAGCCGACCGAGCAGACCGTCGAGAACGAAGCCAAGAACGGCCTCAAGAACGACAAGTACACGATCGCCATGGCCCGCACGATGGCCCCGCACTCGGCATCGGCCCAGTTCTTCATCAACACCAAGAACAATGACTTCCTGAACTACCCGGGCCAGGACGGCTGGGGTTATGCCGTGTTCGGCAAGGTCGTCGAAGGCCAGGACGTCGTCGACCAGATCAACAACGTCAAGACCAGCCGCGCGGGCATGCACTCGGACGTGCCGAGCGACGACGTCGTCATCGAGAAGGTCGAAGTCGTTCAGTAATTCCAGAAAGGCAGGCATGACGCGCGGGAACCACCGCCTGGTCGTCCTGGCAACAAGATGACCGCACCCGCGCGCACGCTCGCACTCTTCATTTCCGACCTGCACCTGCAGGCATCCCACCCGCGTACGGCCGAAGCCTTCTTCCGCTTCCTGGCCGAACGCGCGGCGCATGCCGAGCAACTCTATCTGCTCGGCGACATCTTTGAATACTGGGCCGGCGACGACGATCTCGACGACCCGTTCAACCGCAGCGTCGCCACCGCCCTGCGCCGCGTGAGCGATGGCGGCACGGCCGTCTACTGGCTCGGCGGCAACCGCGACTTCCTCGTCGGCACCGGCTTCGCCGACGCGGCTGGCCTCACCCTGCTCCCCGAGCCGCACGTGGCGACCATCGCCGGCCGCCAGGTCGTCCTCGTGCACGGCGACGCCCAGTGCACGGACGACGTCAAGTACATGGCCTTCCGCGCCCAGGTGCGCGACCCGGCGTGGCAACAGCAGTTCCTCGCCATGCCGCTGGCCCAGCGCAAGGCGATCATCGCCGGCCTGCGCGAAGGCAGCCGCGCGGCGCACGGCGAAAAATCGTACGAGATCATGGACGTCACCCCGTCCGCCGTCGCCGCGCTGCATGCGGACAGCGGCACGGACGCGATCATCCACGGCCACACGCACCGCCCCGCCCTGCACGAAGCCGACGGCAAGCGGCGCTACGTGCTGCCCGACTGGGAACTCGACGCCGAACCGATCCGCGGCGGCTGGATCGCCATCGATGCGGATGGGCGCATCCTGCGCGTCGACCTCGACGGACAAACGCTCTAATCCCCCTCTATCCTGCTAGGTCACCCTCGTATTGACCGCTGCCGACATGGTGTTATACTTCACTACAACACCACGACTCTACATCACCAACATGGAGGCAGGCATGACAAGTACTGCACCGCGACGAAAGGAGGCCGGCAATGACGATCGGCTGGAATGACAACTCTCCGATCTACCGGCAGTTGAAGGACAAGGTGATCGGTATGATGCTCGACGGCGCCCTGAAGGCCGGGGATCCGCTCCCCTCGGTGCGCCAGATCGCAGCCGAATACCAGCTGAACCCGATCACGGTCTCGAAGGCTTACCAGGAACTGGTCGACGACAACTTAGTAGAAAAACGAAGGGGGATCGGTATGTACGTCACGGAAGGCGCGAGCGAGAAATTGCTCGCCAGCGAAAGGGAGCGCTTCCTGCGCGAGGAATGGCCGGCGATGCTGGAACGGATCCGCCGCCTCGGTCTCAACATCGAGCAATTGCTGCGCGAACCCGTCGGAGGCGACAAATGAGCGCCGTGATCGAAGCGAAAAACCTGACGAAGCGCTACGGCAAGCGCACGGCGGTGAACGGCATCGACTTCACCATCCCCGCCGGCCGCATCGTCGGCCTGATCGGCCCGAACGGCTCGGGCAAGACCACGACCCTGAAGGCGGCGCTGGGCCTGATCCCGTTCGAGGGCGAGTTGTCGGTGCTGGGCCTCGACCCGCGCACCCACCGCGACGAACTGATGCAGGACGTCTGCTTCATCGCCGACGTCGCGATCCTGCCCCGCTGGCTGCGCGTGCGCGACGCCATCGACTTCGTGGCCGGCGTACACCCGCGCTTCAACCGCGAGAAGGCGGAACGCTATATCGCGAATACGAAGCTGCAACCGGGCATGAAGGTCAAGGAAATGTCCAAGGGCATGATCGTGCAACTGCACCTGGCCCTCGTGATGGCCATCGACGCGAAGCTGCTCGTGCTGGACGAACCGACCCTGGGCCTGGACATCATCTACCGCAAGCAGTTCTACCAGAACCTGCTGGAAGACTATTTTGACGAGCACAAGACGATCGTCATCACGACGCACCAGGTCGAGGAGGTCGAGCACATCCTGACCGACCTGATGTTCATCCGCGACGGCCGCATCGTGCTGGCCGCGTCGATGGAAGAAATCGGCGAGCGCTATATCGAGGTAATGGTGCCGCAGGAAAAACTCAGCGCCGCGAACGCGCTGCAGCCGATCGACCGCCGCACCGTGTTCGGCAAGGCCGTGCTGCTGTTCGATGCCGGTCCCGGCGGCGCGTCGCGCCAGCAACTGGCCGCGCTCGGCGAAACCCGTAATCCGTCCGTCGCCGATTTGTTCGTCGCGACCATGAAAGGGACCTACGCATGAACACGAATAACAACGCGAACACCATGAAATGGTTGTTGCGGCGCGAGTTCTGGGAGCATAAAGGCTCGATGTTCTGGGCGCCGCTGATCGTCGGGTCGCTGCTCGTCGTGCTGCTGGGCTGCACGATCACCTACGGCATCATGCAGCACGGCATTCCCACGCACGTGACGATCAACGGCCAGGCGCTGCGACATGCGCGCCTGGACCAGATCCTGCCCGAGGAAACGAAGATGATGGTCGCGAAGATCGCCTCCGGCATGTACCTGGGCGCCGCCGCGCCGCTGTTCGCGATCCTGGTCGGCGTCGTGTTCTTCTACTGCCTCGGCGCGCTGTACGACGAGCGCCGCGACCGCAGCATCCTGTTCTGGAAATCGCTGCCGGTGTCCGATCAGATGACGGTGCTGTCGAAGGCCGCCACCGCGATGGTCGTCGCGCCTGCGATCACCTTGGCCCTGGCCGTCACCGCGTCGCTGGCGCTGCTGTTCATCCTCTGCCTGGTACTCAGCACGCAGGGACTGAATTTGTTCGCGGCGGTGCTGGCATCGTCCGACCTGTATCTGTCGCCGCTGCGCCTCGCCGCCCTGCTGCCGGTGTACGTCGTGTGGGCACTGCCGACCGTGGGCTGGCTGATGCTCGTGTCGAGCTGGGCGAAATCGAAGCCGTTCCTGTGGGCCGTCGGCGTGCCGGTCGTCACGCTCGTCATCATCAAATGGATCAACGCGGCGCTCGAGAACTTCTCCGGCCAGACGCTGCTGCTGTCGCACTACGCGAGCGACGTCGTTGCCCGCATCCTCGGCGGCATCGTGCCCGGCATCTGGTTCACGTTCCAGCCGGGCCTGCAGACGGGCATGCGTCCGGGCGAGAACGGCTTCGACATGGGCGGGCTCGTTTCCCAGTCGTACATGTCGCTGGCCGGTGTCGATGCCTGGATCGGGGTGGCGCTCGGTGTCGCGATGCTGGCCGCCGCGGTCCGCATGCGCCGCTGGCGCGACGAGGGCTGAGGCCGTGCGAGCCGCCCTCCTCGCCCTGTCCGTCATGTCCGCCGCGGCCTGCGCCCAGGACGTCGAGCCGGGCGCCAACCGGGAAGGCGTCGTGCACGTGAATGCGATCAAGAACCCGGAGATGCATTCCTACCGCGCCATCGCGGCCGGCCTCGACACCTTCGATGCGCAGCACGCACTGGCACCCGGCGTCCCGCAACTGCGGTTCGCCGTGCGCCGGCCGGGCGGCGCCCTGCTGGAGGGCGGCCTGCCGACCGCGAAGCTGACCGCCGACGCGTTCACGCTGGCACTGCCGGTCGGCACCGACGCGCTGTTCGACGTACCGCGCAGCCAGCAGGCGTGGGACGCCGACGCGGAGCTGGTGCTGAGCCGCAAGCGCAAGGAGATCCGGGTCTGGCCCTACGTGCGCACGCCCGGCCTGGCCGACAACCAGCGCCGCCTGGGCGACCTGCGGCTCGAATGCCAGGTGTTCGTCACCGTCGCCAAGAAGGAGGCACCGTTCTGGGTCGTCGCGCTGGCCAACACCGTGTTCCTGACGGGCGACTGGTGCAGCTTCTTCAAGGACCGCGACCGCACGTGGTCCGTGAATGTGGAATCGCCGCTGGCGTCCGCCGTGCTGCGCGAAGGCGAACGGACCTTGGCGCTGAAGGTGAAGAACCGCCAGTTCGAACTGCCGCTGTACGACACGAGCTGGGGGAACGATGCCGTCGTCGACCTGGCGTTCGTCGCGCCCGAAGGAGCCGCGCCATGAGGACCGGACGCATCGCTTTGTCGTTCGCGCTCGCCTGCATCCTGCCGGCTGCGCACGCCGACGAGCCCGTGCCGTCGGTGCAAGTGAAGGGCATCGCGGATCCGGAAATGCGCTCGTACCGCAGCGTCGTCGCCGGCCTCGACGCGTTCGACGCGCACCGGGCGCTGGCGCCGCATGCCATCCTCCGCTTCCGCATGCGCCATGCGGAAGGCGCCCCGGCGAACGGGGGCGACGGCCTGCGGCTGCGGCTCGCCAGCGACGACGGCAGCTTCCAGGAAGACGTGCCCATCGACGCCGCCGGCCTGCTCACCGTGGGCCGCAACCAGGCCGCCTACGATGCGGACGCCACCTTCATCCTGAACCAGAAGAACGGCTTGTACACGGGGCACCCGGAGGTGCGCACGGCCGGCCTGCCGGACAACGTCCGCCGGCTGGGCGACCTGCGCCTGGAGTGCCG
>CBIHRX010000357.1:0-6502 GCA_966212555.1 uncultured Massilia sp.
GCTGGTTGGCGGGCTTTGTCGGGCTGCCAGCCGCCGCCCCGCTCCACCACCTACCACAACACCACGGGCGTGGGGGCGGGCGCGACCACGCGCCGGGCCGCCGCGCCGACGGTCGACGCGGCCGTGGCCGACGCGCTGCTGCCGCCGGCCGCCGCGTTGGCCACGCAGCTGCCGAAGGCGCGGCCCGCGCTGGAAGAGCGTTTCAACGTCTCCTTCAACAACGTGCCGGCGCAGCAGTTCTTCCGCTCGATCGTCGCGGGCACGCGCTATAACATCCTCGTGCATCCGGACGTCGCCGGCACCATCACGGCGAACCTGAAGGACGTGACCCTGCCGGAGACGCTCGACGCGATCCGCGAGATGTACGGCTACGACTACAGGATCGACGGCACGCGCATCTCGATCAAGCCGCTCACCATGCAGACCAAGATGTTCCACGTGAACTACCTGGTCGGGAAGCGCGCGGGCATGTCGAATACGCGCGTGTCGTCGACCTCCGTCGCGAACGCGGTCAACAACCAGAACGGCAACGGCAACAATAACAACCAGGGCCAGAACAACAACGGCAACAACGGCAACAACCAGAACAACAACGGCAACAACCCGAACGGGCAGGGCAATTCGCAGCTGGACAGCACGGACGTCGCGACCACGTCCGCCAACGATTTCTGGGGCGACCTGAAACTGGCCATCGAGGCCATCGTGGGATCGAAGGAGGGCGGCCGCAGCGTCGTCGTCAGCCCGCAGTCGGGCGTGCTCGTGATCCGCGCGATGCCGGACGAGCTGCGCAACGTGGACGCCTACCTGAAGGCCACCCAGCTCGCCGTCGACCGCCAGGTGATCCTGGAAGCGAAGATCCTCGAGGTGGAACTGAACGACAGCTACCAGAGCGGCGTCAACTGGGCCTCGTTCGCGTCGATCAAGAGCGGCCACGACAACCGCGTGTCGGGCGGCCTGATCGCGCCGGGCGCCACGCTCACGCCGCTGCCGTTCGGCGGCGGCCAGCCGGCCACGATCACGGACCCGAGCACGGGCCTTGCGGCCAGCACCGGGTTCTCGCTGTCGAATGCGGCGGGGACGGCCGGTTCGATGTTCGGCCTCGCCGTGCAGACGGCGAACTTCGCGGCGCTGATCTCGTTCCTCGAAACGCAGGGCACCGTGCACGTGCTGTCGAGCCCCCGCGTGGCGGCCGTCAACAACCAGAAGGCCGTGCTGAAGATCGGTACCGACGAGTTCTACGTCACCGGCGTGCAGACGACCACGAACTCCACGACGACCGGCAACGTGACGTCGCCGAGCGTCACCCTGCAGCCGTTCTTCTCCGGCGTCGTCCTCGACGTCACGCCGCAGATCGACGAAAGGGGAAACATCCTGCTGCACGTGCACCCGTCCGTGAGCCAGGTCTCGACGATCAACAAGTCCGTCAACCTGGGCACCGCCGGCAGCCTGAACCTGCCGCTGGCCGCATCGGCCACGTCGGAACTGGACAGCATCGTGCGCGGCCAGAACGGCCAGGTCGTCGCCATCGGCGGCTTGATGCGCCAGTCTTCGACGGCCGACGATTCGCAGATTCCGGGAACCGGCAAGGTGCCCGTGCTGTCGTCGCTGTTCGGGGCGAAGAAGCGCGTGAACCAGAAGCGCGAACTGGTCGTGCTGATCAAGCCGACCATCGTCGAAGGCATCAACAACTGGAACGACGACCTGCTCGACACGAACCGCCGCATCGAGCAGCTCGACCCGCGCACCCGGGGAGGCCGCTGAATGTACACGGCCCACTTCGGCCTGCGCGAGCTGCCGTTCGGGATCACGCCGGACACCAGCTACTTCTTCGGCGCCCCGCATTCGCAGGAAGCCCTGAACACGCTGCTCGTCGCGGCGCGCGGCGGCGAAGGCTTCATCAAGATCACGGGCGAAGTCGGCACCGGCAAGACCCTGTTGTGCCGCAAGTTCATGGCGACGCTGGGTCCGGAATTCGTCACCGCGTACATCCCGAACCCGTACCTCGAACCGCGCACCCTGATGCTGGCGCTCGCGGACGAGCTGGAAGTCGGCTACGACAAGGACGCCGACCAGCACCAGGTGCTGAAAGCCATCACGCACCGGCTGCTGCACCTGGCGGGCGAAGACAAGCGCGTGCTGCTGTGCCTCGACGAGGCGCAGGCCATGCCCGTCGAGACGCTGGAAGCCTTGCGCCTGCTGACGAACCTGGAGACGGAGAAGCGCAAGCTGCTGCAGATCGTCCTGTTCGGCCAGCCGGAGCTGAACCGCAAGCTGGAACTGCAGTCGATCCGCCAGCTCGCCCAGCGCATCACGTTCCACTACCATCTCGGCCCGTTGAGCCGCGACGACCTCGATTACTACGTGGCGCACCGCCTGCGCGTGGCCGGGTATGATGGCGCGCGCCTGTTCTCGCGCGGCGCGGTGGCGCGCCTGTATGCCGCCAGCGGCGGCGTGCCGCGCCTCGTCAACGTCCTCGCGCACAAGGCCATGATGCTGTGCTACGGCCAGGGACGCCAGCAGGTCGCGCGCGCGCACGTGAACCTGGCCGCGCGCGACACGCTCGCGACGAGCAGGCGCCGCCTGTGGCCATGGGCAGCATCGGCCGCCGCGCTGGCCGCCGCGTGCGCGGGCCTGGCGTGGGCGCTGAGCCATTGACGGGGAGCCGGAATGAGCCTGATTAACAAGATGCTGCAGGACCTGGATGCGCGCGGCACGCCGAAGAACGGCGAGCTGCCCGGCCAGGTCAAGCCCGTCGAACGGACGCCGTACCGGCCGGGCCGCCGCCTGATCGCGGCCGCCGTCGGCGGCGCCGTCGCCGCCGTCGCGTTGGGTTGGCTCGGCTGGTCCCAGTTGCAGCGTGCGCCGAAAGCGGCACCTGCCGCGCCGGCGCCCGTTGCCGCCGTCCAGGTGGCGCCGGTGGTCACGGGCCCCGTGCAGGCCGCGCCCGTGGTGACCGGGCCGGTGCAGGCGCCCGCCGCCGCGCCGGTGGAAGCGCCGCCGGCCGCTGAAAAGACTGAAGACGCCCCGGCCCCGAAACACATGACGCGCGCGGAACGCCGTGCGGAACGCAAGCGCCTTGCGGCGCAGCGCAAGGAAGAGCAAGCGGCGGCACGCAAGGCGGAGAAGGTGGCCACGGTGCGCGCCAAGGACGTCGCGCCGATGGAGCCGGACAGCGCGGAAGCGCGCGAGGCGCGCCGCGCGATGGCGCAGGCGCTGGCCGTGCGCGGCAAGTCCGCGAAGAAGACGTCGGCCGCCATGGTGGCCGCCGCGCGCGCGGCCGCGCACGACGACGCGGCGCCGAAGGCCAAACGCGGCGCCCAGGGCCGCCAGGAGACGGGCGCCCAGCGCGCGGAAGGCGAATACCGGCGCGCGCTCGCGAGCCTGCAGGAAGGCCGCATGATCGAGACCGTCGCGGCGCTCGAACAAGCGTTGAAGTACGAGCCCAGGCACGACGCGGCGCGCCAGACGCTGGTCGGCCTGCTGATCGAGGCGAACCGCAACGACGAGGCGATGCGCCAGCTGCAGCTGGGCCTCACGCTGGACCCGCGCCAGCCGGCGATGGCGATGCTGCTGGCGCGCCTGCAGATCGAGCGGGGCGGCAACGGTATCGACACCCTGATGCGCACCTTGCCCTACGCGGGCAACGACGCCGACTACCGCGCCTTCCTGGCGGCCGCGCTGGCGCGCCAGCAGCGTCACCGCGAGGCGGCCGAGCAGTATCACCAGGCCGTGCGTGCCGTGCCGTCGAACGGCGTATGGTGGATGGGGCTCGGCATCTCGCTGCAGGCCGAGAAGCGCAACGGCGAGGCTCTCGACGCGTTCCAGCGTGCCCGCGCGAGCGGCGGGTTGTCGCAGGAATTGCAGGGGTTCGTGGAGCGGCGCATCCAGCAGCTCGCACGCTGAACGTTCGCGTGGGCACGGTGTGCCCACCCTACGATATGCCGTCCAAGACCGTAGGGTGGGCTCCCCGAGCCCACGGTCGGACGCGTCAGACCGTGGCCAGCCGTTTCAGCGCCCCGTTCAAAGTCTCATCCTTCTTCGCGAAACAGAACCGCACGATCCCGGACTCCGTCGGCTTGCTGTAAAAGGCCGACACCGGGATCGCGGCGACCTTGATCTCGCGCGTGAGCCACTGCGCGAACTCCGCTTCCGATTGATCCGAGATCCCGTCGTAGCGCACGCACTGGAAATACGTGCCGTCCGCCGGCAGCAGCGTGAATCGCGTGCCTGCCAGCCCCGCGCGGAACAGGTCGCGCTTGCGCTGGTAGAACGCGGGCAGGTCGCGCCACGGCGCCGGGTCGCGCATGAAGTCGGCCAGGCCCGCCTGCATCGGCGTGTTCACGCTGAACACGTTGTACTGGTGGACCTTGCGGAATTCCGCCATCAGCGGCGCCGGCGCGGCCACATAGCCCACCTTCCAGCCCGTCACGTGGTACGTCTTGCCGAAGCTCGACACGACGAACGCGCGCTCCGCCAGCACGGGATGGCGGCTCACCGACGCATGCGGCTGGCCGTCGTAGACCATGTGCTCGTACACCTCGTCAGACAGGATCAGGATGCCGGTCCCGCCCACGATCTCCGCCAGCGCGTCGAGGTCGGCCTGGCGCAGGATCGTGCCGGTCGGGTTGTGCGGCGTGTTCACGACGATCATCCGCGTCCTGCTCGTGACGGCCGCCGCGACGGCGTCCCACGGCACGCTGTAGCCGCCCGCGTCCACGCGCATCGAGACGGGCACGGGCACGCCGCCGGCCATGACGATGGACGGCTGGTAGCTGTCGTAGCAGGGCTCGATGACGATCACCTCGTCGCCCGGATGCACGGCGCACAGGATCGCCGTGATGATGCCTTGCGTGGCGCCGGCCGTAACCGTGATCTCGGCGTCGGCATCGTACGGGTGACCGTACAGCGCGGCCAGCTTGGCGGCGATCGCCGCGCGCAGCACGGGCAGGCCGGTCATCGGCGCGTACTGGTTGTGCCCCGCGCGCATGGCGGTGTCGACCGCGTCCAGCAGGCGCGGGTCGCAGTGGAAGTCGGGGAAGCCCTGGCCCAGGTTGACGGCGCCGTGCTCGGCCGCGAGGGCGGACATCAGAGTGAACACGGTGGTGCCGACGGCCGGCAGGCGCGATTGCAGGACGGGTGTGGTCATGGTGCGAACGGGTTGGATAAGGTGCGGATCATTCTACCGTGGCCGGCGCCTCGGTCTTGACCCACGCGTCGGGCGTCATGATGCGGAAGAGGTTCTCGCGCGCGGCGCGGCGGGCCAGCTTGAGCAGGGCCTTGTCCTTGGTGACGAGGACGGCGGCATCGGCATCGCGCGCGATCTCGAGGAATTTCTGGTCGTCGCGGTCCGTGCAGACGGGCAGGCGCAGCGCGCGCGACGTGGGGGCCACGACCTCGATCAGGGCGTCGAAGGCGGCCTCCGCCTGCGGCCGCGTCGCATCGTCGAGCGGCAGGTGGGAATAATGCAGGACGATCCGGTATTCGTCGCGGCAGTCGGCGCGGGTGACGGCGCGTACCTTGCCGGACTCCAGCGCGGCCAGCAGGGGCGCCCAGCGCGGGTCGCGGAAAACGAACAGGTCGAGGCAGACGTTGGTGTCGATGACGATGGGTTTTTCTGAAGCAGGTATCATGTCAGCAATTTTACCCGCTGTGCGTGTTTCATAACTCAATGCTGATCGTTCTTTCTCCCGCCAAGTCCCTCGACCTCGAATCCCCACCCACCACCCAGGAACGCACGACGCCCCGCTTCATCGACGACGCCGCCGAACTCATCCGCGTACTCAAGCCGAAATCGCCGGCCGAGATCGGCGCGCTGATGGATATCTCGGACCAACTGTCGGTGCTGAACGTGACCCGCTACGCCGACTGGCATCCGGACCATGCGGACGCCCGCCAGGCCATCATGTCGTTCGACGGCGACGTCTACACGGGCCTCGCCGCGCGCACGCTCGACGCGCAGGCGCTCGGCTACGTGCGCGACCGTGTGCGCATCCTGTCCGGCCTGTACGGCGTGCTGCGCCCGCTGGACGCCATGCATCCCTACCGCCTGGAGATGGGCACGCGCCTCGCGAACCCGCGCGGCAAGGATTTGTATGCCTTCTGGGGCGAGCGCGTGACGGCCGCGCTGAATGCGGACTTGAAAGACGCGGGATCGCCGGTCCTCGTGAACCTCGCGTCGGAGGAATACTTCAAGTCCGTCAAGCCGAAGCTGCTGGACGTGCCCGTGATCACGCCCGTGTTCGAGGGCTGGAAGAACGGCAAGTACAAGATCATCTCGTTCTTCGCCAAGCGGGCGCGCGGCATGATGGCGCGCTACGCGGCCGAGCAGCGCATCACGGACGTCGAACGCCTGAAGGACTTCGACGTGGACGGGTATGCGTTCGACGCAGCCGTGTCGACGGACAAAGCGTGGGTGTTCCGGCGGCGCCTCGAAGGCTGACTGGTCAAAAAAGGCTGTGTTCGCGTTCGCTAGGTGACTCTGCCTTTTAACCGGGCTTTGCGG
>CBIHRX010000358.1:0-6495 GCA_966212555.1 uncultured Massilia sp.
CAGACCTGCTTCGCCCTGGCCGGCGCGGGCGCCAAGTACCGGCTCGGCAACGAGTGCGGCGTCTACGGCGAGATGCTGCTGGGCCAGCGCCTCGTGCAGGGCGACGCCGGCGAAAACGTGAAGGCGTACGCGATGCTCAACCTGGGCAACGCGGCCGCGTCGAACAATGCGAAGCGGCCGCAGGGCGAGTGGAAGATCGGCCTGCCGCAGGCTTACCTCGCCATCGAACACGTGAGCGGTCTCGGCGACGCCGCCGTGTGGATCGGGCGCCGCTACTACAAGCGCGAAGGCGCGAACGTCAACGATTTCCTGTACTGGAACCCGTCCGGCATGGGCGTCGGCATCGAGGACGTGCCGTTGGGGCCCATGAAGTTCAGCTATGCCTACCTGCACGACGACCAGCAGACGATGCCGATCATGCGCGTCGGCGACACCGCGAACCGCCACGACTTCCAGTTGCGCGGCGTGCCCGTGAATCCGGGCGGCACGCTGGAACTGGGCCTCGCGCTGATCCGCAGCGACGGCCAGTCCGGCCACCACGGCGGTTCGATGGTCACCGTGCAGCACCGCCAGAAGATCTTGTCCGGCGCGGGCGACAACCGCCTCGTGGTCCAGTGGGGCACCGGCGCCGGCACGGACAATGGCGCGACGGGCGACATCACGAGCGGCGACGACGTGCACCGGCTGCGCATCATCGACAGCTGGTACGCGCAGGTCACGCGCCGCTTCGGCGGAGAACTGATCGCCGTCTGGCAGCGCGACACGGCGCATGATGCCGCGAAGGCGAAGACGTGGGCGTCGGCGGGCGGCCGCATGTCGTACGCGCTGTCCGACAAGGTGAAACTGCTGGCGGACATCGGCCACGACCGCGTGGCGCCGCAGAACGGTGACGTGCGCCGCCTGACCAAGGTGACGGGTGCCGTTGCGCTGATGTCGAAGCCGGGCTATTTCGACCGTCCGGAACTGCGCCTGTTCGTCACGCACGCGCGCTGGAACGAGGCGGCGCGCGCGGCCGCGCGGACGAACGATCCGCTGGCCGCGAACGGCATCCATGGCACGGCGCTGTCCGGGTTCACCGTCGGCGTCACGTACGAAAACTGCTGGTGACTAAGCGTGCATGCTCGCCAGCAGCGTATCGATGGCTGCCAGCGACGGCGGCGTGGCGCCGGCCGCGAGGCAGGCCGCGGCGCCCGCCGCGACGGCGAAGCGCAGGTGGGCGCGGCCGTCGCGTTCGGGCGCATGCAGCATGCTCCACGCCAGCGCGGCGATGCTGGCGTCGCCCGCGCCGACCGTGTCCACGGGCGTGATGCGCGGCGCCGCCTGTTCCCACGATCCCGCGGGCGTATGCAGCGACGCGCCGGCCGCGCCCTTCGTGTACAGATAGGTGGCGTCCGGGTTCCAGCCGCGCAAGGTGGCGAACGCGGCGTCCGCATCGTGCGTGCGCAGCAGGCCGACGAGGTCTTCTTCCGACACTTTCACGACGTCGGCCAGCGCGGTCATGCGGCGCAGCGTCGGGTCGTAGTTCTCGTCCATCAGCGCGCGGAAGTTCGGGTCGTAGCTGATGCGCACACCCTGCGCCTTCAATGTCTCGGCCAGCAGCACCAGCTTGCCGGCCAGTGGCTGGCGCGCGAGGCTGATGCCGCCGAAGTGCGCCCAGCGGCAGCTTGCGATCCAGCCTTGCGGCAGTTGCGCGGCGTCGAAGTGCAGGTCGGCGCTGTCGTCGCCGACGAAGAAATAGCTGGGCGGGTCGAGCCGGTGCACGATCGCGAGCAGCGGCGACTTGTCCAGGCGCTGGATGAAACGCTCGTCCAGGCCCGCGTCGACGGTGGCGCGCCACAACTGGTCGCCGAACACGTCGCGGCTGACGGCACCCGCGAAGGCGCTGGGCGCGCCCAGCTTCGCCATCGCGCGCGCCACGTTCCACGTCGAGCCGCCCGTCACGCTGTGCCAGCGCGTGGCGCCGGCGTCATCGACGATCATATCGGTCAGCGCTTCGCCGGCCGCGACGAATACGGGAAAGTCCGCCATGTCAGTCCTTCACGAGAACGGTCAGCACTTCGTAGCAGGCGCCCATCGTGTGGTAGTCCACCTTGCCGGCCGGGCTCTTTTCGTCCGTGAGCTTCTCGTTGGCCGGGCCGAGGATGCGGTACCAGGCGCCGTGTTCGTGGTCGACGAAGTGTTCCCAGCTGTAGGCCCAGATGCGGTCGTACCAGGTCCAGTACGATTGTTCGCCCGTGCGCGCGCCCAGCAATGCGGCGGTCGCCAGGCTCTCGGCCTGCACCCAGAAGTACTTGTCGGCGTCGCAGATTTCGTCGTCCGGACCGAAGCCGTAGTAGATGCCGCCATGCTGGTGGTCCCACGCCTTGGCCAGCGCCGCGTCGAACAGCTGGCGCGCGCGCGGCAGCAGCCAGTCGGACGGGCCGGCCATTTGTTCTTTATGGCGCTCCATGATCAGCAGGAGCTTGGCCCATTCCGTCAGGTGGCCCGGCTGGTAGCCCCACGGGCGGAAGATGTTCGTCTTGTCGTCGCGGTTGTAGTCCGGGTCGACGGACCAGTCGCTGTTGTTGTGTTCCCAGACCAGGTTGCCGTACAGGGCGGCCTGGCGCACGGTGATGTTGTGGGCGAGCGTCTCGGCGCGCCACAGGTATTTCGTGTCGCCCGTCGCGTCGAACGCGGCCAGCATCGCTTCGCACGCATGCATGTTGGCGTTCTGGCCGCGGTACGGGTACAGCGTGGACCAGTCGCCGCTCGCTTCGTCCGCGTACAGGCCGTGCGCCGGTTCCCAGAAGCGGCGTTCCATCAGGTCGTACGTCTCGTCCAGCCAGGCGCGCGCGTCGTCGACGCCGGCCATGATGGCGTGGGCGTACGCGAGCAGCACGAAGGCGAGGCCGTAGCAGTGGTTCGTATCGTCCGTGACCTTTTTCTCACCGTTGTTCCAGTCCAGCGTCCACGCATAGCCGCCCGTCTCCGGGTTGCGGTGCGCCTCGCGCAAAAAGCGCAGGCCATGCAGCACGCGTTCGCGGTCGGCCGGTTCCTGGAACTGGCGCCACGCCATCGAAAAATTAAAAACGAAGCGGGTGCTGCTCACCAGGTGGCGCGTGCGCGCGTCGTAGATCGCGCCGTCGTCCTTGTAGAAGTGATAGAAGCCGCCGCTCGGGTCGACGCAGCGCGGGTCGTAGAACTGGCGGGTGTGACGGATGTGCTGCAGCAGCGTCGAGCGGGAATGGAAATCGGGAAGCATGGTGGGTTATGGTGAGTGAAATCGGGATGTGGATGGAACGATTTAGCGTCAGTCCCAGTAGGGTGGGCACCCCTGTGCCCACGCGTGACTTATGCGATATGCCGGCGTCACGCGTGGGCTCGGGGAGCCCACCCTACCGTATGCGAAAATTCTCGCACACGGTGCTGGCGCGTACGACGAGTTCCACGGGCGCCACCTGTTCCAGCGGCGGATCCTGCGGACCGCGCAGCAGCAGCTCGACGCCCAGCGCGCCCAGCTCCTTCTTGTTGATGCGCAGCGTCGTCAGCGGGCGGTGGCCCAGCACGGCGCCGGGAATGTCGTCGAAACCGACGATCGACACGTCGTGCGGCACCGTCTTCCCGGCCGCGAGGCAGGCGCGCATCGCGACGAGGGCGGCGGCGTCGTTGTAGCAAAACACGGCGTCGGGCGGGTGGGGCTGGTCGAGCAGGGCTTGCATCGCTTCGTAGGCGCCGGTCTCGAGGTCGACGCCGTCCGGCAAACACGTCTCCAGGCGCGGGTCGGCCAGCATGCCGGCTTCGTACAAGGCCTGGCGGTAGCCGCGGTTGCGCTCGCGGATGCTGTAGTGGCCGAGCGAGCCGGAGATCATGGCGATGCGTTCGCGGCCCAGCGAGATCAGGTGCCGGGTGGCGAGGTAGCCGCCCATGTGGTTGTCCGGGTTGACCGAGCTGTAGCCGCGCAGCTTCATGTCGATGAGGACGAGGGGCTTGCCGCTGGCGCGCAGGGCGTTCAACAGTTCGGGTTCGAAGAAGCCGGCGCACACGATGGCGTCCGGCGCGTGCATGCGCAGCTGCTCCGTCACGCCGTCGGCCGGGCCGACCGCCATGAACGACAGCACGATGCCCTGCTTGCGGCAGGCTTCCTCGGCGCCGTGCAGCACGGGCGAATAAAAGGGGCTGCTGGCCGCCGTATTGTGTTGTCGATGCAACAGGAACGTGAGGCGGCGGATGCGCTTGCGGCGCAGCTTGCAGAAGTCGTACCCCAGTTCGTGGGCTGCCGACAACACCATCTGGCGCGTGCTTTCCGTGAGGCCGGGCTCGTTCTTCAGGGCGCGCGAGATCGTGCCGGCCGAGACGCCGGCATACTTGGCCAGGTCGCGGATCGTGACCGGTGCGGGGCTGTCGCCCGCCTGGGGGCGTGAGGTAACGGGGTTCACGTTGTCTCCGATATCGTTGCTGCGCGCGCCTTGGGCGCCGCTCATTTGAATGGAGTCTTGCATATGAAAATTCCCTTGGTCAAACGCGAAGCTGCATTTACAGGGAAGTTTAGTCGGCTTTACTAAACAGCTGTTTGCCCGGTATATTCTCATGTAAGAAACCGATTTCATAAGAGGGAAGGCCGTGTTTAGTGGCGCCTGACTAAACTTCGCGGCGAATCGCATACCCCGTTTGACCCCGTTTCCCTGCTTCTGCAGAATCTTTTCACAATAAAGTTGCCGTCCTGTTAGCGGTAACATCTCAAGGAGACTTATCCATGGAACGCGCACCACAGGCTGCCGTCGAGCCTGCCAACCGGGCCCAGCCCAGCTACACCTTTCCGCTGACCGTCGTCACCGCACTGTTTTTCATGTGGGGCCTGCTGACGTCGCTGAACGACATCCTGATCCCGCACCTGAAATCGGTCTACAACCTGACGTACGTACAGGCGATGATGGTGAACCTGGCCTTCTTCAGCGGTTACTTCCTGCTGTCGATCCCGGCCGGTGCCCTGATCCGCCGCATCGGTTACAAAGCGGGCGCCGTCGCCGGCCTGGCCGTGTGCGCCGTCGGTGCCGCGCTGTTCTATCCGGCCGCCACCAGCGTGTACGCGCTGTTCCTGTTCGCCCTGTTCGTGCTGGCCGGCGGCATCACCATCCTGCAGGTGGCGGCCAACCCGTACGTCACCGTGCTGGGTCCGCCGGCTACCGCGTCGAGCCGCCTGAACCTGACCCAGGCCCTGAATTCCTTCGGCACCTTCGTCGGCCCCCCGGTCGGCGGCTACCTGATCCTGTCGCATATCTCGACGGTCGCCGATCCGAACAACATGACCGCCGCCGAGAAACTGGCGCAGGCGCAGGCCGTGCAGGGACCGTACCTGGGCCTGGCCGCCACGCTGGCGATCCTGGCCATCCTGTTCGCCGTGATCCGCCTGCCGATCATCCGTGACGAGGACACCGGCACGGTGCGCACCGGCTCGATCCTCAAACAGAAGCGCCTGATGCTGGGCGTGCTGGCGATCTTCCTGTACGTCGGCGCCGAGGTCAGCATCGGCAGCTTTCTGATCAACTACATGGGCGACACGTCCATCGCCGGCTTCACGCCCGAAGTCGGCGCGAACTACGTTGCCTACTACTGGGGCGGCGCGATGGTCGGCCGCTTCATCGGTTCGGCCGTGATGCGCACCGTCAGCCCGGGCAAGGTCCTCGCGTTCAACGCCGCCGTGTGCATCGCGCTGCTGGTGGCGACCACGTTCGGCCATGGCCACTTCGCGATGTGGGCCGTGCTGGCCGTCGGCCTGTTCAACTCGATCATGTTCCCGACCATCTTCAGCATGTCCGTGCATGAACTGGGCCCCCAGACCAGCCAGGGCTCCGGCCTGCTCGTGATGGCGATCGCCGGCGGCGCCGTCGTGCCGGTTCTCCAGGCCCAGGCCGCGGACATGATCGGCCTGCAGACCTCGTTCCTGGTCCCGGCCGTGTGCTACGCCTTCATCCTGTACTTCGGCGCGAAATACGCCCGCATGTACGTGGACGTCAAGGCCGTCTGACCGCTTGATCCCGAATTGCCGCCGCGTGGTTCCCGCTCGGCGGCATTGCTTCGCATACCTATAACGATCCGTATCCTAAGAGAGCCTCGTCCCATGCGTTTGAACCAACTGACCCTCGTTGCCGCCCTGGCTGCCGCCTTCCCCCTGTCCGCCATCGCCGCCGACGCACCCGCCGCCCCGGCCCAGAAGCCGTGGCTGGACCGTTCCCTGAGCGCCGACAAGCGCGCCGAACTCGCCGTCAAGGCCATGACCCGCGAAGAAAAGCTGCGCTGGGTGTTCGGCTATTTCGGTACTTCGTTCGCCCCGAAGGGCACCACGCCGCCGAAGGCCGCGATCCCTTACTCGGCCGGCTATGTGCCGGGCACCCCGCGTCTCGGCCTGCCCGACCTGTGGGAAACGGACGCCGGCCTCGGCGTCGCCACCCAGGCCACCCCGACCCCGCGCGAGCGCACGCAGCTGCCGTCGGGCCTCGCCACCGCGTCGACGTGGGA
>CBIHRX010000359.1:0-6447 GCA_966212555.1 uncultured Massilia sp.
CGCGCCGGTTGTGGTCGTCTGAGTAGCGCGCCGGGCGGGTGGGGCGGACCACTCGGCGATCCAGGCCATCGACGGGCTGGCGGAACGTTACCGCGCCCTCGGCAAGCGCCTGCATCTGCGCCACCTGAGCCCGGACTGCCGCGCGCTGCTCGAGCGCGCGAAGGACATGATCGAGGTGAACCTGCCCGAGGATCCCCGTTATCGGGTCGCCGACGACAAGCTCGATTAAAGTCTTTAACGCACGCGCTTGCGCACGCACTCCACGTACGCGTCGGTATCCGGCTGCGTACCGTGGCGCTGGGCCGACCAGATCATCTCGCCCAGGCATTCCATGATGCCGTGGTGCGCCTCGTGCTCGCCCACGCGCGCGGCCAGCGCCTCGTAGGCGGCGCGGATGCCGCGCGGCTGGTCGATCGACACCTGTTCCGTGATCGACAGGTGCATCGACAGGTGCAGGAACGGATTCGGCTTGCCGCCTTCGACGGAATAGTCGCGCGCCACCGCCGCATCCGCGTCCGCCAGCTCGTCGTGGTATTCGGGATGCTGCTCGATCCAGTCGGCGGCGATGGCGTCCATCGGGGTCAGGATCTCGCCGGCGCGGCGTTTGCGCAGGGCCTCGCAGAAGAAGCGGCGGACGTCGTTGGAGGAAGGTGTGAACATGGCGTCATTGTAGCGCGATGGCGCCATCCCCGCTGCGCGCCTACAGGTCGGGCAGGTCCAGCTCGAGCGTGCCGTGCCAGGGCACCTGCTGCCAGCGTGCGTCCAGATCCAGGACCGCGTCGAACATCCGCCTGCCCGCCTCCGCGGGCAGTCGCGGAACGCTGCGGCCGCGTCCAGTGCACGCCGTGCGCACGCCTTCGTCGAACATCGCGGCATCGAACGTGCCGCTCCACAGCTGCGCCTGCAGGCTCTCGACGACGGCTTCCGCATGGATGGCCTGGTCGGCCAGCGCCACGTTACCGGGATCGTGCACCTGCTCCATCGCCGGGCCGATGTCGGCGCCCGCCGCGATCATGCCAAAGAAGGCGTGGCGCCAGCCGAGCGTGGACTCCGCCACGTAGTGCACGAGGTCGTGGGGCAGGATGCCCTGGCGCGGCATCGCGCAGCCGGTCGAGCTGCCGTCGCGGCGCATGCAGAGCAGGTCGTCGTATTTATCGGTGCGGCCGCGGCGGGTGGCGATCAGCTTCAAGGCGTGACCCCGTCCGGCACGGCGTCGCCGGTCGGCAGCGGCATGGATGGAGGCGTCGCTGCCGCTCTCGGTGCGGGAGCGCAGTTCGTGCGCAGCGTGGCCCTGAGCGCGCCGGCTTCGGCCGTCTCGCCGCGCGCGTCATGCCATTCCGCCATGTAGGCGTCGGCCATGCACGTGCGCGCCCGCGCGATCATCATGGCGATGATTCTACTGTGCAATTTTATAAAAAATGCATTGCAGAAATGTGAAACAGCGGCCGACACGTGCGTCATGGCGGCGTCGCGCAGGATTCGTTCCATGCCGCCTTCAGCGGGGCGGCCGCAGCGGCGTTGCCTTGCGCGCGATACAGTCCAGCCATCAGGTCGAGCGTCTCGCAACCCCGCGCGCGGGCGAACTTCGCGTCCGCCGCTGCCAGCGACTGCAACCGGGTGCGGTCGATTTGACCCAGATAGAACTCGGCGACCGGGCCGGGCCAGGCATGCTTGTCGAAGCGGGCAAAGTACGACGCCAGTTCTTCGGCGCCTGCCGCCTGCCGCCCGGCGGCGAGGCGCGTCTGGTACAACGCGAGCGCCTCGTACCTGCCATCGTCGAGTTTGGCGAGCGCGGCCTGCAGGCGCGGTGCGGCGTCCGCGAAGCGTCCGGCGGCGAGTTTGCGGTAACCGTCGAAGAGGTTGGCGTCGAGGTGGCCGAGCGCGGCCGCCTTGTCGAGCCACGCCTGGGCCAGGGCATCGTCGCGCGGTGCGCCTTTGCCGGTCAGGTAGGACAGGGCCAGCCGCATCTGGGCGTCGGGGTTGCCTTCTTCCGCTTCCTTGCGCATCCAGGGCTCCACCGCCAGGTGAGGCACGAACACGTCGCCGCCCAGGTAGCTCAGGTAGATGTTCTGCTGGCTGATCGCGAACAGCACGCGGTGGGCGCGCAAGAAATCGGCGCCCAGGACGACGTCGACGACGGATTCCTTGCGGTCGTCGATGACCTGGATGTCCGCGTCGAGAATGGTTTCACCGCCGATCTTGATTGATTTCGTGTGCACGATCCAGGTAGGGACTTGCCGGGTGCCGACGCCCGTGGTGTAGCGCAGTTGCCCGGGTTCCGGCGTGCCCTTGCCGAGACCGAACTTGCGCACGGCGGATGCGGTGATGGCGCTGCTTGTGGCGCCGGTATCGATGATCGCGCTCATCAGGTCGCCGTTGACCTCGATGCTGAACACCGGATACGGCGCACCGTAGCGGTGGTACGGGATCACGACGGCGTGGCGGTCCCAGTATGCAAGGAATGCATCGTCACAGCCCTTGGCGTGGAAAAATTTGATTTCCTTGTCGGCCAGCGCCACTTCGAAATCCATCTGCATCAGGTAAGGCACGCCGGCAATCGCGTGGTACGGCGGACGGTCGCCCATCACATCCAGTACCCGTACCCGGCCTTTCGTCGGCTTGGCCGGGCCGATCGCGAAATCGTCGAGATAGGCCTCAAGGATCTGCGATTTGCCGCCCACGCCGATCGCGTACTCGGACGTTTCCTTCAGGTCGAGACCCAACGCCTCGGCCCCCGTGCGCGTCAGCATGATGCTGTACGCCCCGGTATCGACGAGCATCTTGGCCGGCTTGCCGTTGATGCGGCCGTCGACCGCGATTTCAAGATTGGGGCCGAGATAATGCACCGGCACTTTGGCGACCTGCACGTACTGGCAGGCGTCGGCGGCGTGTGCCTGCAGGACGGGGAAGAGGGCGCAGCAGACCAGTGCGCCGTAGCGTGTGAGCCGTGTCATGCCGACCATTCTAGGCCGACGGTTAATTAAGTGTTAACTCCGAAAACAAATAGGCAGGTTGCCGGCGCAGCAAGCCTGCCTATCTTTGTTGCGTCCACGCTACTGGCGGACATTACTCCTTGCGCGTCACCCCTTGCTGCGCCAACACCATCTTGGAGCTCCCGGCCGCGTCGGCGATGGCCTTGCTGGCCACTGCCACCGCCTTGCTGCTGGCATTGGCGCCATTCGCCACGGCCTTGTTGCCGCCGCCGTTGCCGCCCTGGCTGCGCCGCTCGTGCGGCTGGCGCAGGTAGCGCGAGTTGTGGCGGCGTTCGCCGTTCGCGGGCCACGTGATGAACCGCGACAGCTCCTGCAAGGCGCGCTGGTACACGTCGCGCTTGAATTCGATGACCACGTCCAGCGGGACCCAGTAATCGTGCCAGCGCCAGGCGTCGAACTCGGGATGGTCGGTCAGGCGCAGGTTGACGTCGTTGTCGCGTGCCACCATGCGCAGCAGGAACCAGATCTGTTTCTGCCCGCGGTAGTGGCCGCGCACTTCGCGCTTGATGAAGTGATCGGGCACTTCGTAGCGCAGCCAGTCGCGGGTGCGGCCCACGATCTTGACGTGCTCCTGGCGCAAGCCGATTTCTTCCTCGAGCTCGCGGTACATCGCCTGTTCCGGCGTCTCGCCGTATTTGATACCCCCTTGCGGAAATTGCCAAGAATGCTCACGCACCCGCTTGCCCCACCACACCTCGTTGTTGGCGTTCAGCAGGATGATGCCGACGTTGGGGCGGAACCCTTCACGATCGAGCATAATTCACCTCGAAACTTTCTGCCGGCCGATCTCTCTTACATTTTTACCCAGAAATCCAGATGCTTCCGTGGTTAACCTGCACAGGAACAACAGCATGCACCACTTGTTTCGGACCCATTTGTATAAAGATTGGATGCATCAGCCAGCTAATCCTTTAAAATTAGGTCGATTATAACCCTCTCTTTTTAAAAAGAATTCACCGATATGCGCGCCTCACGATTTTTTATTTCAACGCTCAAAGAAGCGCCCTCCGACGCCGAGATCGTCAGCCATAAACTGATGATGCGCGCCGGGATGATCAAGCGACTCGGCTCCGGCATCTACACCTACATGCCGCTGGGCCTGCGCGTCATCCGCAAGGTCGAGGGCATCATCCGCGAAGAGATGAACAAGGCAGGCGCGATCGAACTCCTGATGCCGCTGGTGCAGCCGGCCGAGCTGTGGCAGGAGACGGGCCGCTGGGACAAGATGGGACCGGAACTGCTGCGTCTCAAGGATCGCCACGGCCGCGACTTCGCGCTGCAGCCGACGTCGGAAGAAGTCGTGACCGACGTCGTGCGCACGGAGGTCAAGTCGTACCGCCAGCTGCCGTTGAATTTTTATCACATCCAGACCAAGTTCCGCGACGAGCGCCGTCCCCGCTTCGGCCTGATGCGCGGCCGCGAGTTCACGATGAAGGACGCGTACTCGTTCGACCGCGACGTCGAAGGCATGCAGAAGTCCTACGAGACGATGTTCAACGCCTACGTCAGCATCTTCAACCGCTTTGGCCTGAAGTTCCGCGCGGTGGCGGCCGACAACGGCGCCATCGGCGGTACCGGCTCGCACGAATTCCACGTGATCGCCAGCACCGGCGAGGACGCGCTCGTCTACTGCCCGAACTCCGACTACGCGGCCAACATGGAAGCGGCCGAGGCGCCCTCGCTCATCAATCAGCGCGGCGCGGCCACGCAGCCGCTGACGAAGGTCTCCACGCCGAACACGACCAAGTGCGAGAAGGTCGCCGAGCTGCTCGGCATCGGCCTGGACCAGACCGTCAAGTCGATCGCGCTGACGGTCGAGAAGGACGTCGACGGCAAGCAGGTCAGGGAAAACTGGCTGCTGCTGCTGCGCGGCGACCATGAACTGAACGAAGTCAAGGTCACGAAAGTGCCGGGCCTGAAGGACTTCCGCTTCGCTAGCGAAGCCGAGATCCTGGAAGCCTACGGCACCGTGCCGGGCTACCTGGGCCCCATCAACACGAAGCAACCGGTCAAGATCGTGGCCGACCGCACCGTCGCCAACATGGCCGATTTCGTGTGCGGCGCCAACGAGGCCGAGTACCACCTGACGGGCGCCAACTGGGGCCGCGACGTGGCAGAACCGCTCGTCGCCGACCTGCGCAACGTCGTCGAAGGCGATGCGTCGCCGGACGGCAAGGGCACGCTCGCCATCGAGCGCGGCATCGAAGTGGGCCACGTGTTCCAGCTGGGTACCGCGTACTCCGCCGCGATGAACTGCGTCTACCTGGACGAGAAGGGCCAGCCGGCCCCGATGCAGATGGGCTGCTACGGCATCGGCGTGACCCGCATCCTGGGCGCCGCCATCGAACAGAACTTCGACGACAAGGGCATCGTCTGGCCGGACGCCATCGCGCCGTTCGAGCTGGTGCTGTGCCCGATGGGTTACGACCGCAGCGATCTGGTGAAGACCGAGACCGATCGCCTGTATGCCGAGCTGCAGGCGGCCGGTGTAGACGTCATCGTCGACGACCGCGGCCTGCGTCCGGGCGCCATGTTCGCCGACTGGGAGCTGGTCGGCGTGCCGCACCGCGTCGTGATCGGCGAGCGTGGCCTCAAGGAAGGCAACCTGGAATACCAGGGCCGCCGCGATGCCGAGGCGACCGCCGTTCCCGCCGCGGACATGGTCGGCTTCATCAAGGGCAAGCTGGGCAAGTGATGGCACGACGGTTGATAGTCCGGGCAGCAGCCCGGCCCGGGCTCGCCCGTCTCTTGCTCGCCGATGAACTGTGCTGCTGCGGCGCGGCGCAGGCCGGCAACCAGAAGGAAGAAGCGCTCGCCGATTCGGTCCGGCTGGCACTGGAAAACGCCATCCGCGACGGCCGGCCGCCCAAGCCGGCCTTCCGCGACGAGGTCGCGCGCGTCCGTTACCAGCAATGGTTCGACGCGATGTCGGCGCGCCTCAAGCGCCGCCTGCCGGACGACCAGACGCGCACGGAATTCCTCGAGATCGCGTGGTACGAAGCCACGCGCGCGGGCCTCGATCCGGGGCTCGTGCTGGGCCTGATCCAGGTCGAGTCGGCGTACCGCAAGTACGCCGTGTCGATGGTCGGCGCGCGCGGTTACATGCAGGTGATGCCGTTCTGGACGAAGGTGATCGGCGATTCGAACCGCCGCGCGCTGTTCGACATGCAGACGAACCTGCGCTACGGCTGCTCGATCCTGCGCATGTACATCGACATGGAAGGCGGCAACCTGTACCTCGCGCTGGGCCGCTACAACGGCAGCCGCGGGAAGCCCGAGTATCCGAATGCGGTGCTGGCGGCTTGGAAGAATTGGGAGTTCAAGCAGGACGTGATGGTGTCGAGCCGCTGAATGCGGAGACCTCTGGTGGGGCCCGGTGTCTTATTGGGGCCCCCCCCCCCACCAACAACGCGCACCCCACCCACCGCGCGGGGGTATATACAAAAAGTTCTGA
>CBIHRX010000360.1:0-6409 GCA_966212555.1 uncultured Massilia sp.
GCCGCGCGCGTCGGGCAGCACCTGGAACCCCTGATGCGCGCGGCGGACGAGCAGCCTGCCGCCACCCTGCGCCGCCTCGGCATCGACGCGACACGCCTGCTGCTGTACCTCGGCGGCCTGCAGCGCCAGCTCGTCAGCGCCGGCACCGACCTGGCCGCGCTGCTGGCCACGAGCCAGCTCGACGCCGCCCGCGCCCACCTCGCGCGCCTGTGCGAGGGCTGCCGCACGCTGGGCTTGTACGGCGCCGCCAACGGCTTCGACGCGTTGCGCGACGCGCCCGACGGCGCCGCCCTGGCGCGCGAACTGGAAGCTGCGCACCGCGCCGTCCTGCGCCAGACCGATGCCACCCGGCACCTCGCGATGTAAGGTGTCGCGCCTGTCCGCAACGTTGAATTCCTGCTGGAAAACGCGAAAAATAGTTGTAAAAAATGTTGTAAAACACCCCTCCACACGATTGCGGAATCCGGCATACTGATCCTTTGCCGTGGCCGGCACGCAGCACTTCCCAGGCAGAACGGCAACTTGTCGGGCGTCTTTTTTGCCCCGTACGGACCGCGCCAAACGCGCGCCGTCCGTCATGAGCTTGTCATTAAAATAGTCGACTTTTTACGGCAGCACAGAACTGTCGGGATGGACTTTGACCAGGGATTGCATGAGCGAGGACTATGAAGACCACGGTTTCCCCCAGCCTGACCTTCCTTACCGGCGGCGGCCAGATGGCCGCGCGTATCGCCGCACATGACTGGCGCGCCACGCCGCTCGGCCCCGTCGAGGACTGGCCCGCCGCACTGCGCACGGCCCTGGGCCTGGCGCTGAATTCCCGGTTCCCCGCCTTGCTGTGCTGGGGCGCCGACCTGATCAGCTTTCACAACGATGCCTTTACTCCATTGCTCGGCGACAAGGCCGCGCTGGGCCGGCCGTTCCGTACGGTCTGGCCGGACGTGTGGGACACGGTCGGACCGATCGCGACGAAAGCCTACGCGGGCGAGGCCTGCCACCACGAAGACATGCCCGTGCCGATGGCGCGCCACGGCTATGCGGAACAAAGCTGGTTCACGTTCTCGTACAGCCCCGTGCGCGACGACGACGGCACCGTCGGCGGCATCCTGTGCACGGCCGTCGAGACGACGGACAAGGTGCGCGCGCTGGCATCGCTGCGCCAGAAGGACGAGGCGCTGCGCCGCCTGAACGACGCGCTGACGCACCAGGTGGCGTCGCACGCGAGCGACCGCGAACGCCTGTGGCGCATCTCGCCCGACGTGATGGCGGCCGCCTCGCTGGCGACGGGCTGCTTCCTTACCGTGAACCCGGCGTTCACGACGTGTTTCGGCTGGAGTGCCGAAGAGGCGACCACGCGCCCGTTCATGGACATGGTGTATCCGGACGACCGCGAGGACGTGCTTGCCAAGATGCAGATCCTGGCCGACGGCACGCCGCTCGTCGGCTACGAGATGCGTGTCCTGCACAAGGACGGCTCGCACCGCTGGGTGTCGTGGACGATCTCGCCGGAAGGCGAGCTGCTGTACGGCGTCGCGCGCGACATCACGGCGGAAAAACACCAGGCCGACGCGCTGCGCCAGGCCGAGGAAGCGCTGCGCCAGTCGCAGAAGATGGAAGCCGTGGGCCAGCTCACGGGCGGCCTCGCGCACGATTTCAACAACATGCTGGCGGGTGTCACGGGCCACCTCGAACTGATGAAGCTGCGCCTGCGCATGGGCCAGACGGGAGATTTGCTGGCGCGTATCGACGCCGCGCTCGGCGTCACCCAGCGCGCAGCCGCCCTGACGCACCGCCTGCTGGCGTTCTCGCGCCGCCAGGCCCTCGATCCGAAGCCCACCAGCGTCAACGCGCTCGTGATGTCGATGACGGACCTGATCGAGCGCGCGGCCGGCCCGTCGATCGCCGTGCGCACGCGCCTCGCCGCCGCGCTGTGGACCACCTTGTGCGACCCGAACCAGCTGGAAAGCGCGCTCCTGAACCTGGCGAACAATGCGCGCGACGCCATGCCGGAAGGCGGCCTGCTCGTCATCGAGACGGAAAACGTCACGCTCACGCCTGCCCAGGCGCGCCGCCACGGCGACCTGCGGCCCGGCGAATATGTGCAGGTGAGCGTGCGCGACAACGGCGCCGGCATGGCGCCCGACGTGGTCGCACGCGCGTTCGACCCGTTCTTCACGACGAAGCCGATGGGGCAGGGTACCGGCCTGGGCCTGTCGATGGTGTACGGCTTCGCGCACCAGTCTGGCGGCAACGTGCGCATCGAATCGCGGCCCGGGCAGGGGACGGAAGTGCGCCTGCTGCTGCCGCGCCACCTCGTGGAAACGCCGCGGGCGGCCAGCCCGGACGTCGAGCCGCCGCTGGAGGCGGGCACCCGCAAGGGCGTGGTGATGGTCGTCGACGACGAGGCGGACATCCGCGCCGTGATGTCCGAGGTGCTGGAGCTGCAGGGCTACACGGTGCTCGTCGCCTGCGACGCGCCGCAGGCGCTGCGCCTGTTGAAGGACACGCGGCCGGACATGCTCGTCACGGACGTCGGCCTGCCCAACGGCATGAACGGCCGCCAGCTGGCCGACCACGTGCGCGTGCAATGGCCGCAGCTGCCCGTCCTGATGGTGACGGGCTATGCGGAAAGCACGGTCATGAAGAACGAGACGCTGCCCGCGCAGATGGAGATCCTGACCAAGCCGTTCGCGATGAATGCGCTGGTCGACAAGGTCGGCTGCATGCTGGCCCTCAATGTGGGCGCGGAGACAGGGGCCGAAGCCGCGTAGGGTGGGCACTCCGTGCCCACGCGTGACGTTTTCGATATGTTGGCGTTACCAGCGATCAGGCGGCCAGATCGTTCCGCCCGTCGTCCAGCGTCACGAGTTCCCCGAAGTGCACGGTGCGCGTGGCGATGTCGTGGTACGCGCCCACGAGGCCCATCTCGCCGCGCGCGATGCGCTCGCGCAGGAAGGCGCTGCCGGCGATGATCTCGTCCAGCGAGTTCTCGATGTTGCGGCGCGTGACTTCCTCGAGCAGCGCCTTGCCTTCCGGCGGATGGTGGGCGCCGCAGCGGCACTGGTCGACCGCCTTGCGGATCTTGCCGGTGATCGCCCCCATGCTGTGCGCCCCCTCGTTCTGCAGCGCGAGGCCGATCGCGCCGCAGCTCGAGTGGCCCTTCACGACGATCAGTTTCGCGCCCAGCTTGTGCGCGATTTCCAGGCTGCCGATGATCTCGCGGCTGATCACGTTGCCGGCGATACGGATCGTCAGCAGATCGCCCAGGCCGGCATCGAAGATGATTTCCGGCGACGTGCGCGAGTCGATGCAGTTGACGACGACCGCCATCGGGTGCTGGCTCGCCGCCGTCGCCTCGACCTGGTGCAGGTAATATTTCTTGGTCGTGCGGCCCGCGCGGAAGCGCTCGTTGCCGTCGCGCAGCAGTTGCAGCACCTCGTCCGGACGCAGCTTGGTCTGCGTGTCCTTGTCGAGGGCGGGGACGAACTGGATCGGATCGTGCAGGCTGTATTCGTCGCGCAAGCCGACCACGTTCAGCTTCACGTTGCGTTCCGCCGCGACGACGCGGTAGTCGTTGATGACTTCCAGCACGTCGTGATCGATGTAGTCCGAGTTGGCGGCGTCGATCAGCACGTTCGCGTTCGCCGGGATTTCCCACAGCGCGCTCTTGATCGTCGCCTTGTTCAGGAACGACACCTGGTTCGGCAACTCCATCTTGACGACCTCGCCGATGTGCAGGCGGTACTGTTCCATCGAGAACGGATTCTTGAAGTGGCTGCGCATCAGGTAGAACAGGCTGGATGCGAGGCCGATCAGCACGCCGGTCAGCAGGTCCGTCAGCACGATCGCGGCGACCGTGACGGCGAACGGCACGAATTGCGACCAGCCCTTCTTGTACATGTCGCGGAACAGCGAGACCTTGGCCAGCTTGTAGCCCGTCACGATGAGGATCGCGGCCAGCGCGGCCAGCGGGATCAGGTTCAGCGCGGGCGCCAGCACGAGCACGCTCGCGAGCAGCAGCAGGCCGTGGAAGAGGGTCGACGCCTTCGTCCGGTTGTCGTTCTGGATGTTGACGGAGCTGCGCACGATGACGGACGTGACGGGCAGGCCGCCCAGCAGGCCGGCGCAGATGTTGCCGACGCCCTGCGCGACGAGTTCGCGGTTCGTGGGCGTTTCGCGCTTGTGCGGATCGAGCTTGTCGACCGCTTCCACGTTCAGCAGCGTTTCCAGCGACGCGACGATGGCGATCGTGAAGGCGACGATCCAGACGTCGTGGTTCGTGAAATGGGCCAGGTCCGGGAAATTCACGTAGGCGCCCAGGTTCCCGATATCGACCGGCGGAATATCGACGAGGTGCGCGGGGTCGATACTCAGGGCTGGAAAGAAACGGCTGAATGTCACATTCAGCGCAACGCCCAATGCCACGACGAACAATGGCGCCGGCAGCAATTTGATGTTTTTTAATGGCGTCTTGTCCCAATACACCAGGATCAGCATCGAGACGAGCGCAATGATCATGGCGCCGGGCGTGATCGCATTGAATGCGTGCGCAATGGCCGAAAACGTGTTTTCTCCATTGGCCTGGATGAATGACGTTTCGTCGGCCTGATTGGCGTCATAGCCGATTGCATGGGGAATCTGTTTGAGAATCAGCAGAATGCCGATCGCCGCGAGTAATCCCTTGATGACGTTCGAGGGAATGTAATTGGCAATGAAGCCGGCACGCGCGAAACCCATGACCAATTGCATCACGCCGGCAATCAGGATGGCCGCGAGCAGGATTTCGAAGGCGCCGAGTTTCGTGATCGAGGCGAGGACGACGGCCGCCAGCCCGGCCGCGGGGCCGCTGACGCTCGTATGGGAACCGCTGATGGCACCGACGACGATGCCGCCGATAATGCCGGAAATAATCCCGGAAAACAAAGGCGCGCCCGAGGCGAGGGCAATACCGAGACACAGGGGCAAGGCGACAAGAAACACTACTATGCCGGCCGGCAAATCGTACTTGAGGGTATTCGTATGCATGAGAATCTCGCGGAAGAACGATGGTTGTCAGTCAGAATGCGCATGATCGTTTTGCGCATGGCGATATAACGATTTGCACCGGTTTTTGGCCGATGAATCGGATGAATGAACGTTTGATTTGGATTGAACCAAAACGGTGCAATGCACCGTTTCGATGCATTTTCAGGAACGTCGATTGTTAAAACGACGGGGAAAAAATATAACATGCAGTTTGCAAATGCGTCCAGCATGTCCAATCAAACGTTACAATTCTTTCGACCGAATGGATTTGGATAAAAGCGGTTTTTATCGGGTTATTTTTATTGCTTTGAATAATCCCGAATTACGACTCTGATAAACGTGCGGACGCCTGGAGAGGGGCGAACGTTGTGGGAGGGGCGTGGCTGCTGTAGAATAGCTGGCTGCAGTACGCAGAGTGTCGCCATAGTACAATGGATAGTACAAGGTCCTCCTAAGACTTAGATGCAGGTTCGATTCCTGCTGGCGACACCATTGCACCGCCCCCCACACTTTCACTGATCCGCGCACCGCTTGGCGTCGCGGCCGCTCACACCATGGCTGTCATTTCCCTCTCTTCCGCGCAACTGGCTTTCGGCCACGTCGCGCTGCTCGACCATGCCGATTTCTCGCTGGAAGCCGGCGAACGCGTCGGTCTCATCGGCCGCAACGGCACCGGTAAATCCTCGCTGCTGAAAATCATCTCCGGCCGCTCGAAGCTGGACGACGGCCTGCTCGTGATGCAGCAGAGCGTCAAGATCGCGTACGTCGAGCAGGAGCCCGTGTTCGATCCGGAAATGACCGTGTTCGATGCCGTCGCCACCGGCATGGGCGACCAGCAGGCGATGTTGGCCGAGTACGAATCCCTGACGGGGCAATTCGGCCAAGGCAATGACGACGCGATCATGGAGCGCATGCACGATCTGCAGGCCAAGCTCGATGCGACGGATGCGTGGAACCTGGGCAACCGCGTGGAGACGACCTTGGGCCGCCTGGGCCTCGCGGGCGATGCGAAGATGGGTACGTTGTCGGGCGGTATGCAGAAGCGCGTGGCGCTGGCCGTCGCGCTCGTGTCCGGTCCCGACGTGCTGCTGCTGGACGAACCGACGAACCACCTGGACTTCACGTCGATCCAGTGGCTGGAAGGCCTGCTGCGCGAATTCCGCGGCTCCGTGCTGTTCATCACCCACGACCGCCGCTTCCTCGACAACGTCGCCACGCGCATCGTCGAACTGGACCGCGGCCGCCTGCTGTCGTTCCCCGGCAATTTCAGCAAGTACCAGGAACGCAAGAAAGAACTGCTCGCGATCGAAGAGGTCGAGAACGCCAAGTTCGACAAGGTCCTTGCACAGGAAGAAGTGTGGATCCGCAAGGGCGTGGAAGCGCG
>CBIHRX010000361.1:0-6398 GCA_966212555.1 uncultured Massilia sp.
ACAGCGGCAGCGACACCATGATCGCGATCGGCTGCAGGAAGCTGCCGAACTGCGACGCCAGCACGAGGTAGATGAAGATCACGGCGATGCCCAGGGCGACGCCGAAGCCGGCCATCGTTTCTTCCATCTGCTGGGCGTCGCCGCCGACGTCGAAGCGCACGCCGTCCGGCAAGGTCATGGCCTTCATCGCCTTGTTCACCTCGCCCATCACGTCGCCCAGCGGACGCCCTTCGAGGCCGGCAAACACCGCCACGCGGCGCTGCAGCGCCTGGCGCTTGAGCATCTGCGGGCTCGTGGACGGGATGAATTGCACGACCTGGCGCAGCGGGACCATCACCGGGTTGCCCATCGCGTCCCGCTTGCTCGATGCCACCGACAGGTCGGCCAGGTCGGCCACCTTTTCGCGGCCCGACTTCGGCAGCTGCACGTTGACCTCGTAGTTCTGGCCGTCCGGGGCGAGCCAGCGGTTGGTCTGGTCGCCGGCGACGAACGGACGCAGCGCCGTGCCGATCTGCTGCACGGTGAGCCCGAGGTCGGACGCCAGCTCGTGGTTGATCTTGACGATGGTGGCCGGGTTCGCGCCTTCCTGGCTGTACTCGATGTCGGCGATGCCGCGGATCTTGCGCATCTTGTCCATCAGGGTGTGCGCCACCGCGTCCAGCTTCGCTTCATCATTGCCCAGGATGGCGATGTAGATCGGGCGCTGGCCCACCGTCATCGAGATGCCGGCGATTTTTTCCAGGCGGTCGCGGATGACCTTTTCCATCTCCTGCTGCGAGCGGCGGTGCGTCTGGTGCACGTTCGTCAGCTTCAGGTGCACCTCCGAATAATTCCGGCCTTCCCACGAACCGACGATGGTCGAGACGCTTTCGATTTCCTTGAACTCGGCCAGCGCCGCTTCGGCCTGGCGCAGTTTCGCATCCGAGTATTCCAGGCTGGAGCCGATCGGCGTCTTCAGGCGCATCTGGATGTAGCCGTCGTCGACCTGCGGCACGAATTCGCCGCCGATCTTCGGCACCAGCATCAGGCTGGCCGCGAACAGGACGACGGCCAGCAGCAGGGTCGATTTTCTCCAGCCCAGTGCCAGCGCCAGCACCTTCGCGTACACGTCGTGCAGCCACTCGATGCCGTGTTCGATGCGCGCCATCAGGCGGCCCAGCCACGGCACGTACTTGAAGCGGTCCTTGACCGGGTCGGGCCACACGGACGACAGCATCGGGTCGAGCGTGAAGCTGACGAACAACGACACCAGCACGGCCACGGCGACGGTGATCCCGAACTGCAGGAAGAAGCGGCCGATGATGCCCTTCATGAACGCGATCGGCACGAACACGGCGACGATCGCGAACGTCGTCGCCATCACGGCGACGCCGATCTCGTTGGTGCCGTCTTCCGCGGCGCGCACGTGGTTCTTGCCCATGCCGAGGTGGCGCACGATGTTTTCGCGCACGACGATGGCGTCGTCGATCAGCAGGCCGATGCACAGCGACAGCGCCATCAGGGTGAGGAAGTTCAGCGTGAAGCCGAAGTACTTCATCGCGATGAAACTGGCCAGCACGGAGATCGGCAGGGTCAGGCCCGTGATGATGGTGCTGCGCCACGAGTGCAGGAAGAAGAACACGATCACCATGGTCAGCAGCGCACCTTCGAGGATCGTATCCTTGACGTTGTCGAGCTGGCCCTGCACGTTCTTCGCCTTGTCGTCCAGGATGCGGAACTGGACGTCCTTCGGCAGCGTCGTCTTCATCGCCTCGATGGCGGCCTTGACGCCGGTGCCCACCTGCACCGTGTTGGCGTCCTGGATCTTCGCGATCTCCAGCGTGATGGAACGCTCGCCGTTCACGCGCGAGATCGATTGTTCCTCGGCGGCGCCGTCGGAAATGTCGGCCACCTGGCTCAGGTAGATCGGGCCGCCCGTGCGGTTGGCGACGACGATGTGCCTGAAGTCGGCCGCTTCCTTCATCTTGCCTTCGATGCGCACGAGGTTCTCGCGCGCGCCGCGGCTGATGCGGCCGCCCGGCAGGTTGGCGTTGGTGGAGCTGATCGCGTTCATCACCTCGTCGATGCCGACGTTCAGGCTTTTCAGCTGGTCGGGACGGATGTCGATCAGCACCTGGCGGTCCTGCTTGCCGTTGACGCGGATCTGGCCCACGCCGGCGACGGCTTGCAGGCGCTTGACGATCACCTGGTCGGTCAGCATGGTCAGGTCGCGCAGGCTGCGCTCCTTCGACGTCAGCGCCAGCAGGACCACGGGCTGCGTGTTCTCGCCTTCCTCGCGGAACACGATCGGTTCCTTCACTTCGCGCGGGAAGCCGCCGCGCACGGTGCCGATGCGGTCGCGCAGGTCCTGCACGGCGCGGTCCATGTCGACCGTCAGCTGGAATTCGATGCCGACGCCCGAGCGGCCTTCCCACGACGTGCTGCGGATCGTCTTGATGCCGCCGACGGTGTTCGCCGCTTCCTCGAGCGGGCGGGTGACGTCGTTCTCGACCTGTTCAGGCGACGCGCCCGGATACTGCGTCTCGATGAAGACGGCCGGTATCTCGACGTTGGGCATGCTCTCGACGCCGAGGCCGCGGTACGCGAACAGGCCGAGCACCATCAGGCCCACCATCACCATCGTGGCGAAGACGGGGTATTTGATACTGGTACGGGTGATCCACATGGCTCAGCCTTTCGCGTCCGGCAGCTTGACCTTGCTGCCCGGCTTGATGCCGTCCAGCGGCACGGCCAGCACCGTCATGCCGGCGTCGACGCCCTCGAGCGCCTCGACGACGCCCTCGTCCTGGTTGCGCAGGCCCAGCTTCACCGGCTGCGCGACGACCTTGCCGTCGTCGATGCGGTAGACGACGTCGCGGCCATTGTCCTGGCGGACGGCGCCGAGCGGCAGCAGCGGATGCGCGTTCGACTTCTCCGTGACGATGGTGCCCTTGGCGAACATGCCGGCGCGCAGCACGCCGTCCGGATTCGCCACGTCCACGTACACGATCATGGCGCGCGAACCGGTCTCGGTGGCCGGATTGATGCGCGCGACCTTGCCCGTGAAGTTGCGGCCGTCGAAACCGTCGACCTTGAACTGCACGTCCTGGCCGACCTGGATGCGGGGGATGTCGGAGGCCGGCACCTGGGCGTCCAGCGTCAGGTGCTTCAGGTCGACGATCGAGAACACGGGGCTGTCCGGCGCCAGCTTTTCGCCCGCCTGCGCGTGGCGCTTGCTGACGACGCCGGACAGCGGCGCGTGGATGGTCGTATCGGCGAGCGCGATGCGCGCGAGGTCGAGCTGGGCGCGCGCGGAATCGACGGCGGCCTGCGCGAGGTCGACGGCGTTCGCCGAGGTGTCGTACGCGTTCTGCGCGATGAAATTCTGCTTCAGGAGCGACGCGCTGTTGGTCATGTTTTTCTTCGCCATCGTCAGGCGCGCCTGCGCGTCGGCCAGCATGGCTTGCTGCTGCGCGACGCGGGCGCGCGCCTCGGCCGGATCGAGCTGCGCGATCACCTGGCCGGCCTTGACGTCCATGCCTTCCTGCACGGCGGTCGACAACACGATGCCCGACACCTTCGACTTGACGGTGGCCTGCGACAGCGGCATGAGCGAACCCGTGACGGGCAGGGTGACGGCCAGCGGCCGCGCCTCGATGCGGGCGATGTCGCGTACCGACAGTTCGTGCACGGGTGCCGCCGCCGGTGCCGGCGCGGCTATCTGCACGGGTGCCGCGGCGCGGTGGGTCAGCGCATACGCGCCGGCGCCCGCCAGCGCGACGGCGAGCAGCGACAGCGCGATGACCTTGGCGCGGCGGCGCGGCGCCGGTTTCTTGGCGGGCTGTTCGGCGGACAACGGCAGGGACTCGATCTTCATGGTTATTCTTTATGTGGTGGTGAGCGCGAGCGGAATAGAGAGCGCACGTGCTCCGTCCTGCCAGGCAGGATGGAGCTCCCAGCGCATGACGGCATGGTAGGTTTGTCCATGACGAACCGCTATCGGAATGCGACGAGCGGTGCAAAAGGGACGCTGAACTGCGCAAAATCCGGGGCAAGATGTGCGCACGGCGGCGCATGGTGGGCACGGGGTGCCCACCCTACGAACGCACGATTGCCGTAGGGTGGGCTCCCCGAGCCCACCAGGATTCAGCCGTCCCCGTCCGGCGTCCCGGCCTGCTCGAACAGCCGCAACCTGGCCAGCACCTGCCCGTGATCCGACGCCTCCGGCAACCCGAGATCGAGGTGATCGTTCAGGTACACGACGTCGATGACCTCACCGAGCGCGCCCGGCAAGGACGCATTGAATTCCGCCGACACGAGGATGTGGTCGATGGTCGAGTGATAGCCGTCGTGCACGTTGGAAAACCCGACGTGCCGCAGATGGTCCTGGCGGCCCCGCAACTGGCAAGCATCGTATAGACGGTCGCCGCTGGGAGCGCCGAGGCCCAGCACGATGCCGGTCGTGACCGCGTCGGCCACGTCGTTGAAGTCGCCCAGCACGACGCGCGGGCGGTGATGCGTACGGCCGATGTCGGTCAGCAGCACGCGCAGCGCGGCCGCTTCCGTGCCGCGCCGGATCAGCGAGCGCAGCGACGCCAGCGCGTACAGCTGCGGGTCGTCGCCCGTGTCGCCCGCGCGGTAGTCGGGGCGGCGCGATTTCAGGTGCACGACCACCACGTCGGCGACGAGGCCAGGGGTCACCTGGATCGCCGCGTGCAGCGGTGCGCGCGTGAAGCGCTCGGGGTCGCGGTTGCCGGGCGGCATTGCGATCCCGGGCGGGAAATAGGGGAGCTGACGGGGCGCGTCGGCCAGCGGCAGGCGGGAGGCGAGGGCGACGCTGGGCGTCAGCTTCTCGGCGTCCGGGTCGGGGTCGAAGCCGACGTGGACGGCGTCGCGGAAGCGCCGCGTGCGCGACAGCGCCTCGGCCAGCGCGGCCTGGGAGAACACTTCCTGGAAACCGATCACGTCGGCGCCGAGCATGTCGATCTGGTGCGCGGTCCAGGCGATCTTCGCTTCGTATTCCTCGGGGGTGCTCGGTTCCAGGTTGTCGTACAGCCTGGCGCCCGGCGGGGCGAGGTTACACACGTTGAAGGTGGCAAAGCGAATCTCTTGCTGCATAATAAGCAACTCCTCCGTTTGCATTTAGCGTAACACGCATGGCCAAGAAAGAGCATATCTCCGAAACCCCGGCGACACAGTTCCTGCGCAAGCATGGGGTCGCCTTCACGGAGCACCCCTACGACTACGAGGAACACGGCGGTACGGCCGTGTCGTCGCGCGAGCTGGGCGTGGAGGAACACGCCGTCGTGAAAACCCTCGTGATGCAGGACGAGGCGGCCAAGCCGCTGATCGTGCTGATGCATGGCGACTGCAAGGTCTCGACGAAGAACCTGGCCCGCGCCATCCCGTGCAAATCCGTCGAGCCGTGCAAGCCGGACGTCGCCCAGCGCCATTCCGGCTACATGGTCGGCGGCACGTCGCCGTTCGGCGTGCGCAAGGCGATGCCGGTCTATGTCGAGGAAAGCATCCTGCAGCTGGACAAAATCTATATCAATGGCGGACGGCGCGGTTTCCTGGTCGGGATCGCGCCGGCGGTGCTGGTGGACGTGCTGAAGGCCCGTCCGGTGAACTGCGCGCTGGCCGACTGACTATCGCCCGGCTCGGCCGATGGTGTATATTTCACGCGCGCCGGATTCCTGGCCGGGGATAAGAAAAGAGACTCATGTACACAATTCTGTTCACCATCGCAGCCTACCTGATCGGCTCGATTTCCTTCGCCGTCGTCGCGAGCCGCCTGTTCGGCCTGGCCGATCCGCGTACCTATGGCTCGAAGAACCCGGGCGCCACCAACGTCCTGCGCTCGGGCAGCAAGAAGGCGGCCATCGCGACGCTCGTCGGCGACTGCGCCAAGGGCTGGCTGGCCGTGTGGCTCGCGATCCGCTTCGGCGAGCAATTCGGCGTCGAGGACGGCGGCGTGGCGCTGGTCGCCATCGCGGTCTTCCTGGGCCATCTGTGGCCCGTGTTCTTCCGCTTCGTCGGCGGCAAGGGCGTGGCGACGGCGCTGGGCGTGCTGCTGGGCCTGAACGTCTGGCTCGGCCTGGCGACGCTGGTCACCTGGCTCGTCGTCGCGTACGCGTTCCGCTACTCGTCGCTGGCCGCGCTGGTGGCCGCGATCTTCGCGCCGTTCTACTACGGCCTCTTGTTCGGCGCGGACGAAAAACTGTTCGCCGTCGTCGCGATGAGCCTGCTGCTGCTGTACCGTCACAGCGGCAACATCAGCAACCTCATGGCCGGCAAGGAATCGAAGATCGGCAGCAAGTCCAAGGGCGCCGCGACGGCCAAACCGGCAGTCAAAAAGAAATAGCCCAAAACCGGGGTCAGACCCTAATGCCGCTAAGTTAAACTTTCTTTGTTAGTCT
>CBIHRX010000362.1:0-6384 GCA_966212555.1 uncultured Massilia sp.
CTGGGGACCATGACCGCCGGGCGGCATGCCGGAACGTCCACCCTGCGCGACCGGGTGCGCCGCCGGACCGCCGCCCGGCACCGGCCCGCGCGCCTGCTGCGGCGTCACGGCCTTGCCGGTGGCCGGCCGCAGCACGCGCAGCGGCACCGGTCCGTGGACCGCGACACGCTTGTCCTGCCCCACCGCCGCCGGCCCGGGCGCACGGACGAACGCGTGGCCCGGCAATGCGCGCGCCACCGCCACGCGCTGCAGCACGGGCCCCGGCGGCAGGCGGCCGGCCGGCATGCCGATCCGGCTTTGCGGCAGCGGGCGCGCTTGCGGTGCCGCCAGCACGGGCGCCGCGCGCGCCACGCCGGGCGGCAGCAGCAGGCCGGCGCGGGCCGTCGGCGCGGCCCGCGCGAACTGCTGCGCGGGCATCGCCACGACCGCGCCGGGCACGTTGCGGTTGCGGTAGGTGATATTCGTGATGTTGTTGACGATGGTCGTCTGGCGGATCACGGTATTGGTCACGTTGACGTTCGTGACGTACGTCGGGCTCGCGTGGTACGGCGGCCGGTACGGCTCGTGCGGCGCCAGCGGGAACCAGCCGACGCCCGGATCGGAGCGGCCGCCGAACGCCAGCACGGTCCCCACGAACGCCACGAGCGCGGGCGCATAGACGGGCTGCGCGCGCGGCGGCGCCGGCACCCAGGCCCACGTGTCCGGCGTGCGGATCCAGCGGCCGTAGTGCGACACGGCGTAGCCGTAAGGCTGGTCGTCGATCCACGTCCAGCCCCACGGGTCGATCCACGCCCAGTGGCCCGCGTGGTAAGGCGCCCAGTTGCGCGGCGCGCGGTCCGGAATCCACACGGTGCCGTATTCGGGCACCGTGCGCCAGCTGCCGTAATCGTCGAGGTCTTCCGCGCCGACGACGCCCTGCGGCACGTAGCGGCGGGCGATGGCGCGCTCGTAGCGCTGGTCGCGCGCCAGCGCCCAGCGGTCGAATTCGTCCGGCGGCGCGGGCGGGAGCAGCACGTAGTTGTCCAGGTCCTGGCCGCCGAACCGGTAGCCCTGCCCCGGCGCGAGCGACAACGACGTGCCGTCGCCGTACACGTCGCCCGCGCCGTTCAGCACCGTCACGTCCGTCGTACCGCCGTCCGGCGCGACGGCGAGGCGATAGTCGCCGGGCTGGCGCGCGACGAAGGCGAGATTGGGCGTGTCCACCTCGACCGTCTCGCCCGGCGCCAGGCGGCGCACGTGCAGGTCGATGCGCCCTTGCGAGACCTGCAGCTGGGTCGTGCGTTCGTCGGCCGCGAGCACGGTCAGCAGGGTGCCGGAATCCATGCGCGCGATGGCGGCGCCGAACTGGGCTTCGTCGCGCCCGCCGGCGTCCGTCCACAGGCGGTCGCCCGCGACGAGCGGCCGGTTGAGGGGCGCCTGCGCCCATTCGGTGGCGCCGGCCGGCGAAAAGCTGACGGGGCCGGCGAGATACGCGATGCGGCCCACGCGCGCGGGCGGGTCCTGCATCTGCGCGGAGGCGGTGGCGGCGGCGAGCAGCAGCCCGAAGACGATGGCCGGCCGGAGGATGTTCGATGCGCTCATGATCGTCGAGGGAACCTGGAATGATGCCCGATCATAGCCCCGGCGTCCCGCGCGCACGGTACGCTGTCACACCGTGTTACACAAGTTGCAAGCGGCTCAGCGCACGAGGGCCGGATACGTGAACGCGATGAAGTGGACGGCGTTCAGCGCGAAGTGCGTGAGGATCGCGCCCTCGATACGCCCGGAGCGCAGGTAGGCCGCCGCGTAGCCGAGGCCCGCCAGCGCGGCCAGCACGACGAGCGCCGGACCGCCGCGCGCGTGCGCGAGGCCGAACAGCACGGTCGACACCACGACGGCCACCGCCGTGCCGAAACGCCGGCGTTCCAGTCCGCGCGCGAGGCCGCCGAGGATGAAGCCCCGGAAGAACGCCTCTTCGGTCACACACGTGAACAGCAGGTTGACGGCGAGGAACCACGGCGCGAACGGCGGCCACTTGATATCGGGCCGCACGTAGCCGACCACGGTCCCGGTACCGAGAACGACGACGAGCGTCGCCAGCAGCACGGGCGCGGTCCGCCGCAGCATCGGCAGCCATGCGCCGCGCGCCCGGATCGGCGCGCAGAACACACCCATCAGCACGATGCCGGCGACGGCCGTGTCGAAGTTCGCGTGCAGTACGAACGGGGCGGCGTCGGTCGACACGCGCACGCCATCCGCCAGCACGGGATTATGGAAGCCGGGGAAGCGGTGCAGCGCGAACAGGAAGGCGCACACGCCCGTCAGCACGAGCAGCGGGATGCGCACCCAGGCCCGGTCGCTCGCGCGCGCGCCGAACGCCAGCGCGAGGTAGAACAACGTGGCGGCCAGGCCGCGCGCATCGAGCACCCCGACGGCCTTGCCGACCGCGCAGGCAAGCAGCAGCGCGCCGCACCAGAGCCAGTCGCGGTTGTCGCGCACGGCCGGCGCCGGGATCCACAACGCCAGCACGGCCAGCGCCAGCGCGCCGAACGCGAACAGCAGATCGGGAGCGATCGGCATGGTCAAGCGTGCGAACGCTTGTGCATCTGCTTGTGCATGCGCCGGAGGCTCAGCCACACGAGGCCCGCCACGACCGGCACCAGCGCGCCCGTGAGCAGGTCCGGATTGACCGGCATCCCGAGGCTCTTCAACCCCTTGCCCGCGTAACCGAGCAGGCCCACGACGTAGTACGAGATCGCCGCCACCGACAAGCCCTCGACGGCCTGCTGCAACCGCAGTTGCTGGGCCGCGCGGCGGTCCATCGATTGCAGGATTTGCCGGTTCTGGTTTTCCTGGACGATGGAGACGCGCGTGCGCAGCAGGTCGTTGACGTTGGCGATGCGGCGCGCCAGCGCTTCCTGGCGCGCGGCCGTCGACTCGCACGTGTTCATCGCGGGCGTGAGGCGGCGGTCCATGAATTCCTCGACGGTCGGCACGCCTTCGATGCGAGCTTCGCGGAGTTCCTCGATGCGCGCCTTCACGAGGCGGTAATAGGCCTTCGATGCGGAAAAACGGTAGCCGTTGTCGAGCGAGAGCTTTTCCAGGCGCGCCGCCAGCTTCGTGATCTGCGCCAGCAGGTCCTGGTCGCCCGCGACGGCCTCGCCCGCGACCATGCGTTCGGCCAGGGTCGCCAGTTCGGCCTCGATGTCGTCCAGCGCCGCCGAGACGGCGCGCGCGGCCGGCAGGCCGAGGAGCGCCATCATGCGATAGGTGTCGATCTCCAGCACGCGCTGCGCGAGGCGGCCGGCCTGCTGCGCGCGCATCTCGACGTCACGCAGCACGAAGCGCGAAAAGCCGTCGGACTGGATCGCGAAATCGGTCCACACTTCGCCGCCCTGCATCACGCGCGAGCCGACCAGGTTGTTGCTGGCGAAGCCGTCCTGCAGCGCGGCGGGATCGGCGGCGCCGCGCTCCAGCAGCACGTGCGCGGCGGACATCAGGCGGCCGTGCAGGCCGAGGATCCACGCCTGCGGCAGGTGCGCGAGCGGCATGCGCGCGAACGCCTCGGCGAGCGGCAGCCCGGGCGCGATCTTTTCCGTGAACGTGTAGGTGGCGAACTCCGTGTGGCGTTCCCACTTGAGGCGGAAGCGGCCGAAGTCGTGATAAAAATGATTGGCCGTCACGTTCGGCGCCGCGACGCCGAAATGGCCGCACAACGCGGCCAGCAGCGCATGCTGGTTCGGACCGTGCTCGCTGCGCGATCCGGACTCGCTGGCGCGGTACACGGCGAGGTGGGTGATGGCTTCGGGCGCTTCCAGCCGGAGGAAGGGACGCGAATGGATTTCGGCGGCCAGCGGAATGCGCTGGGCGTGGCTCAGGCTCGGGTAAGCGGTCGTCATGGTTCGGTTCATCGGCTGTAGGTGGCGCCAGGCGCGTGAGCGGCTCGGCAATATTTCTCATTGTACATGCGTATGCACAGCGCCGGAACGGCGTCGACCCCAACCTCGGCCGAATAAAGTTCAGCCGACGGAAAATCCACCAACGCAGTCAGCCCACATGAGCGTTTTGGTCCGACCACTTGCAACATTATCCCGACCAAACTAAGATGCGATCTTGGCAATCGCCTCCACTTTTTCCTGGACTGACACAATGAGAAAAATGCCCGCGCCACCCGATGCGATTGCGACCGAGCCGCGACTGTATCGCGTGGTGTCGAGCCGGATCGAAGCGCTGATCCGGGAAGAGAACATCAAGCCGGGCGAACGCCTGCCCGCCGAGCGCGACCTCGCCACGAAGCTGGGCGTCTCGCGCACGTCGCTGCGCGAAGCGCTGATCGCGCTGGAACTGGGCGGCGTCGTCGAAGTGCGCGGCGGCTCCGGCGTGTACGTCAGCGAACAGGCGGCGCCGAAGACGGCGCGGCCCGCGGCCGGTCCCGGCCCGTTCGAGGTGCTCGCCGCGCGCCGCATGATCGAGGTCGAGGTTGCGGCGCTGGCCGCGAAGAACGCGACGCCGGCGGCCGTCGACGCGATCCTCGTCGCCGTCGAACAGATGGAACAGAACCAGGACAACCTGGGCGAAAACGAATCGGCCGACCGCAACTTCCACCTCGCGATCGCGCGCGCGGCCGGCAACAGCGCCCTCGTCGGCGTGATCGAATACCTGTGGGCCCAGCGCGGCAGCCTGTGGCACAAGCTGACGGAGCACTTCCAGACGGAAGAACTGCGCCAGCTGACGCTCCTCGACCACCGCGCCATCCTGGCCGCCATCGCCTCGCACGACGTGGCGGGCGCGCGCCAGGCGATGCGCGCGCACCTCGACCGCGTCACGCGCACCTTCTCGCGCGGGTGAGCATGGAGATCTGGGTCGACGCGGACGCCTGCCCCGCCGTCATCAAGGACATCCTGTTCCGCGTGGCCGACCGCGTGCAGCTGGACGTCACGCTCGTGGCGAACCAGTTGATCCGCGTGCCCGGGTCGCGCTTCATCCGCGCGCTGCAAGTGCCCGCGGGTGCGGATGCGGCCGACGCCGAAATCGTGTCGCGCGTACAGCCCGGCGACATCGTCGTGACGGGCGACATTCCCCTCGCCGCCCTCGTGCTCGACAAGGGCGGCATGCCGCTGAATCCGCGCGGCGAGTGGTACACGAAGGACACCATCGCGCAGCAGTTGACGATGCGCGCATTCATGGACGAACTGCGCAGCGGCGGCGTCGACACGGGCGGGCCCGCCGCGTTCAGCCAGGCGGACCGGCAGCGGTTCGCGAATGCGCTCGACCGCGAACTGGCGAAGCGCGCGCGGTCCGGTCCCGCCTCATAGAAAACCGAACAGCTTCCTGCCCGCGTTCGGGCGGCCTGGATCGATCGTGTCGCCGATACGCTTCTTGTCGAAGCGTTCCAGCAGCTTTTCGGCCCCGGACCGCAGCTTCAGCGCCAGTTCCTCCTTGTAGAGGGGCACGACCGCGAAGAACGCGATCTCCTTGCCGGCGTCGATGGGCAGCCGGTGGAAGCCGTCCGGCACGCTGATCGACGGCAGCAGGATGCAGCCGTCGAACCGGACGTCCGCCGCATAGGGCTCCGCCGGATCGCCGTTCGGCACCGTATGCCCCCACCCCAGCCACGTCCCGTACTTGTGCGGCAGCCGGGCCAGCGTCTTGATCAGCCGGACGGGCCAGTACCAGCGCTCGTCCTCGAACGATTCCTTGTCCAGCTTCCAGTCGGGCGGCAGGGTGATCATCAATTCCGCGTGGCGCGGGACGTCGGCGTCCGGCGGCGTCGACATCGGCAGATCGCTCATGCCGGACGTGACCAGCCGGATGAACGGATACGCGTCCGTCGGCTTGACGATATGGACGTCGATGTGGACCGTGTCGGACACCAGTTCGTGGAACACGCAGTCGACGGGCCCGAGGTGCCGGTCGATGTGGTCGGAAATCTGCTGCAGGCAGATCTCGCCCTGCGGCGGCGCCCACGGCGTGCTTTCCGTGTGGTGGTAGATCGGATCGCCGTGCAAGGACACGACGTTGCTGGCTCGGTATGCGCTCATCGCGGCCCCCTCGAATGCTGACCACGAGAGTCTAGCAGCGCGGGCGGCCCCAATATGCGCGCTTTTCCACGCGCGGCTACGCGGCCGCCTCCGGTTGCAGCAGCGCGATCGGCGCCCGCGCCGGCGTCCGCCGCGCCGCGCCGCCCTGCCGGCCGGCGCCATGCGCCACGACCCTGAACACACCGACCGTTTGCGCCAGTTGCCGCGCCTGCGTCTGCATCGCGTCCGTCGCGGCGGCCGCTTCCTCGACGAGGGCGGCGTTCTGCTGCGTGCCGTCGTCCATGGCGCCGATGGCCTGGCTGACCTGGGCGATGCTGTCGCTCTGCTCGTGGCTGGCGGCGGCGATGTCGGCCATGATGTCCGT
>CBIHRX010000363.1:0-6345 GCA_966212555.1 uncultured Massilia sp.
CGCACATCTGGCCACCCACGACCAGCGGCAGGTTGATGCCGGGCCGCGCGCCGTGCATGCGCGGCGCCGACGCCGCGTCCACCTCGACCGTCCCGCGCCGCGCCAGCGCGAGCAGGGCGCCGTCGTGCAATTCCCCGACCCGGGCCGCGTCGCCGCTGGCCAGGATCACGCCGCGCGCATCCATCACGTTGACGTTGAACGGGATGATGCGCATGGTGCGGCTGACGATGTCCTGGGCGAGGCGGGCGCTGAGTTCGAGCATGCGCCCACTCTAGCCGATCGCGGCAACTGTGCCAAGCGCCAATCACCGGCATGCTAATCTTGTACTTGGATGAACATTTTTGTGAAACTGCCCAATCGGCAAGCCTGAAAACCCGGCGCGTCTCGTGCCGTCCGCCGAGGATTTGCGACGTCGCTTTCGTCATAATGCTGTCTGCCGCCCGACTTATGGCGGACATCACGGAGACAAATATGAGCAACAGCATGAGCACGGGCGCGGCCAAGCCGGCGGGGTTCGCCGATCCCGCCATCCTCGAGCGCGGTTACCGCAAGGCGACCTGGCGCCTGATTCCCTTCATCTTCATCTGCTACCTGTTCAACTACCTGGACCGGGTCAACGTCGGCTTCGCCAAGCTGGAAATGCTCGACGCCCTGAAACTCAGCGAGACCGTGTACGGACTCGGCGCCGGCATCTTCTTCATCGGCTACGTCACCAGCGGCGTGCCGAGCAACCTGATCCTGCACAAGCTGGGCGCGCGCCGCTGGATCGCCGCCATGATGGTCTTGTGGGGCGGGCTGTCCGCGGCGATGATGTTCGTCACGAGCCCGGGCACGTTCTACGCGCTGCGCTTCCTCACCGGCGTCGCGGAGGCCGGCTTCTTCCCCGGCATGGTGTTCTACTTCACCAACTGGTTCCCGTCGCAGAAGCGCGGCCAGGTGATGGCCCTGTTCATGTCGGCGATTCCCGTCTCGGGCCTGGTCGGCGGTCCCCTGTCGGGCTGGATGCTGAGCCACTTCGCGACGGGGCAGGGCGGCCTCGCCGGCTGGCAGTGGCTGTTCCTGCTGCAGGGCCTGCCGACGGTCGTCCTCGGCGTGGCCGTGCTGTTCTTCCTGTCCGACGGGCTGCAGCATGCCCGCTGGCTGACCGGCGAAGAAAAAGCCGCGATGAAGCAGGCGCTCGACGCCGACGAGCAGAACCGCCGCGCCAGCAGCCACGCCGTCCACTCCTTCTCCAGCGTGCTGCGCAACGGCCACGTGTGGATGCTGGGGCTGATCTATTTCAGCATCCAGATGGGCGTGTACGCGATCAACTTCTGGCTGCCCTCGATCATCAAGGCACTGGGGTTCGACAATCCCGCGACCGTGGGCTGGCTGAGCGCCTTGCCGTACCTGTTCGCCGGCATTTTCATGGTGATCGTGGGCCGCTCGGCCGACGTCCGGCGCGAGCGCCGCTGGCACCTGTCCGTGCCGATGGCGATGGCCCTCGTCGGCCTGCTGCTGGCGGCGAATTTCTCGCACAACGTGGTGATCGTGATGATCGGCCTCACGCTGGCCACGATGGGCGCGCTGACCGGCTTGCCGATGTTCTGGCCGCTGCCCGCCGCCTTCCTGGGCAGCGCCGCCGCGGCCGGCGGCCTCGCCCTGATCAATTCGCTGGGCCAGGTGGCCGGCTTCGTCAGCCCCTTCCTGGTAGGCTGGATCAAGGACGCCACCGGCAGCACCGACGTCGCCTTGTATATCCTGTCGACCGTGCTGCTGGTCGGCGCGGTCCTGGTGATGCGCGTGCCGGCGCGCCTGGTCAACCGCTGAGGAGAGTTCATGAAGATCGTCATCGCCCCCGATTCGTTCAAGGAAAGCCTGTCGGCCATGCAGGTGGCCGACGCCATCGAGGCCGGCATGCGCGAGGTCTGGCCCGATGACACGTACGTGAAGGTACCCGTGGCCGACGGCGGCGAGGGCACCGTGCAGGCCATGATCGATGCGACGGGCGGCCGGCGCGTGGACGTGCGCGTGACGGGACCCCTGGGCCAGACGGTGGATGCGTTCTACGGCGTGAGCGGCGACCTGGCCGTGATCGAGATGGCGGCGGCCAGCGGCCTGGAAGGCGTGCCGCCCGACCTGCGCGATCCGCGCACGGCCACGAGCCGCGGCACTGGAGAACTTATCCTTTCCGCGCTGGATGCCGGCGCGCGGCATTTCGTGCTGGGCGTGGGCGGCAGCGCGACGAACGACGGCGGCGCGGGGATGCTGCAGGCGCTGGGCGTGCGCCTGCTCGACGCGGCGGGCGAGGACCTCGGCCCCGGCGGCGCGGAACTGGCGCGCCTCGACCGCATCGACGTTTCGAAGCTCGATCCCCGTGTGCGCGAGGCCGAATTCCGGATCGCGTGCGACGTCGACAACCCGCTCGTCGGCCCGCGCGGCGCGTCCGCCGTGTTCGGCCCGCAGAAAGGGGCGACGCCGGCGATGGTCGCCCAGCTCGACGCCGCGCTCGCGCACTACGCCGACGTGATCCGGCACGACCTTGACGAGGACATCGCGCAGCGTCCCGGCGCGGGCGCGGGCGGCGGCATCGCGGCAGCGATGGTCGTGTTCCTGCAGGGCCAGCTCAGGCCCGGCGTCGAGATCGTGACGGAGGCCGTGGGGCTCGACACCGCCGTGCGCGACGCGGACCTCGTCGTGACGGGAGAAGGCCGCATCGACGGCCAGACCGTGCACGGCAAGACGCCGATGGGCGTGGCGCACGTTGCGCGCCGCCACGGCAAGCCCGTCGTCGCCATCGGCGGCAGCCTCGCCGCCGACGCGGATGCCGTGCACGACCACGGGATCGAGGTCGTGGTCGCCGCCGTCGCGCGGCCGTGCTCCGTCGCGGAGGCGCTGGCCGCCGGCGCGGACAACCTGCGCCGTGCCGCGCGCAATCTCGCGGCGGCGCTGGCGCTGGGGGCGCGCCTGCAGCAATGAGCGGGGCGGGCTATGATGTCGGTTGCCCCACAGCCGACAGGAGCCCGCCGTGACCGCCATCCGCCCCGACGACGAGTCGTACTGGTCGACCATCCGCGCCCAGTACACGCGGTCGCCCGACTTCATCAACCTGGAGAACGGCTACTTCGGCATGCCGGCCGATCCCGTGCGCGCGGCGCTGCGGCGCTACCAGGACGAGGTCGACCGCGAGAACGCGTTCTTCCTGCGCACGCGCTGGCCCGCACGGCTCGCGCTCGTGAAGGCGCTGCTGGCCGAGTTCACGGACGTCGCGCCCGACGAACTGCTCATCACGCGCAGCGCCGTCGAATCGATGAACATCCTGCTGCAGGGCTATCCGTTCGAAGCGGGCGACGCGATCCTGATGGCGCGCCACGATTACGACAGCAGCCACGACATCGTCCGCATGGTCGCCGGGCGCAAGGGCCTCACGGTCGTGCAGGTGGACGTGCCGTACGACCTGGAAGACGAGGATGCCGTCGCGGCGCTGTACGCGGACGCGATCACGCCGCGTACGCGCGTGCTGCTGGTCACGCACATGGTGCACCGCACGGGGCGGATCATGCCGGTGGCGCGCTTGTCCGCGCTGGCCTGCGAGCGCGGCATCGATGCGATCGTGGACGGCGCCCACGCGCTCGCACATCTCGACTTCACGATCCCGCAACTGGGCACGCAGTTCGCCGCCTTCAACCTGCATAAATGGGTCGGCGCGCCGCTGGGCACGGGCCTGCTGTACATCGCACGGGAGCGCATCGCCGACATCGCGCCGCTGTACGGCGACGTGACGTTCGCCCGCACCGACATCGATAAGCTGGGCCACGTGGGCACCGTGCCGCCCGCGCCGATCATGGCCATCGAGGATGCGCTGGCCTTTCACGCCACGATGGGCGGCAAGGCCAAGGAAGCCCGCCTGCGCTGGCTCGCGCGGCGCTGGATGGACCAGGTCCGCGGCCTGCCCGGCGTGCGCGTGTTCACGCCGCGCGCTCCGCACCTGCATGGCGCGCTGGGCGCGTTCGGCATCGACGGCATCCCGGCCGCGGACGTCGTGCGTCGCCTGATGGAAGAACACCGCATCTTCACCGTCGTGCGCAGGATCGGCGACGGCGAAGGCGTGCGCGTCACGCCGCACCTGTACAACGGGCCCGAAGACCTCGATGCGCTGGCGGCCGCGATCCGTCAGTGGGCGCCGCCCAGGTAGGCCGCGACGACCTTCGGGTCGTTCCTGAGGCTTCCGGCCGGGCCGTGCACGGCGATGTTGCCGTTCTCCAGCACATAGCCGTAGTCGGCCACGTTCAGGGCGGCCTGGGCGAACTGCTCGACGAGCAGCATGGTCACGCCTTCCGCCTTGAGCCGCGCGATGATGCGGAACACCTCGTCGACGAGGATGGGCGCGAGGCCCATCGACGGTTCGTCCAGCAGCACGACGTCCGGGTTCAGCATGACGGCGCGCGCCATCGCCAGCATCTGCTGCTCGCCGCCGGACAAGGTGCCGGCCAGCTGCGTGCGGCGTTCCTTCAGGCGCGGGAACAGTTCCAGCGCGCGCTCCAGGTCATGCTGCACGTCGCCCTTCGGCCGGGCGCGGGTGAATCGCGGGAAGGCGCCCAGCAGCAGGTTGTCGGTGACGGTCATCGTCGCGAACACGCGCCGGCCTTCCGGCGAATGGGCAAGGCCCGCGCGCGCGATGCGGTGCGAATCCATGCCGGTGATGTCGCGGCCGGACAGCAGCACCTTGCCGCCGCGCGGCTTGATCATGCCGGAGATCGCGCGCATGGTCGTCGTCTTGCCGGCCCCGTTGGAACCGATCAGGGTGACGAGCTGGCCCTTCGGGACTTCGAGCGAGATCCCGTGCAGCACTTCGACCTTGCCATAGGCCGCGTGCAGGTTGTCGATGATGAGCATGGGGTCTCCTCAGACGGCGGCAGTGGTGGATGCGGCGGGTTCGCCGGCGCCGCCCAGGTAGGCTTCGATCACGCGCGGGTCGGACTGCACCTTGGCCGGCGTGCCCTCGGCGATCTTCTGGCCGAAATCGAGCACGGTGACGGTGTCCGAGATCGACATCACGACGTCCATGTGGTGCTCGATGAGGACGATGGTGATGCCGTGGTCGCGGATCTTGCGGATGATGGCCATCAGTTCGCGGATGTCCGGCGCCGTCAGGCCCGCGGCCGGTTCGTCGAGCAGCAGCAGGCGCGGATCGAGCGCCAGCGCGCGGCCGATCTCCAGCAGGCGCTGCTTGCCGTAGGGGAGGTTGCGCGCTTCCTCGTCCGCGAGGTCGGCGAGGCCGACGAAGCGCAGGATCGCGGCCGCCCGTTCGCGCGCCGCCAGTTCCTCGCGGCGCCGGCGCGGCGTGTGCAGCATGGCGTCGAACACGTTGGAGCGGAAACTGTGGTGCAGGCCGACGAGGATGTTTTCCGTCGCCGTCATCTCGCCGAACAGCTGCACGTTCTGGAACGTGCGGGCGATGCCGCCCAGCGCGATCTGGGCCGGCGTGCGGCCCGTGATGCCGCTGCCGGAAAAGAAGACCTGGCCGGCCGTCGGTTTGTAGATGCCCGTCAGGACGTTCATCATCGTGCTCTTGCCCGAGCCGTTCGGCCCGATCAGCCCGTGCACGGTGCCGCGCGCCACCGTCAGGTCGACCTGGTTCAGCGCCTTCAGGCCGCCGAACTGCATCAGCACCTGGTCGACTTTCAGCAGGTCGCCTCCGCCGCCTTCCGCTTGCGGCACGCCGGCGAACGGATCGCCGCCATGGTCCGCGAGCGCGCGCGCATGCTGGCGCCCCCGGCCCAGCAGGCCGCGCAGGAAGCCGACGATGCCCTCCTGCAGGTAGTAGACGACGAACAAGGTCATGAGCCCGAAGATCGTCAGGCGCCAATCCACCATGCTTTCCAGCTTGTAGGAGACGACGGCCATGGCCAGCGTGGCCGCGACGGGCACGGCGACGCGGCCCACGGTCGTCTTGCGGCGCGCCAGCAGCAGGCCGGCGGCGACGACCGCGAGGATCGCCGCGCCGACGGCGATGCGGCGGAACAGGTCGATGTCGGACAGGAGGCTCGGCAGCATCACGACGATGACGGCGCCGATCAGCGCGCCGCTTCTCGTCTTGCGCCCGCCCATGATCACCGCGAGCAAGAACAGGATCGTCAGCTCGAAGTTGTAGGTGTTGGGCGAGATGTACTGCTCGGAATAGGCATACAGGCTGCCGGCCAGGCCCGCGAAGCCGGCGCTGATCACGAACGCGTAGACCTTGTAGCGGTACACGGAGACGCCCATGCAGTCCGATGCGATGGGGCTGTCGCGCAACGCCTCGAACGCGCGGCCGATGTGCGATTTCAGCAGCCGGTGCACGAGCAGCAGCGACACGATCATCAG
>CBIHRX010000364.1:0-6336 GCA_966212555.1 uncultured Massilia sp.
CGGGGCGCCCTCGGCATCGCCGCGGCAGGATTTTTACTGATGATATATACAGTATCACTGTTTCCGCAAGGCTCGCGAGCGCCGTGTTGATCACTTTTGACGTACTTTTGACGACAGATGCGGTCCAGCTCCTGATGCGGGCAGGGACCGGTTTTGTGTAACGCAAGCGAACGCTATGGCATAAGGAGGTAACAAATGCTGAACCGTGTAGTGACGGTCGCCGCGCTGGCCGTCGGCGGCATGATGCTGTCCAAAAAACTCAAAGGCAATAAATCGGGCATGGATTCGTCGATCATCGAAACCATCGAGGTCAACGTCCCCGTGCGTACCGCCTACAACCAGTGGACGCAGTTCGAAGACTTCCCGCAGTTCATGGGCAGCGTCCACGAGATCCGCCAGCTGGACGACAAGCGCCTGCACTGGAAGGCCAACGTGGCCGGTGAAGAGAAGGAATGGGATGCCGAGATCACGGAACAGATCCCGGACAAGCGCATCGCCTGGCGCAGCACCAGCGGCGTGCCGAACGGCGGCGTGGTGTCCTTCCACAAGATCTCGGAAGACGTCACCCGCATCACCTTGCAGATGGATTACCAGCCGGAAGGGCCGATCGAGAAGATTGGCGACGCCCTCGGCGCCGTCCGCCTGGAAGCCCGCGGCAACCTGCAGAAGTTCAAGGACATGCTCGAGAAGCGCGGCAAGGAAACGGGCGCGTGGCGCGGCAGCATCTCGCAGCACTGAGCAATACGTGTCTCATGAATGCCGCCCGCCGGGGCGGCATTTTTTTTGACAAGCGCCCGTTGCAGACACAACCGACGGTGCGTTACCTAACACGGGGCGCGGGTGACCGGGAGTAGGATGAATCCCTGACGGCATATCGGAGTATGCCGGGCAACCGTTGAGGAGAAACCCCATGGCAACGACAGACGACCCCGTACGGTCGAGGACGCAGGACGCGTTCCCCGTCGACAATCCCGTCCAGGCCCTGCTGCGCGACCACGACCTGGTGCGCAAGCTCGCCGACGCCTACCGGAACACGCAAAGCGCCGAGGTCAGGAAGCAGGCGGCGACCCAGCTGATCCAGGCGATCCACATGCACTCGCGCCTCGAGGAAGGCATCTTCTATCCCGGCGTGCGCCGGGTGGACCCGAACCTGATCGCCCGCTTCGAGGAAGACCACCTCGCCGTCGACGACCTGCTGGCCACGTTGCAAGGCATGTCGCTGGACGAAGCCCGCGCCGAGCCCCTGGTACGCGAACTCATCGATGCCGTCCTGAGCCATATCCGCCAGGAAGAACAACAGCTATTCCCCGAACTCAAGCAGGCGGCGCTCGACCTGACGTCGATCGGGCTCGAGATGCAGGCGTTCGAGGCCAATCTCGTGCATTTGCAGGCGCAGCTGAGCGATCGGGCCACGCGGCGCTAAGTTAACCCGCAGCCTCAACCGTCGCCCCTGCGAAGGCAGGGGCCCAATTACGTAGCAGCCTGCACATTAAATTGGGCCCCCGCCACAGCGGACGGCTAGTCCGGGGACGACGGTCTAACTCACCACACCCTGCACCGCTTTTCCTTCACCATCGGCTGCCCCGCCTTGCACTGGAACGCCTGCTGGAACTGCGGCATATTCACCATCAACCCGTTGACGCGATAACGCCCCGGCGAATGCGGATCCGTCATCGCGCTCACGCGCAGGTTTTCCGGACGATTATTTTCGCAAGCCCACTGCGCATAGCCGACAAAGAAACGCTGCTCCGGCGTGAGGCCGTCACGCAGCGGTTGCGCCTTCTGTGGCATTGCCGCCATCTCCGTTTGCCACGCCATCCAGCCGAGGATCAGGCCACCGAGGTCGGCCACGTCCTCGCCAAGCGTCAGCTTGCTGTTGATCTTGATGTCGTCGACGACCGTGTACTGCGCGTACTGGTCGACGATGCACTGGGCCCGCTCCTCGAACGCCTTGGCATCTTTCTTCGTCCACCAATCCTTCAGGTTGCCGCTGGCGTCGAACTGGCGGCCCTCGTCGTCGAAGGCGTGCGTGAGCTCGTGGCCGATGGTGCCGCCCGTGTTGCCGTAGTTCGGTGCGTCGTCCATCTTCGGATCGAACAGCGGCGGCTGCAGCACCCCGGCCGGGAAGTTGATGTCGTTCATCTGCGGATCGAAGTACGCATTCACCGTCGGCGGCGTCATGCCCCACTCGGTACGGTCGAGCGGCTGGCCGATCTTGTCCAGCTGGCGGCGCGCCTCGAACCGGTTGCCGCGCTCGACGTTGCCGGCGAAATCGCCCGCCTTCACGACGTAGGCGCCGTAGTCGCGCCACTTGTCCGGGTAGCCGATCTTGTTGACGATGGCAGCCAGTTTCTTGTGCGCCTGCTGTTTCGTCTCCGCGCTCATCCAGTCGAGTTCGTCGATGTCCTTCTTCATCGCCTCCTCGATCTGGCGCGTCATGTGCAGCGCCTTGTCCTTCAGTTCGGGCGAGAACGCGCGGCCGACGAATTCCTGGCCCAGCGCCTCACCCAGCTGATGGTCGACGAGCGCCACGCAGCGCTTCCAGCGCGGTTGCTGCTGTTGCACGCCGCGCAGCGTCTTGCTGAAGAAATCGAAGTGCTCGTTGTCGAAGTTCGACGCCAGCACCGGCGACAGGTTGCGCGCCACGTGCCAGCGCAGATACGTGCGGGTGGCATCAACGCCGTTCGTCTTCCACATCTTGCCGAGCGCCTTGAAGAACGCGGGTTCGGTGACGTTGAACGTCGCCAGGCTGCCCTCCCCCAGCTCGTCGAGGTAGGCGTGCCAGTCGAAGCCCGGCGTCAACGCCTGCAGACCCTTCGCATCGACCTTGTGGAACAGTTTATACGGATCGCGCTTGTCGACGGCCGACAGCGACGCCTTCGCCAGCGTCGTCTCCATCCGCATCACTTGCGCGGCATTGCGCTGCGCCACGGCGGGCGTATCGCCCAGCAGCTTGAACGTGTTCGCGATGTGCGCGACGTACTTCGCGCGGATGGCCTTCGACTTCGCGTCCGTCTTCAGGTACGAATCCCGGTCCGGCAGGCCCAGGCCTCCCGCGACGGCGAACGCGATCACGCGCGAGGAATCCGCGAAATCCTGGCTCGACGAGAAGCCGAAGAACAGGCCCGGATCGGCCAGCGCCAGTTGCAGGCGCGCGAGCGCGCGCGGCAGGTCGCGGTTCGACTGGATCTTTGCGATCTCGTCGAAGTAAGGCGTCAGCGGCGCGGCACCACGCTGCTCGATGGCTTTCTCGTCCATGCAGGCGCCGAAGTAATCGCCGATCTTTTGCTGGTTCGCGTTGCGGCCGTCCTGGCGCTGCGCCAGGTCCTCGAGGATGCCCCACAGGTAGCGGCGGTTGTCCTGCGCCAGCTTGCCGTACACGGACCAGCGCGCCTGGTCGGCCGGGATCGGATTGTTCTTGATCCAGCCACCGCATGCGTACTGGTAAAAATCGACGCAAGGGTCGGCGCCGCGGTCCATCGAGTTCACGTCCAGGCCCGGCGTGTACGGGAAAGAGGCGGCGGGGCGCTCGGCGGCAGGGGCCGGCGTCTGGGCGGTGGCAATGGAGGCCCATCCCGCCGCGACGGCAATCGCGGTCGAGACGGCAAGGCGGACGGTGTGGCGCATGGCGGATTCCTGGTGAGAATGGCGGAGAAGATGCCGCGTCGTGCGCGGCGCCGCCATGCTGCCATACAAGTAGCCATTCCAACAACTCACCATCAAGCAATGTAGCCGGACTACACATGAAAACGATGCCAATCTTGACATTTTCGCCTAGTAAATATCTACTTAGTAGTTAAATAACACATTCATTGACAAGAACATCATGCACATCGCCCGCGACGCCGATCCCGCCCTGCTGCCCGCTTTCGGCTCCAACGGCGTATGCTTTGTCTTCGACGGCCCGGCCACCCTGCGCACCGTCGCGCTGGCCGGCACCTTCAACAGCTGGGCGGGCGACGCCTGCATGCTCGAGCGCGTGACGCCGACCCGCTGGACCTGCACCCTGCCGCTGCCGCCCGGCCGCCACCTGTACAAGTTCGTGCTGGACGACACGCACTGGATCGCCGATCCGGCCAACCCGTGGATGTCCGAGGATGGCCAGGGCAATTCCTGCCTCACTGTCTGCCTGGACGGCACCGTGTTCCTGCGCCGGCGCGGCTTGTCTGCGGACGCGCCGGGCGTGCTGTATCGCGACCACGAGGCCTTGCCGAGCCCGGAATGGCTGCGCGACGCCGTGGTCTACCAGCTGTCCGTGCGCGCGTTCGGCGGCGATTTCGACGGTGTGCGTGCGCGCCTCGGCCACCTCGCCGACCTGGGCGTGAACACGATCTGGATGATGCCGATCCACCCGATCGGCGTGGCCGGCCGGCGAGGCACGCTGGGCGACCCGTATGCGGTGCGCGACTTCGAGGCCATCGACCCGGCCCTGGGCGACGAGGACGGCCTGAAACGGCTGGTGGACGCGATCCACGCGCGCGGCATGCGCATCGTGTTCGACTGGACGCTGAACCGCAGCAGCGTCGACCATCCGCTGACGCTGTCTCACCCCGAGTGGTTCCAGCGCGACCGCGCAGGCAACGTGATGTACGCCGTGCCGCGCCGCGCGTATTTCGCCGGCTTCGATTTCAGCAATGCCGACCTGCGCCGCTATCTGGTCGATACCATGTGCCGCTGGGTCGAGCGCTTCGATCTGGACGGCATGCGCTTCGACGATTCCGACATCACGCCGACGGATTTCCTCGACGAGATCCGCGCGGCGCTGGCGGCGGTGAAGCCCGACATCGCGCTGGTCTCGCAGGCCTACGACGAATGCCACCACCTCGCCGCCTGCGACCTCACCTACGAAGGCGGCACGCGCGAGATGCTGCGCCGCGTGGCGCACGGGGAAGCGGACGCGCGCGCGTTCGCGCAATACTGGAACGAATCGACGTACAGTTTTCCGCGCGGCGCGCTGCGCCTGCGCTGGCTGGAAGAAAAGGAGCAACCGCGCGCCGATGCCGTGTTCGGCCATGAGGCGCACCTGGCCGCGGCAAGCGTGTTGCTGGCGATGGATGGCGTCCCGCACATCCTGATGGGCCAGGAATTCGGGGAATCCAGCTGGCGCGACTGGACAGTCCTGTTCGACGACTGGCGCCTCGACTGGTCCACGTTCGACCACGCGACGTTCGCCCACTTCAGCGCCTTGATCAAACTGCGCCGGCACCACCCCGCCCTGCGCCGCGGCGCCACCGCCTTCCTCGACGGCTTGCCGGACGGCGTGATCGGCATGGTGCGCAGCCTGGACGGCGAGCGCATTGGCGTCTATGCGAACCTGGCGTCGACGACGGCCGCCCTGCCGGACGGGATGGGCGTGCCGCTGTATGCCCGTGGCTGGGACCAGGACGCCGGCAGCCTGGATGCCCACGGCTGCCTCGTCGCGCCGCTGCGCGGATGCGTTACGCTTGCGGCGCCCGCTGCGCCAGGCCCGTGTCCAGCGCGTCGCGGGTCAGGGCGCGCACGGTCGTGTCGGCCGTGCGGCTTTCCGCATCCATGCGCTTGCCGAGGGCGTCCATCTGCTTGCCCAGCGCATCCATCGGCTTGCCGGCATCGTTCATGCGGCGGCCGATGTCGTCCATCGAACGCTGCGCCGCACGCTGGCTGTCGGAGTGCGTCGCCGCAGCCATCTGCCGGTTCAGGTCCGCCATCTGCCGGTTCAGGTCGGCCATCTCGCGGTTCAGGCGCGCCTGGCCCGCTTCGTCGGCCCCGGCCATGCGGCTGCCGACGTCGCCCATCTTGCCACCCACCTCGTTCATGCGGCGCTCGATCGAACGGATCTTCGATTCGTCCGGCTTCATGCCGGCGCTGGCGCGCTCCATGTCCTTGCCGAGGGCGTCCATCGCCTTGCCGTGCTTGTCCATCTCGCGTCCATGGACGTCCATTTCCTTGCCGAGCTTCTCGACCGGCTCCCACGCCGCGCGCGCCCGCGCGAGCACGGCGGGGTCCTGCACGATGTACGCCTTGCCGCCGTCGCGGAACCATAGAAAGTCGCCGTTGATCTGCTTGCGCAGGTTCTTGATGGTCGACCAGTCGGCGCTGTCGCCCGTCATGCTGGTACCGCGCTCGCCGTCGCGTACGAGTGCATACGGCTCGCCGCGGTCGGCGGCGTGAGTGGGGAATGCGGTCGCCAGGGCCAGGCCGGCGACAGCGACGAGTTGCTTGATACGAGACATGGTTTTCCTCCGTGTGGACGCGCGTTGCGATGACAGCACGATAGCGCCGGGCACGCCGCACCGCGACGTGCGTGCGACAGGCTGCACGAAACGCGGAACAGACGGAAAAACCGCGGTAGGGTGG
>CBIHRX010000365.1:0-6328 GCA_966212555.1 uncultured Massilia sp.
CCCGCGGCCCCGCCGGCCCCGGCCTCGCCGCCGCTGCCGCTGTTCGTCCTCCTCCACATGACGCCGCCCGCGCCGGCACCGGCGGCCGTTCCGGCACCGGCCGCGCCGCCGCAGCCGCAATACGTTCTCAGTCACATGACGCAGCCTGCGCCACAGCCGGCATCCGAGCCCGCGCCTGCCACGCCGCCCACGCCGCAGTACGTCCTCAGTCACATGACGCAGCCTGCGCCGGACACACGGGCGGAGCCGTCGAACGGCGCCAGTCAGACAGCGCAGCCGGCAGCGACGGCCGAACCTGCGCCGGCCACGCCGCCGGCGCCGCAGTTCGTCCTCAGCCACACGACGCAGGCGCATGCGCCCCAGCAGCCGCTCTACTACCTCAACCACAATCCGAATCCGGTCTACGCGGACCCGTTCGCGCGCGAGAACCGCCATCAGTACTTTGCCGGCCGGATGACCAACCTGCTGACCGGACTGCCCAACCGGTTCCTGCCGCGCAGGCGCCGCAACGGCGACGCCTGAGCCGGCGCTCAGGCCAGGGGCGTGCCGTCCGCGTCCACGCCCGCGCCGGCACAGGCCGCGTCGCGCAGGGCGCGCAACGCGTCGGGATCGTAGCGCGTGCCGTCGCTGCCGCGACCGTATTCCCAGGCGCGCAGGTCCTGCTCGACGAACGCCGGCGTGAGAACGTGCCGTGCGAACGCCTGCATGCGCGGCCGGGCATCCAGCACCAGGCGCTCGTAGTTGCCGGTCGTGATGGCGCGGCGCGCGGCGGGCGTCAATCTGTCCAGCAAAGGCTGGTACAACGCATCGATCGCTTTCCACAGCGCCGCCCGTTCGCGCGCGTCGAGTGCCTCCGAGCCGAACAGGAAACGGTCCGGATGATCGTCGATGAGCCGCGCCCACGCCCGCACCGACGCATGGTCCGGCATCTCCCGGCCGTCCGGGCCGGTGCGCAGCATGATCTGGCGCGCGATGCGCGACCACGCCAGGTCGACGTGGACGTGCCGCAGCGACGGATCGGCCAGGACCGAACAGAGATAGGCGGCATGGTCGACGGGCCTCTCGACGAAGCGACCGACACCGCCGCAATGCGCCCACAGGATGGTCGTGGCGCGCGTGCCGGGCATGGCGAACAGCGCCTCGAGCGGGCCCGCGCCGGCGGCCGCGTCGACGTCGCAGTACAGCACCACCGGCATGCACATCACGCCGGCCGTGGCGATCACGTCGCGCAGCGCCTGCGCCCTCGAGGCCAGCCCGGCGCCGCCCGTGCCGGCCGCGCCGCGCGGATGCGCGGCCAGCTTGAACAACCGCGCCTGCGCGCTCGCCGGCGCGCCGCGCAGCCGGTAGGCGAACAGCGGATCGAGCCGGTCGTCGCCGGGGCGGCACAACTGGGAAATGGTGACGAACAGCGCGGCGCCCGCTTCGGCCTCCGCGTCCGGCACGTCGCCTGTCACCTCGTCCGGCACCTCGCCGGGCGCGGCGGGTCCGGCGAACAGGCGGGCCGACGCCACCCTGGCCCGGCTGCCGGCAGCGCCGGACGACTTGGCCGCGAGGACGTCGGGCCCGCCCGCCGTCAACAGTGTCGAGTTCGCCTTGCTGCGGGAAACCCCGGCCGGGCGGGAGGTAGCGGCCACGCCGGCCGCCGAGTCCAGTGCCGGCGGCGTGGGATACGCGCCGGCGCCGTGAATGCGTGTCATGCGGATTCCTCGAATGCGAATGGCCGCCATCTTAGGGATCCGAAGGCGCGCCCGCGCGACCGCCAGCGAAGCGCGGCCCGTGCCGGCGAAGCGCCGGCCTCACTTCGCCACCAACCGCACGTCTTCGCATCCCGCCCCTGCCACGGACCGCCGTTCTCTTACGCTACGGTGCAGGAGGATCGCGTTCGCGATTCTGCGCGGCCAAAACCCATTCACTCTCCCGCAACCCAACGCGCGCCTGCGCATCGAGGAGCACAGCATGAGCAGTATTTTTACAAAAATGAAACACGCGTTTCAACATCTCGGCCACGATATCGAGAAGGCCGCCGGCGCGGTCGCCCACGGCGTCGAACACCTCGCGAAGAAACTGGCGCACGATGTCCTGAACGTGTTGAAGGATGCGCTCGACCTGACCGAAGCGCTCATGGAAGGCAACATGAAACTGGCGCTGCAGGACCTGGCCAAGCTCGGCTCGGACCTGGAAAAGACGGCGGCCGACGCCGCCACGGGCACCGCCGACATGGCCCTCAAGACGCTCGGCGACCTCCACCTCGGCAAAGGCTTCGACCACCTCGTCGCTGACGTCGAGAAAGGACTCGAAACCGTCAAGGATGCGATCAACAAGGGCACCGACGCGGGCCTGAAGGACCTGGTCAATTCGGCCGAAGGCATCGTCGAACACTCGCTCAGCGCCGTCAAGGACCTGGCCCATGGCGACTTCAAGGGCATGTTGGGCGAACTGGGCCACGTCGGCGAGGACGCGCTCAACCTTGCGGCCGACCTGACCCCGGAAGGCATGGGCACCACGATCGCGGCCTCGGCCCTGTCGGCCCTGCACATCGGCAACGACCAGATCAACGGCGCGATTGCCGGCCTGATGCATGGCAGCGTCGGCAAGGTGGTCAAATCGGCGGTGGAAACGGGCACGAACGCGGGCGCGACGGCGCTGGCGAACGGCACCGTCAGCGACGCGGTCTTCGGCGGTGCCGCGGTGCTGACGGCGGCGTCCCTCGTCCCGGGCGGACGCGGCAAGAAAGGCGGCCACACCTCCACGACCAGCCACGTGTCGGAACCGTCCAAGCCGTCGAAGGGCGAGCACAAGACCGAGCAGAAAGACGACAAGAAGGCGGACAAGAAGGACGACAAGAAGAAGGACAAGAAAGACGAAAAAGACGGGAAGGACAGCGACAACGGCAACGACAAGTCGCCCAAGATCTTCGTCCTGCCGACGAAGAACGATGCGTTCACGCGCAACGTCAAGCGGGTGTAGAAGCCCGCGCCTCATGCGCAAGCGGCGCGCGCAGAAGCGGGTAGCGACGAAGCGTCGTTACCCGCTTTTTCTTTCATGGGCGTCAGCGCCAGGCTTGCGACTCATGTTGATGAAATGAAAATCGTTGTTGAAGCACAACACAACCTGCAGCAATGTCGATCTGTTTTTCTCGGCGAAAGCGGTTTTTTCACCAGCCATGCGACGCCCGGCCCCCGGTTTTGTTTCCTAAAAGACTAGTTTGATACTGAAATCGATATCAGAAAGCCAGAAAATATCATTGGATTGATCATTGCTGGATCTCTAACATGGTTTAACAGCAATGCCAGGTTGAGAAGCAAGCTTTTCTATAACTACAAACACAGGAGACTTATGAAATCGCAAGTATCTGCACGTCCTTTGGCCCTGAAGCTGTCAGTGACTGCGCTGATGGGCGCCGGCCTGCTCAGCAGCGCCTCGGTATGGGCGCAAGCGGCCGCCGACAAGACCGAGCAGGCTGAACCCACGACCGTGGTCGTCACGGGCGTCAGGGCATCGCTGATCAAGAGCCTGGCAATCAAGCGCACCAACGACCAGGTCGTGGAATCGGTCGTTGCCGAAGACATCGGCAAGCTCCCCGATAACAATGTCGTCGAGGCGCTGCAGCGTGTGACGGGTATCCAGGTCACCAACCGCGCCGGCGGCGAAGTCGGCACCTTGTCGATCCGCGGTCTGCCCGACGTCCAGACCACCTGGAACGGACGCAATATCTTTACCGCGTCCGGCACGCAGGTCGCGCTCCAGGACATTCCCTCGACCCTGGTGCGCCAGATCGACGTCTACAAGACGCGCGACGCCAGCCAGCTGGACACCGGCATCGCCGGCCAGATCGACGTCAAGTCGCTGCGGCCGTTCGATTTCAAGGGTCCGAAAGTGTCGCTGTCGGCCCGTGAAACCTATCTCGAGCCCGCGAAAAAGGGGAACCCGCAGCTCAGCGGCATGTTGAGCAACCGCTGGGACACCGGCGCCGGCGAATTCGGTGCCCTGGTCAATCTGTCGATTAACAAGACGAAATATCGCAACGAAAGCGTGACGCCGGGTGCCATGGTGCCGTTCGTCAGCCCCAACGCCGCCGAAGATCCCGCAGGTTACACGCCCTTGCAGCGCGTCTTCGACAACAATATCTGGACGCCCGGCACCCATACCGGCCTGCCGATGGCAGCGGGTTCGACGCTGAATTTCAACGGCAAGGATTATCCGTACTACCTGGCACGCGACGCCGTTTTCCAGAGTGACGTCGAAGGCGAGCGCAAGCGTCCTGCCGCGAATATCGCCTTGCAGTGGAAACCGAACAGCGATTCGGTCTACACCTTCGAATCGATGTACAACGGTTATCGCGACAAATCCTTCAACCGCTTGCTGTTCAGCTTCGTCGACTGGTGGGGCGATCTCGGCAGCAACCCGGCGGGGACGATCACGACGTTCCCGGGCACGAACGTCATCAAGAGCCGTCAAGTCAATAACGTCTATGGCTTCAACAGCGGCGACTACACCACGTCGGCAACCGATTCCTACGTGTATGCCCTGAACGGCAAGTGGAACGTCGGCGACCGCCTGCGGCTGGACGGTGACCTGTCGTACCAGACCAGCACCTATCACTCGGAATTCACGGCCACCCGGATCGACCGCGTTGCACCGTCGATCAACGTCAACTTCAATGACGGCAACAACAACACGGCCTTCCATTTCAACAACGATGCCGACCTGGCCGACCCGACCAAGTGGAATGTCGCGCAGTTCTACGATAACGCCAACCGCAACAAGGGCAGCGCCGCGACGGCCAGCCTGGCGGGCGTCTTCGATGCCGACTGGGGTCCGCTGGAAACGATCCACTTCGGCGCGCGCTTCGACGACCGCAAGGCGTCGGAGGCCAACCGGACGCAATCGGGCACCCTGAACCGCAACCTCGCCTCGCTGGGTGCGGAGTATTCCTCCGTCAACGCGAACTTCGGCACCGACATCTCGGACGTTCCGCGCTCGTGGGTGGAGCCGAACGCCTACTACATCCGCGACAATATCGACGCCTGGCGCAAGCTCTATAACTCGGTCGATCCGAACTTCCTGACGACGGACAAGCTGAGCCTGCAGAAGACGTTCGAGGTCGACGAAAAGACGACCAACCTCTTCCTGATGGGGAATACCCAGAACGAACTGTTCGGCCATCGCCTGCGCGGCAATTTCGGCGTGCGCTACGTCAAGGTCAAGACCGACATGACCTTCTATAAGGTCGATGCCACCACCAAGGCGGTCACGGCGACCGGTGCCAGCAAGTCGACCAGCAAGCTGCTGCCCAGCATGACCCTGATCTACGACCCGACCAAGGACGTCGTGCTGCGCTTTAACTATGGTGAAACCCTGCGCCGCCCGAACTTCGGCGACCTGAATCCTGTCCTGCAACTCGGTGACGACGTGTCGAAGGTGGGCTATGGCTCGGGCAGCGGCGGCAATCCGGACCTGAAACCGACGCACTCCAAGAACTTCGACCTGACGGCCGAGTGGTATTTCCAGAAGGACAGCGCAATCTACGGCACGCTGTTCAAGCGCAAGATCGACGGCCTGGTCGTCCCATTGCGTCACCGCGTGCACGTCGATCCGGCGAACGACCCGTTCCGCAACTCGACCTCGGGCGGCGACCATACGAACGGCTATGACTACGTGATCAACTCGCCGACCAACGCCTCCAACGGCAAGATCAGTGGCGCCGAGCTCGGTTTCGTCTACTTCCCGAAGGGGCTGCCGGGCCTGCTGGACGGCCTGGGCATCCAGGGCAGCTTTACGAAGCTCACGTCGTCGCAGAACGTGCCTGACGCCAATGATGCCGGCGTCATCGTCGCCCAGCTCGAGACGCCGTTCTTCGGCGTGTCCAACCGCTCCTACAACGCGACCCTGGCTTACGAAAAGGGCCCGATCAGCGCGCGCTTGTCGCAGGTCTGGCGCTCCGGCTTCCTGGCCGCCAACGAAGCCGCGCTGTTCGCCAATCCGATCGGTATCTGGCGTCATCCGGAAAAGAGCGTCGACATGCAGATCTCTTACAAGATCAACGAGAACATGTCGTTCGATATCAGTGGTGTCAATCTGACCAACGAAGTGCAGCAGCAGTACTACCACTTCGGCAGTGCGGGTAACGCGCAGCTGACCAATTTCGGTACGGTCCAGATCGGACGTTCGGTCGCGGCCGGCTTGCGCTGGAAGATGTAAGTCCCGACGGCCAGTAAGACCCCTGGCCAGACAGGGCGTTGCTCGGTTCACACCGGCAACGCCCTTTTCATTGGCTGTGTTCGCGTTGATTCGGTAAGCCACCGCTTGCCGTCTAACCAAGCTGGAC
>CBIHRX010000366.1:0-6285 GCA_966212555.1 uncultured Massilia sp.
GGATGCGCCACATCGGCTGGTTCTTGTCGTAGTCGTCCTTGAACTGCTGCAGCGCGGTCAGGAGCGTGTTCCAGCGGCCCTTGGTGATGCCGATGGTGAACATGATGAAGAACGAATACAGGCCGGCCTTTTCGACAATGACGCCATGTTCGGCCAGGTACTTGGTCACGATCGAAGCGGGAATGCCGGTATCGCCGAACTGGCCGTCGATCGACAGGCCGGGCGTGACGATGGTGGCCTTGATCGGGTCCAGCATGTTGAAGCCGGGCGCGATGTTGCCGAAGCCGTGCCAGCTGTCTTCGGCGCGGATCATCCAGTCTTCGCGCGAACCGATGCCGTTCTCGGCGAAGCTGTCCGGACCCCAGACGTCGAACCACCAGTCCTGTCCCCATTCCTGCGCGACCTTCTTCATCGCGCGCCGGAAATCGAGCGCTTCGAGGATGCTTTCCTCGACCAGCGCGGTGCCGCCGGGCGGCTCCATCATCGCCGCGGCGACGTCGCAGGAGGCGATGATCGCGTACTGCGGCGAGGTCGAGGTGTGCATCAGGTAGGCTTCGTTGAAGGTATCCTGGTCGAGTTTCACGGTTTGCGAATCGCGCACCAGGATCTGCGAGGCCTGCGACAGGCCTGCCAGCAGCTTGTGGGTCGACTGCGTGGAGAAGATCAGCGATTCCTTCGCGCGCGGACGGTCCTTGCCGATTGCGTGCATGTCCTTGTAGAACTCGTGGAAGGTCGCGTGCGGCAGCCAGGCTTCATCGAAGTGCAGGGTGTCGATCTTCCCGTCCAGCATCTGCTTGATGGTCTCGACGTTGTATACCACACCGTCGTAGGTCGATTGCGTGATGGTCAGGATGCGCGGCTTCTTGTTCTTCGCTTCGCGCGCGAACGGGTTGGCCTCGATCTTCTTCTGGATGTTCTCCGGCTTGAATTCTTCCAACGGAATCGGGCCGATGATGCCGAGGTGGTTGCGGGTCGGCATCAGGAACACGGGAATCGCGCCGGTCATGATGATCGAGTGCAGGATGGACTTGTGGCAGTTGCGGTCGACTACGACGATGTCGCCGGGGCCGACGGTGGAGTGCCAGACCATCTTGTTGCTGGTGCTTGTTCCATTCGTGACGAAGTAGCAGTGGTCGGCGTTGAAGATGCGCGCGGCGTTGCGCTCGCTGGCCGCGACCGGGCCGGTGTGGTCGAGCAGCTGGCCGAGTTCTTCCACCGCGTTGCAGACGTCGGCGCGCAGCATGTTCTCGCCGAAGAACTGGTGGAACATCTGGCCGATCGGCGACTTCAGGAAGGCGACGCCGCCCGAGTGGCCGGGGCAGTGCCAGGAGTAGGAACCGTCCTGCGCGTAATGCACCAGTGCGCGGAAGAACGGCGGGGCCAGGCCGTCGAGATAAGCCTTCGCTTCGCGGATGATGTGGCGCGCGACGAATTCCGGCGTGTCCTCGAACATGTGGATGAAGCCGTGCAGCTCCTTCAGGATGTCGTTCGGGATGTGGCGGCTCGTGCGGGTCTCGCCGTAGATGTAGATCGGGATGTCCGAGTTCTTGTGGCGGATCTCCTGCACGAACGCGCGCAGGCCGCTGAGTGCGAAATTGGTCTCCTCGATGGTGCCGCCGCCGAATTCCTCGTCGTCGATCGACAGCACGAAGGCCGAAGCGCGCGACTGCTGCTGGGCGAACTGGGACAGGTCGCCATAGCTGGTCAGCCCCAGCACTTCCATGCCTTCTTTTTCCATCGCGGCGGCAAGCGCGCGAATGCCGAGACCGGAGGTGTTCTCGGAACGGAAATCCTCGTCAATGATGACGATTGGGAAACGAAATTTCATGGACAGCTCCAAAGCGAAGCGCCGTGCGCGCCGCTATCCGGGAGGGAAGGCGGCCGGGCACGGCACCGGAAAAATGAAGAAGCGGATTTTCGCAGAAATCGCGGGGTCCCGTGCAAAAATTTTTAATAGGTTAGCTACACGGGGCAGATTGTGGCGCACTCTTGTGTAAACAAGATGACGAAGCGGCCGCTACGTTAAGGGATTAACGGAAGCGGACACCCGGCGGGCATAGAGTCGAGTCTCTCTCTTGCAGCCGAGGTCATCATGTCCACCGTCCGCGTCCAGTTGGAAAGCAGCGTCCCCCGCTCGCCCGCCGAGCTGTGGGACTGGAGCACGTCGGTCGAAGGCGTCGTGACCGAGATGGGACCGGTCCTGAAGCTCGATTTCCCCAAGGGGATGACGCACATCCCGCGCGACGGCAGCGGCCTCGGTCGGCCGCTGGGCGATTACCGGTTCCTGCTGTTCGGCGTCGTGCCCGTGGATCTGTCGCGGCTGACGTTCACCGAGATGGAGCCGGGCCGCCGTTTCGTCGAGCAGTCGCCGCTGCTGTCGATGAAGAGCTGGCGGCACGAACGGATCATCGTGCCGTCCCCGGACGGTGCAAAGGTCGTCGACCGCCTGGAGTTCACGCCGCGCTTCGCGGGGCCCGTGGTGGGCTGGATCATCGAGCGCTTTTTCCGGCACCGCCACGCGGTGCTGAGAAAGCAGTACCGCGAGCGCCGTTCAGTGGCCAGAGGCGAACAGGGCGCCCAGGGGATCCACGTGTAGCCACGCGAACGCGCCCAGCGCGAAGCCGACGATCGCGACGACGTAGGTGATCGACAGCAGCCAGCGCCGGCGCGTCAGCAGGGTGATGGCGGCGAGCGAGATGGCGATCTGCTCGGCCGTCGTCGCCAGCGCCCACTGGTGGTGGGTGTGCAGCGCGCGTTCCGACTTCCCGTTCCATTCGTCCGACTGGGCCTCGTACTTCTCGGCCTCTTTCTTGATGCCGGCCTTTTCCGATTCGTAGCGCGCCGCGTCGGCCTTGTATTTCGCCTGGGTCTGCGCATCCACGCCCGGCAGGCTCGTCGCCAGTTCGGCCAGGTTCTGCTTGTTCGACTTGGCCTGGTAGTAGTTCCAGGAGTTCGCCGCCGTCGTCTTGGCGATCGCCGCGTTGTTCTTGAAGAGGGCCGCGTCGTTCTGCGTGGCGCCGCCCAGGTAGCCGAACAGCGCGCCGACGGTGGCCAGGATCGCGGTCATCACCGCGATGTTGTTCGAGAAGGAATCGCTGCCGTGCTGGGCGGCGTGTTCGACCGCGTGATCGTGCGGCCCGTGTACGTGAAAACCGTGTCCGGACATGGTGTTACTTGACTTTGTCGTAGGTGACGATGGCGTAGTCGACGCCGGCCGTCGGTGAATGCAGGGGTTCGTTCGATACGGCCGCCCATTGCGCGCTGTCGATCTCCGGGAAGAACGTGTCGCAGCGGTAGACCTTGTCGATGTGCGTGACGATCAGGCGGTCCGCCACGCGCATCGCTTCGGCGAAGATCTGGGCACCGCCGATGATGCTGGCCGAGTCGTCGCCCACGAGGGCCACGGCGTCGTCCAGCGAATGCACGACGTCCACACCCTCATGGCGCCAGCCGGCGTTGCGCGTGACGACGATGTTGCGGCGGCCCGGCAGCGGCCGGCCGATGGATTCGAACGTCTTGCGGCCCATGATGATCGGGTGGCCGAGGGTCACGCGCTTGAAGTGCGCGAGGTCCTCGGGCAGGTGCCAGGGCAGCTGGTTGTCGACGCCGATGCCGCGGTTGGCATCCATCGCGACGACGAGGGACAGATGATGAGCCATGCGAACCTCCTTGCTTAGACCGCGACGGGCGCCTTGATCGCGGGATGCGGATCGTACCCGACGATCTCGAAATCCTCGAATTTGTAGTCGAACAGCGAGTCGGGCTTGCGGCGGATGACGAGCTTGGGCAGCGGGCGCTCCTCGCGCGACAGCTGCAGTTCGACCTGTTCCATGTGGTTCGAATACAGGTGGCAGTCGCCGCCCGTCCACACGAAGTCGCCGACGTCCAGGCCGGCCTGCTGCGCCATCATGTGCGTGAGCAGTGCGTACGAGGCGATGTTGAACGGCACGCCGAGGAAGATGTCGGCGCTGCGCTGGTACAGCTGGCACGACAGCTTGCCGTCCGCGACGTAGAACTGGAACAGCGCGTGGCAAGGGGGCAGCTTCATCTTCGGCACGTCGGCCACGTTCCAGGCCGAGACGATCATGCGGCGCGAGTCCGGGTTGTTCTTGATCTGGTCCATGACCTGCGCGATCTGGTCGATGTGCTCGCCCGCCGGCGTGGGCCAGCTGCGCCACTGGTAGCCGTAGATGGGACCGAGTTCGCCGTTCGCGTCCGCCCACTCGTCCCAGATCGAGACGCCGTTTTCCTTCAGGTACGCGATATTGGTGGAGCCGGCCAGGAACCAGATCAGTTCATGGATGATCGACCGCAGGTGCAGCTTCTTCGTCGTCACCAGCGGGAAGCCGTCCTGCAGGTCGAAGCGCATCTGGTGGCCGAACACGGAGCGGGTGCCGGTGCCGGTGCGGTCGGTTTTGACCGTGCCATGGTCCAGCACATGGCGCATCAGGTCGAGGTATTGGCGCATCGGTGGGCTCGAGGGAAGGTTGAAAACCCGCGCATTTTAACCGATGCCGCGCTCCACCGCCGCCGCCAGCAGCGCCACCGCTTCGCGTATGCGGCCGTCCGGCGTGTCCAGCAGATTGTCGCCCACGTACAGCTCGAAGAACGAGGTCTCCGGCAGCACGCCGTGGTTGACGCGGTTGAACGGCCAGATGCCGTGGTCGCGCGCCAGTTCGCGCCGGATCTCCAGTGCGCGCTCGCGGCTCACGGGCAGGTGGATGTGCAGCATGTTGGCCTGCGGCCGCGCGGGGTTCGTGCGCAGCACCGGGTGGTCGCGCAGCACGTCGGCCAGGAAGCGGGTGCGCTCGAAGTACGCGGGCATCGCGGCCAGTCTCTGCTCGAACTGCATCGCGGCGGCGACCACGTACGGCGAGCGGTGGATGACGTTGCCGCCCTGGCGCTTGAACCATTCGGCCGCCTGCGCAACGAACTCGCGGCTGCCTGCCAGCATGGCGCCACCGAGGCCGCCGATGCCCTTGTACAGCGACGTGTAGACGGTGTCGAAGCCGGCCGCGATCTCCGCCACCGGACGGCCATAGCCGGCCGCCGCCTCCCACAGGCGCGCGCCGTCCATGTGCAGGTGGATGCCGCGCGCGCGGCAGTGTGCCTTGATGGCCTGCAGGTCGTCCCACGACGACAGCTGGCCGCCGATCTCGCGCATCGGGATTTCGAGCGCGACGGCCGACAGGCGGTCGGGGATGCCGACGACGTCGGCCGCCGTCCACGGACGATACGGCTCGCCCGCGCGCAGCGCGTCGAAGTGGCCCAGCAGCTGGTAGTTGGAACGCTCGTGGACGAAGATGTGCGCGGTCGGATGCAGTGCGACGGGGGCGCGCCCGCGCGCGTCGGCGGCGAGGCGCAACGTGGTGACTTGCGCGAGCGTGCCGCTGATACAGAACACGGCGGCCTCGAAGCCGAGCAGCTCGGCCACGCGGGCCTCGAACGCCTGGATCAGGGCGCCGTCGCCATACGTGTCGTGGGCGACGCCGTTGGCTTCGCACCAGGCGGCCATGGCGGCGAACATCTCCGCCGGGGTGCGGGCGCGGTGGCCGGGGAAGACGGTGGTGCAGCGGGCGAGCAGTTCGGTGTCGGTCAAGATGCGCTCCAGGAAGGTGGCGCTACTCTACACCGAAGGGGGCGGGTGCGGAAGGACCCTTGCCCGTCGTCCCCGCCTGCGCGGGGACGACGTTGTTTCGCGTTAGAACTGTGCGAGCGCCGGACGCTTCGTCGCCTGCTGCTGGTCCAGCTTGAACAGCCGCACCGACCGCGCCAGCTGGTCCGCCTGCTCCTGCATGGCCTGCGCCGCCGCGCTGGCTTCCTCGACGAGGGCCGCGTTCTGCTGGGTGACCTGGTCCATCTCGCCGATCGAGCGGTTGATGTGCTCGATGCCGCTGCTCTGCGCGGCGTTGGCCGTGCTGATGCGGGCCATGATCGCGGTGACCTTCTCGGCGCTGGCCAGCACTTCGTTCATCGTGGTGCCCGCTTCCTGCACGATGCGGCTGCCCGCGTCCACTTCGGCCGTCGACGCGACGATCAGGCCCTTGATCTCCTTCGCCGCCGCCGCGCTGCGTTGCGCGAGGTTGCGGACCTCCGTCGCGACGACCGCGAAGCCGCGGCCCTGTTCGCCGGCGCGGGCCGCTTCCACGGCCGCGTTGAGCGCGAGGATATTGGTCTGGAAGGCGATGCCGTCGATCACGCCGATGATGTCGCCGATCTTGCCGGACGAGGCCTTGATCGTGTCCATCGTGTCGATCACCTCGCGCACCATGCGGCCGCCTTCCT
>CBIHRX010000367.1:0-6275 GCA_966212555.1 uncultured Massilia sp.
TGACGAGCGACGTGCCGTAGCCCTCGCCGCGCGCCAGCGCCGCGCGGCGGCGCCACTCCAGGTACGACAGGCCCACGACGATGATGAACAGCGAGCCGACGGTGCCCAGCACGGGCGCGGCCCACGACGTCGTCTTGAAGAACGTCGTCGGGATGATGTTCTGGATCTGCGGCGTGCCCGGCAGCGAATCCATCGTGAACGAGAACGCGCCCAGCGCGATGGCGCCCGGCATCAGCCGTTTCGGGATGTTGCTCTGGCGGTAAAGCTCGGCCGCGAACGGATAGACGGCAAACACGACGACGAACAGCGACACGCCGCCATAGGTCAGCAGCGCGCACACGGCGACGATCACGGCGTTCGCGCGCGAGCGGCCGATGTAGCGGATGGCGGCGTTGACGATCGATTCCGAGAAGCCGGACAACTCGATCACCTTGCCGAACACGGCGCCCAGCATGAACACGGGGAAGTACAGCTTGACGAAGCCGACCATCTTTTCCATGAAGATGCCGGTGAACACGGGCGCGACGGCGTCCGGCGCCGTGAGCAGCACCGCGCCCAGGGCGGCGATCGGGGCAAACAGGATGACGCTGTAGCCGCGATACGCGGCGAACATCAGGAACGCCAGCGCGGCGAGAACGATCAGAAATGACATGGGCCTCCTCGTTTTTCTTGATTCAGCCGATTATTATTGATACGACAAATCTTTGATATACGTAAAATTACTGTTACAAGTTAACGGCTAGCTGATGCTGCGCCGCCACATGTGGAAAGGTCTCCATTTCCGCTTCCCTCATTCAACGCCGTACATCGCGGTGCATATATTAGGAATTTCGCAAAGGAAATGATATTTTGTGAAATGCTCATCGATGTGTAGTGGAGGCCCGCCGTGCCCGTAGTCAGTGCAGAACTCCTGTTGATGTTGATGCCCCTCGCGGCAGTCATCGCCATCCTGCTGGGATGGCAGCAGCAGCGCCTGGCCGACGCCCGGCGCGACCGCCTGGAGACGCACCGCGCCATCCTGACCCTGGAAGCCGCGTTCGCCCACGTGCCCGTCGGACTGGCCGTGCTGGACCTCGACCTGCGCTACCTGCGCATCAACCGCCTGCTGGCCGAGATCAACGGCCTGCCGGTCGAAGACCACATCGGCAAATCGATCCACGACACCGTTCCCGAAATCGCCCCCGCCGCCGAATTGCGCATCCGCCAGGTCATGACGACGGGAACCTCCATCCTCGGCTCGGAGTTCGAAGGCGCGACGCCGGCCCAGCCCCATGTGCGCCGCGTGTGGCGCGAGAGCATCTATCCGGTCATCGACCGCAACGGCGCCATACTGGGCGTGACCGTCGTCGTCGAGGAGATCACCGAACAGCAGCGCCTCGCCGGCGCCCTGCAGGACAGCCAGCGGCGCGAGCAGCGCCGCACGAGCGAACTGGAAGGCCTGATGCAGGCGGCGCCCGCCGCGCTGTTCGTCGCCAGCGACCGCGAATGCCGGCGCGTGAAGGCGAATCCCGCCGCCGAACGCCTGCTGCGCCTGCGCCGCGGCGAGCACCCCGTGCCGGACGATCGCAGCAACCGCGCCTTCGCCGTCTATGCGGGCGGCACGCTGCTGGCGCTCGACCAGTTGCCGCTGCAACGCGCCGCCGCCACCGGCGAGGAAGTGCGCGACGAGCCGCTGACGCTGCGCTTTGCCGACGACGACCGGCTGCACGTCGTCATCAACGCCCTGCCCTTGCGCGACGAAGCCGGCGAAGTCGTGGGCGCCGTCGCCGGCTTCGTCGAGGCACCGCCCGCGGAGTCCGAATTGGCGGGTAAAACCTGCGATGTTCAGTAAATGAAACGGCAAGCTTGCATCGATAATACCGAGCCATGACGACCACCATTCCATCAAGGACGACGGCGACCGCCAGCCAGGGCCTGGCCGACCTGTACGGCGCCGCCGTGAAATCGCTGAGCGCCCGCAACACCGGCCTGCAGGGCATCGACGCGCAGATCAGGCGCGACGACGCGCACCTGTCCACGCTGGGGCGCCTGGCCAATGTGCTGGACGACGTCAAGTCCGTCGCCGGCACGCTCGCCGCGAGCGGCCTGAAACTGGCGACGCAGGTCGACGGCAAGGTCGTCGATGCGCGCATCACGGCTTCCGGCGCGGCCGCCGGCACGCACAAGATCGACGTGAAGCAGCTGGCCCAGGCCCAGCAACTGGTGACCGTCCGGGTGCCGACGGCCACGACGACGATCGGCAGCGGCGCGCCGACCGTCATCAAGGTCGAGGTGGCGGGCGGCACGAAGACGCTCCGCATCGGCGCGCCCGACAATACGCCGGACGGCATCGCCGCCGCGTTCAAGGCGGCCGGCATCGATGCGAAGCTCGTCGCCGACGACAAGGGCGTCGCGCTGACCTTCACCAGCCAGCCCGGCGCCGCGAACGCCATGCGCATCGGCGTGTCCGGCGACCCGGCCCTGCAGGCGCTGCTCGCCTACCAGCCGGGGGTGCGCGGCGCGGTGACGCAAGCGAGCGCCGCGCAGGACGCGCTCGTCAACGTCGACGGCAAGACCGTCACCGCTGCCGGCAACAAGGTCACGGGCGCCATCGCCGGCGTCACGCTCGACCTCAAGGCCAAGGGTGCCGGCACCGTGACGCTGGCCGGCGACAACTCGGCCATCGCAAGAAACGTCAAGGCGTTCGCCGACGCCGTCAACGCGCTGCCGGGCCGCCTGGCCGCGCTGAAGACGGGCGACGTCGCCTCCGACCGCACGCTCGCGCAGGTCCAGGACCAGGTGGCGCGCCTCGTCGGCGGCGCCAATCCTGCCGCCCTGGCGGCCATCGGCGTGAGCGCGAAGAACGGCAAGCTGGCGGTCGACGCGGCGAAGCTGGATGCGGCCATCGCCGCCGACCCGGACCGGGTGGCCAAGGTATTCGCGAACGGCGGCGCGGGCCTCGCGGACAAGGTGGGCAGCGGCATCGCGCAGCAACTGGCGACGGGCGGCACGCTCGCCGGCCAGGCCGCGGCCGTGACGAAGGACCGCGACGCGCTTGCCGACAAGAAGACGCAGATGACCCAGGCCGTGAATGCGCAGGCGAGCAGCCTGGTGCAGCAGTACGCGAATGCCGGCAGCAATTCGCTGTTCGGCCTGATGAACGGCGGGCGGCCGATGTCCGCATTCGACTTCCTCGCCTGACCGTCAGGCCACGGTGCGCAAGGAAAATTCCGCGAGCCAGTCCTGCAACTGCGCCGCCGTCATCGGGCGGCCGATGCCATACCCCTGGGCGATGTCGCAGCCGTGTTCGCGCAGCCAGCGCAGCTCGGCCGGCGTCTCCACGCCTTCCGCGACGACGCTCAATCCCAGCGCGTGGCTCAGCATGATGGTCGATTCGACGATGGCCGCGTTGCGCGGCGATTCCGTGATGGCGGTGATGAAGCTGCGGTCGAGTTTCAGTTCGTCGACGGGCAGGCTTTTCAGATAGGCCAGCGACGCCTGGCCGACGCCGTAGTCGTCGATCGACAGCTTGATCCCGAGGCCGGCCAGCTCGTCGAGGTGGGCCTGCGCCAGCGCCGGGTCGTCCATCAGCGCGCTCTCGGTGATCTCCAGGCACAGGCGGCGCGCCGGCACGGCGTGTTTTTCCAGCAGCTCGCGCACGCGCCGGCCCAGGTGCGGATCGAGCAGGTCCAGCGTCGACAGGTTCGCCGACACGGCGATGTCCAGCCCCGCCGCATGCCACACGGCGGCCTGGCGCACGCTTGACTCCAGCACCCACGGCGTGATCTCGCGGATGAAGCCCGTCTGCTCGGCGAACGGGATGAAGCGCGCCGGCGCGATGCTGCCGCGCTCCGGATGCTGCCAGCGCAGCAGCGTCTCCACCGCCACGATGCGCCCGCTCCCCAGCGCCAGCTTGGGCTGGTACGCGAGCGTGAATTCGCCCGCCGCCAGCGCGCGCCGCATGTCGCCGATGAGGGACAGCTGCTCGTGCGCGGGCTCGCCGCCCGTCTCCTGCGCGAATGCGATGCCGGCATGGCGCCGCTTGGCGGTGGCCAGCGCCAACTCGGCACGGCGCAGCAGCGTGGCCGCGTCGAGGCCGTCGTCCGGATACAGCGCGATGCCGACGCCGGCCTCGATGTCGAGGCGCTGGCCGTCCAGCGTGACCGGGTCGCGCAGCGCGGCCAGCACCGTGTCGGCGAAGCGGCGCGCGGCCTCGGGAGCGGCGCCCTCCAGCAGGAATGCGAACTGGTCGCCCCACAGGCGCGCCAGCATGCCGCCTTGCGGCACCAGCGCCTGCAGCTGGCCCGCGACGGCGCGCAGCAGGCGGTCGCCGACGACATGGCCCAGCGCATTGTTGATGAGGGCGAACCGGTCGACGTTCACGACCAGCACGGAGCCGCTCGCGCCCGGAGACAGGCGGCCGAACGCTTCCAGGAAACGGGTGCGGTTGGGCAGGTCCGTCAAGGCATCCACATAGGCCAGCCGCGCGATGCGCTCTTCGCGGCTCGCGATCTCCGTGCGCATCTGCTCGAAGCTGCCGGCCAGCTGGCCGATCTCGTCGCCCTGCGCGCGCGGCAGCGGCTGCGCGTAATCGCCCTGCGCGATGCGGCGCGCGGCGGCGGACAATTCGTTGAGAGGCCGGACGATGCGCCCGGCCAGCATCACGCTGCCCGCCGCGAATACCGCCACGGCCGCGACGATCACGCCCAGCAGGCGCCCCTGCAATTGTTCGAACGGCGCCTGCAGCTGCGCGACGGGCAGCTGCAGCACGGCCTGCAGGCCGCCGTCCAGCGGCACGTTCACGGAGGCGTAGTGCGCGCCCGCGGCGGCGGACGACGACGCGAGTGCGCCCGGGGTCCCGGTCCGCACGATGTGCACGCCGAGTCCCGTCACGCCGGCCATGTCGTCAGCCCAGCGGTCGTCCACGTGGAAGCCCATCGCCACCCAGGCAATGCGCGTGGGCGCCAGGATCGGCATGAGGACCACCTGGTAAAGTTGGCCGTTGCGCATCTGGCGGAAGCCCGCGCTTCGTCCGGACGCTTCGGCGGCCGCGAGCAGGTCGGGGAACGGGAACGGATCGCCGGCCGCGCCGGTGTGCTGCGTCGTGGCGATCAGTTTGCCGTCGGCGCCCGTGACCATCATGACCTGGGCGTGAATACGCTGGCCGTGGTTGTGGATCACGGAGCGCACGGTGGGCTGGTCCTGCGTGGCGATCGCCTCGCGGAACGCGAAGTCGGCGGACAGCACGGCGGCGGCCGTCTCGAGCTGGCGCTGGTTCTGTTCGAGCAGACGCTGGAACACCTTGGCGCTGACGGCCAGTTCGCGTTGCGTCTCGCGCTCCACGATGCGCGCGCTGCTGTGGTGGACGAGCGCCAGCACGAGCCCCATGACCAGCACGAGCAGGCCCACGAAGACGATGGCGATGCGATGCCGCAGCGATCTCGATGACATGTCAGTAACGGTCCGGGTCGTCCTCGGTATGCGGCTTCGGTTGGCGGGCGCGCGCGTCCAGCACGAGCGTCGTGCGCACCGGCGCCTCGTCGATGTCGATGTCTTGCGGCGCGGCGGCCGCCTTCTGCAACGGATGCCACGGGCGCACGCGGTAGTGTCCCGCCGGGACGCCGGCCACGGTCGCGCGCCCGTCCGCGCCCGTGCGGGCAAAGTACGGCGTGTCGACGACGAGCACGTGCGCCTCCATCCAGTCGTGGATATTACACCCGATGTCGACCTGGCCCGGCTTGTCGAACACGACGGGCTGGCCCGGCTTGCCGGCATACAGTTTGATCTCGAAGCGCTTCGGCTCGGAGAACGAATAGACGTGGTGGCGGATCGTGTCGTTGTTGGGAAAGTCGACGCTGGTGCCGGTCTGCACGACGGTCATCCACGGGATGAATTCGCGGCCCCGCTGCTCGATGGCCGCGTGGTCGCGTGTGCGCGGACGCGGAGGCACGCCCGCGGCCGGCTCGACGAGCACGGCGGCGTCGGCGAGCGGCGCGCCGGCCGGCGTGCGCACGAGCACCTCGACGGTCGCGGCGCGTGCCGCGCCGGCCCGCGCAAGCGCCCCGAGCAGCACCGCGCGTGTCCCGGATAGAACTGCAGCGTGGGCGCGGTCTGCCACCCCTCGGGGGTGAGGTCGCCGGCGCGGGAGGTCACCGCATGCCACACTTTCACCGGCACGGCGCCGCCATACTCGGCCTTCGCCTGCAGCGACGTGCCGCGCGGGTTGCCGAGCGCCGTCAGCTTGCCGAAGCTGGCCGGACGGGGCTTGCCGGCGTTCGCCGCGATGAATTTCTGCC
>CBIHRX010000368.1:0-6271 GCA_966212555.1 uncultured Massilia sp.
GCATGGCCTGGGTACCGTCGTCGTGCAGGCGGCAGGCAACAGCTACGACTACGGCGACGACACCAACCTGCACAATTTCCAGAACAGCCGCTACATCGTCACCGTGGGCGCCGTCGACTCCGCCGGCGAGTCGTCCCATTTCAGCACGACGGGCGCGTCGATCCTCGTCGCGGCGCCCGGGGGCGGGGGCTACGGCGACTACGAAAGCATCCTGACCACCGACCGCACCGGCGCCGCCGGTGCCAGCAGCGACAACCATGCATTCGTCGACGGCACGTCCTTCGCCGCGCCGGTCGTCAGCGGCGTCGTGGCGCTCATGCTCGAGGTGAATCCGAACCTGGGCTACCGCGACGTGCAGCAGATCCTCGCCTATACCGCGCGCCAGGCCGGATCGCCGTCCAGTTGGGCGACCAACGGCGCCCACGACTGGAACGGCGGCGGCTTGCAATACGACGACGCCATCCAGGCCACCGGCTTCGGCGTGGTCGATGCCCTCGCGGCGGTGCGCTTGGCGGCGACCTGGGAAGGCACGCCGCACACGTCCGCGAACGTCGTGGACGTCGTCCGTTCGCAGACCGTCAACGCGCCGATTCCGGACGCCACCGGCGGGGCGGTGGGCACGATCGACATCGACAGCGACGTCGTCGTCGAGCGTGTCGACGTCACGGTCAACATCACGCATCCCTTCATCGGCGACCTGGAAATCGTGCTGACGTCGCCGGACGGCACGAGCAGCTACCTGATGTATCGCCCGTCGCAAGGCGCGCTCAGTGCCGTCGGTTCGACCCAGCACGACGTCCACTTCACGTTCGATACCGTGCTCGACTGGGGCGAGGCCGCCCGCGGCCGCTGGACGCTCGCCGTCCTGGACCGCGAGACGGGCAACGTCGGCACGTTCGACAACTGGAGCATCGACATCATCGGCCACAAGCCGACGGCGGACCACACGTTCATCTACACCGCGCAGTACGCGCAGATGGTCGCCGCCGACCCCACGCGCGGCACCCTGAGCGACCCGTCCGGCGGCATCGACACCATCAATGCCAGCGCGCTCGGCAGCGACGACCGCATCGACCTGTCCGGTGCCACGGCTTCCGTGATCAACGGCGCCAACCTGACGATCGCCAAGGGGACCACGATCCTGAACGCGTACGGCGGCGACGGCAACGACGTCCTGATCGCGAACGCGAAGGGCAGCGTCCTGCACGCGATGGCCGGCACCGACACGGTGACGGGCGGCGCCGGCAACGACCAGCTCGACGGTGGCGCCGGCAACGACAAGCTCGACGGCGGTGCCGGCATCGACACGGCGGTCTACCATGGCGCCGCAGCGAACTACACGATCACGAAGACCGCCACCGGCTTCACGATCGCGGACAAGACGGGTGACGACGGCACCGACCAGGTGACGAACGTGCAGCGCCTGCAATTCGCCGACAAGGCGGTCGCGTTCGACATCGGCGGCGATGGCGGCCAGGCCTTCCGGATCTACCAGGCCGCGTTCAACCGCGCGCCGGACAAGGCCGGCCTGGGCTACTGGATGTCGGCGCTGGACCACGGCACGTCGCTGCTCGACGTGGCCAACGGCTTCGTCCAGTCCAAGGAATTCAAAGACTTGTACGGGGACAATCCGACGAATGCCGACATCGTGAACAAGTTCTACGCCAACGTGCTGCACCGCGCGCCGGACCAGGCGGGGGCGGATTATTGGACCAAGCTGCTCGACCAGCACGTGCTGACGAAAGCCGACGTGCTCATGAGTTTCAGCGAGAGTCCGGAGAACCAGACGGCGCTGGTGGGCGTGATGCAGAACGGCATCGACTACACGCCGTACGGCTGAGCCAACGAACACGGCCCGCGCGCGGCGGGCCGTATCGGTCAAACCGGGAATCGCTTTACGCGAAGTTCTTGTTCACGAAGTCCCAGTTGACGACGTTCCACCATGCCTCGACGAACTTCGGACGGGCATTGCGGTAGTCGATGTAGTAGGCGTGTTCCCAGACGTCGCAGGTCAGCAGGGCCACGTTGTCGGTGGTCAGCGGGGTGCCGGCGTTCGAGGTGTTGACGATGTCGACGGTGCCGTCCGTCTTTTTCACCAGCCAGGTCCAGCCCGAACCGAAGTTGCCGACGGCCGACTTCTGGAACTCTTCCTTGAACTTGTCGAACGAACCCCACTTGGCGTTGATCGCATCGGCGACCGGGCCGGTCGGGGCGCCGCCGCCGTTCGGGGTCATGCAGTTCCAGAAGAAGGTGTGGTTCCACACCTGGGCCGAGTTGTTGAACACGCCGCCCTGCGATTTCTTGATGATCTCTTCCAGCGACAGGTTTTCGAACTCGGTGCCCTTGATCAGGTTGTTCAGGTTCGTGACGTAAGCCTGATGGTGCTTGCCGTAGTGGTATTCCAGCGTCTCGGCCGAGATGTGCGGCTGCAGGGCATCCTTAGCGTACGGCAGTGGGGGCAGGGTATGTTCCATGTCTTGTTCCTTAGTGTAAGTTGACGGGAGACTTCGAAGTCTCTGCGGTACAGCAATTCGGGCGCTTATTCTAAACCGGTTAGCTAAACGTTGCAGATATGACTTTGCGAATACATCAGATTGTCATTCGAGTAAGTCTTGTACGCCGGCGACACTGACCTCGGCACTGCCTTCCGCCAGGCGGATGCGCAATACGTCGCGCGGCTTGATCTGGCCCGGCGAATGTAAAACTTTACCTTTCGCATTGCTGACGATCGCATAGCCGCGCTCCAGCGTGCGCTGCGGGTTCAGCAGTTCCAGCTGCGCCGCCAGGGCATTCAACGCCTCGCGCCGTGCGCGCAACTGGTTGCCGACGCTGGCCACCAGGTGGCGCCGGTCGGATTCCAGCCGCGTGCGCAGGCCGCTCCAATCGGGGCGATGGCGGGCCCAGCGCTGCTGCAGCTGGGCCAGCAGCAGGCCATGACGGTTCACCGGCGCGCGGACGGCATGCGTGAGACTGCTGGCCATGCCCAGAAGTTTCAGGCGCTGGTGCTGGATCTGGCTCGACGGGCTCAACAGGCGGCGCGCCAGGTTGTCGAGGCCCTGGCCGGCGTCGGACAGGACGCGGTCCATCGCGCGGCGCAGGTCGCCCGCGTCCGCCTGCAGCGACGCGATCCAGTCCGCGCGCGCGGTGGCGGCGAGCTCGGCGGCGGCCGTCGGCGTGGCGGCGCGCAGGTCGGCGGCGAAGTCGGCGATGGTGAAGTCCGTCTCGTGGCCCACGCCCGAGATCACGGGCATGCTGCACGCCGCGATCGCGCGCGCGACGGCTTCTTCGTTGAAGCTCCACAGGTCTTCGATCGAGCCCCCGCCGCGGCACACGATCAGCACGTCCACTTCGCGCCGGTGCGACGCGATCGCGATGGCTTCCGCGATCTTCTGCGCCGCCAGCTGGCCCTGCACGGGCGCCGGATACAGCACGATGCGCACGTGCGGCACGCGCCGCCTGAGGGCCGTCAGCACGTCGCGCAGCGCGGCCGCCTGCGGGCTCGTGACGATGCCCACCGTGCGCGCGAACAGCGGCAGGGAACGTTTGCGGGCTTCGTCGAACAGGCCCTCCGCACCCAGTTTCTCCTTCAGGCGCATGAACGCTTCGTACAGCGCGCCCACGCCCGCGCGGCGGATCGCTTCCACGTTGATCTGGTAATCGCCCCGCGCGCCGTACAGCGTGACGAGGGCGCGCACCTCGACCTTGTCGCCTTCGCGCGGGGTGAAGCCCGCGTACTGGGCACGGCCGCGGAACATGACGGCGCGGACCTGGGCCGCGTCGTCCTTCAACGTGAAATACCAGTGGCCGCTGGCCGCGCGCGTGAAGTTCGAGATCTCGCCGCCGATCCACACGAGGGGAAAGGTGCGCTCCAGCAGGCGCGCGACCTGCTGGTTGAGGGCCGTGACGGTGAGTACGGGCGGGGCGGCATAGGCCGGGTCGGCGTCTTCGGTGGGGAACATAGGGATGAACTGGTTTGAACTGTCCACAAAAACATGGTTGCGCGCAGTGTAAGACACATCTGCTGTAAAACAACAAGTAGTTTTTGTAAACACCTGATTTTTATAGTAAAACGACGCTGCCCGATTTCGATGCAGCAACCAAATTGCCTTATGGATCAATGGCTTGAGTGCATCTTCGGATACTTGGCCACAATCTTATCCACAGTTTATGTGCGAAAGTGGACAACTCTCCCGGTGCCCATAAATTCAGCTTGAATATCTTTTCCTAGAGCAATCAAACACTTAGGGTGCTGTCCCGGGCCTTGCTCACATCGTTTTCCACAGTTTATGTGAACAGAGATCCTTCGACGCACACCTGCGGAAGAGGTTTTCCACTGCCTAAAAATTCTGCATTGGAAAAATATCCTTTAGATTCAAGGACTTTGTTCTTGATCATGTACCTTGCTCACAATCTTTTCCACAAAATTTGTGAAGAAGCACGATGGGATCGGACGCGACTATAACCCAGTGGCCCGCGCGGCCGGAATAGCGGGCCTTTTCGGTCTCTTCGCTGTGGGTAAGTCCGGAATGCCTAAAAATTGGGCTTGGCTAATAATGTTGAAAGGAATCAAAGGCTTAGTGGGCGAACGATGCGCTTGCTCACATCTTTTTCCACAGTTTGTGTGAAAAATCCCGCTGGCATGCGTTCCCGCACGTGGATAAGCGCCTGCCCAAAAAACGTGCGCGCATACTTTTATATTTAGAATCAATGGCTTATGGTCATGTTTGTGCGCTTGCGCACAATTTTGTCCACAAAAAATGTGCAGAACGAGGTTGTCGGGAGGGAACTGTAGTCACGCTCAATCCTGCCTATTTTTTGGACTCGAAAATTTCTTTGAGTAAAATCAATGACTTACTCGTGGGAAAGCTGATTTCTCACAAATTTATCCACAGAAATTGTGGGCAACTACATACCCAATCCACGCGCCCCGTGTACGTTTGCAGTTCTCGGAGGTAAGCTCCGGTCCTGCCAAGTTTTTACGCACGGAAAAATATCCTTTAAGAATCAAGCCACTTAGCGCAGTCGGCCCGCCTTGCGCACACTTTTATCCACAGAAAGTGTGCAGAACTCTACTTGCCGCAATCCGGGCAACACGTTACATTGCGCAACTAACTTGTGTCATCGTTTTTTACCTATCCGGGAGTCCCATTTGCTCGCCATTCTTCAAGCCGCCGGCTGGCCCATCTGGCTGTTGCTGATCGCATCGATCATTGCCCTGGCCCTGATCATCGAGCGCCTGATCTACCTGCGCCGCGAAAAGATCCTGCCGCGCCAGCTGCTCGATGAAGTCATCCAGGTCTATCGCAGCGGCAAGGTCACTCCGGACATCATCGACAAGCTGCAAACGAATTCACCGCTCGGCGCCGTGCTGGCGGCCGCGCTGCGCAACGTCGACGCGCCGCGCGACGTGATGAAGGAATCGATCGAGGAAGCGGGCAGGGGCGTTGCCCACGTGCTGGAACGCTTCCTGACGACGCTCGGCACGATCGCGTCGCTGGCGCCGCTGATGGGCCTGTTCGGCACGGTGGTCGGCATGATCGAGATCTTCGGCGCCCAGAACGCCAGCGGCACGAATCCGGCCCAGCTGGCCCATGGCATTTCCGTCGCGCTGTACAACACGGGCTTCGGCCTGGCGATCGCCATGCCGGCCCTCGTGTTCTACCGCCACTTCCGCGCGCTGGTCGACAGCTTCATCATCGACATGGAACTGCAGGCCGTGAAATTCGTCGACGTCGTCCACGGTGCCCGCAAATGATCGACTTCCGCCGCGGCCGCAAACGCGAGGATCCGGAAATCAACCTGATCCCGTTCATCGACGTGCTGCTGGTCGTGCTGATCTTCCTGATGGTGACGACTACGTACAGCAAGTTCACCGAACTGCAGATCACGCTGCCGACGGCCGATGCCGAGAAGGCGATCGAGAAGCCGTTCGAGATCAACGTCACGGTCGACGCCAAGGGTAACTACACGGTGAACAACGTGCCCGTCGCGTTCCACGGCGTGGCCAGCCTCGCCGACGACCTCAAGCGCGCGGCCGGCACCGGTCCGGACGGCCAGCCGCTGGCGACGCCCGTGAAGGATCCCGTCATCATCGTCAACGCGGACCAGTTCGCGATGCACCAGATGGTCATCAACGTGCTGGAAGCGGCGCGCATGGCGGGGTATGACAAGCTGACGTTTGCGGCGCAGACCGGAGCGCAGAAGTAAGATACCTCGTCGGGCCCCCCCCCGCGGGGGGGGCGGGGGGGCCGGGGAACGGGGACCCACCAGC
>CBIHRX010000369.1:0-6268 GCA_966212555.1 uncultured Massilia sp.
AGTATTCCGCCATCGCCGCGCCGATGCGCGCATTGCCCGCGGCCACGCGCCGCTCCGCCGCGATCAGGTCGGGCCGGCGCTGCAGCAGGTCGGCGGGCGTGCCCATCGCGCCGATGGCCGGCGCGGCCGGGATGGCGGACGGTGTCTGCAGGTCGCCCCGGTGCGTGCCGGGCGGGGTGCCGAGCATGACGTCCAGCGCATTCAGCGCGGCGTCCAGGCCGGCCTGGAGCGCGGGCACGGCCGCTTCGGCCTGCGCCAGTTCGCCCTCCGTCTGATACACCTGGTATGCGGGCGCCACGCCCTTGTCGTGCAGCAGCCTGACCTTGGCGAGCAGGTCGCGGCGCGTGGCGACCTGCTGCTCGGCGATGCCCAGGCGGGCCTGCAGGCCGCGGATGCCGATGTAGATGTCCGCCGTCTGGGCGGCAACGGCGAGCCGGGCCGCGACGAAGTCCGCCCTGGATGCCTGGTAGTCGGCACCCGCCGCTTCGCGCCCGCGGCGCAGGCCGCCGAACAGGTCGATCTCCCAACTGGCGGCCGCGGTCACGTCATAGGCGTTGCCCCAGCGTTCGTAGCCCGGCGTGGCGCCGGCGACGCGGCCCAGCGGCGTCTCCACGGACTGGTATGCGCGGGTGGCGGATCCATTGACCGTGCCGGACGGCAGCAGCGCCGCGTCGGCCGCGTGCAGGCCGGCGCGGGCCTGGGCGACGCGCGCCGCGGCCTGTTCCAGATCCAGGTTGCGCGCCAAGGCCTGCGCGACATAACGCGCCAGTTGCGGGTCGCCGAATCCGTCCCACCAGGCCGACAGGTCGGCAGTCTGGCCTTGCGCGGCGGCGGGTTGGCCGAGGTAATGGTCCGAAACGGGCGCATCCGGACGGCGGTAGTCGGGGCCGACGGCGCAGCCCGTTGCCGCGACGGCGACGGCGGCGGCCGCGAGCAGGCGAATCGTGGTCATGGTGTATCCTCGTGATTTGTGACTAGTGACTATAATACTTAATGGTCACAATATGTCAAACAATTCTTCGACGCGTTAAGCTATCGCCATGAACACGACAATCACAACTTCTTCCCCGCACCGGGGCCCGCTCGACCACGACGTGCGCACGCAGATCGTCGACGCCGCGATGGACTACTTCACCCGCTACGGCTATGCCAAGACCACGGTGTCCGACCTGGCCAAGGCGATCGGTTTTTCGAAGGCCTACATCTACAAGTTTTTCGATTCCAAACAGGCGATCGGCGAAGTCATCTGCGCCAACCGCCTGGGTGAGATGATGCGCGCCGTCGACGCCGCGGTCGCCGGCGGGACCAGCGCATCCGACCGCTTCCGCCGCATGTTCCGGGCTTTTATCGATGCCGGCACGACACTGTTCTTCGAGGACCGCAAGCTGTACGACATCGCCGCGACGGCTTCCGGCGAGGCCTGGCCGTCGGTGCAGGCGTACGAGCGCTATGTCGAGGAACTCATCGCGAAGATCGTCCGCGAAGGACGCGAGGCGGGCGAATTCGAGCGCAAGACGCCACTGGACGAGACGGCCAACGCGATCTGTCTCGTCATGAAACCGTACATCAATCCGCTGCTTTTGCAATACAACCTGGAGGGCGCGCAGGACGCCACGCTGCACCTGTCCAATCTCGTGCTCAGGAGCCTGGCGCCGTAAAAATCCGGTTTGTGACCATTGACTTATTTGGTCACTCGTAGAAAAATGGGGACTTTCTTACCAAAGGGAGTTCCCATGTCCATTCGCTCACGCAGCGCGCAGGTCCTGTGCCTGCTGCCGGTCGCCCTGGCGGCATGCGGCGACAAGCCCGCCGCCGACGCCCGCACGGCGGCGCCGCTGGTCGAGACCGTACTCGTCCAGGGCGCACCGGCCACCGCCCGTTCATTCACCGGCGTCGTCGGCGCCAGGGTCCAGAGCGATCTGGGCTTTCGCGTGCCGGGCAAGGTGGTGCAGCGCCTCGTCGACGTCGGCCAGGCCGTCCACCGGGGCCAGCCCCTGATGCGCATCGATCCCATCGACCTCGGCCTGCAGGCAAGGGCGCAAGCCGAAGCCGTGACGGCTGCCCGCGCTAGGGCGCGCCAGGCGGCCGACGATGAAGCCCGCTACCGCGACCTCGTGGCGGAGGGCGCGGTGTCGGCCTCCGCTTATGAGCAATTGAAGGCGGCGGCCGACTCGGCGAAGGCGCAACTGAGCGCAGCCGAGGCGCAGTATGACGTCGCCCGCAATGCGGCCGGCTATGCGCTGCTCGTGGCGGACGCGGACGGCGTCGTCGTCGACACGCTGGCCGAGCCGGGGCAGGTCGTCGGCGCCGGCCAGCCCGTCGTGCGCCTCGCGCACGCGGGGCCGCGCGAAGCGGTCGTCCAGTTGCCGGAGACGCTGCGGCCCCGCATCGGATCGCAGGCGCAGGCCACGCTGTATGGTGGACAAGCCGCCGGCGCGGCCCGGTTGCGGCAGCTCGCTGACGCCGCCGACCGCCTCACGCGCACGTACGAGGCGAAATACGTCCTCGACGGCCCGCTGGCCGACGCGCCGCTCGGCGCCACCGTCACCTTGCGCCTGGACGGCGCAGGGAAGACGGACGCGCCAAGCGCGGACGCGCCGAACCGGGGCGCGCTGCAGGTCCCGGCCGCGGCGGTCCTCGACGCCGGCAAGGGCAGCGGCGTCTGGACCGTGACGGGCGACCCGGCCAAGGTCACGTGGCGCCACGTGGACGTGCTCGCGATCGGCGACGACACGGCACGCGTGACGGGCCAGTTGAAGCCCGGCGAGCGCGTGGTCGCGCTGGGCGCCCATTTGCTGCATGAGGGCGACACCGTGCGCGTGGGCAGTGTCCCGCGCCAGGTCGCCGCGGCTGACCATGCACGAGCCAATACGGGCGCCAATGCAGGGGCCAATGCAGGGGCCAACGCAGTGGCCAACGCAGGGGCCAACGCAGTGGCCAATTCAGCCACCACCCCGGGCGCCACGGCGCGCATCACTGCGGGAGTCACGCAATGAACCGCCCGATGAGCAACTTCAACCTGTCCGCGCTGGCCGTGCGCGAGCGGTCCGTCACGCTGTTCCTCATCCTGCTCGTCTCGCTGGCGGGCGTGCTGGCCTTCCTGAAGCTGGGCCGCGCGGAAGATCCGCCGTTCACCGTGAAACAGCTGACGGTGATCACCGCGTGGCCCGGCGCGACCGCCCGCGAGATGCAGGAGCAGGTGGCGGAGCCGCTCGAAAAGCGCATGCAGGAACTGCGCTACTACGACCGCACGGACACCTACACCCGGCCGGGCCTCGCGTTCACGACGGTCACGCTGCTGGACAGCACGCCGCCCGCCGACGTGCCGGACCAGTTCTACCAGGCGCGCAAGAAGCTGCAGGACGCGCAGGGTTCGCTCCCGGCAGGCGTCATCGGCCCGATGGTCAACGACGAATTCGCCGACGTCACGTTCGCCCTGTATGCCCTGAAGGCCAGGGGAAAACCTGCCCGCCTTCTGGTGCGCGATGCCGAAACCTTGCGCCAGCGCCTGCTGCACGTGGCCGGCGTCAAGAAGGTCAACATCATCGGCGAGCAGGCCGAGCGCATCTTCGTGTCGTTCTCGCACGACCGCCTCGCCACGCTGGGCATCGCCCCGCAAGACATCTTCGCGGCGCTGAACGCGAGCAATGCCTTGACGCCGGCCGGGTCGATCGACACGAAGGGCGCGCAAGTCTTCGTCCGCCTGGACGGCGCCTACGACGAGCTGCAGAAAATCCGCGACACGCCCGTCGTCAGCCAGGGCCGTACGCTGAAGCTGGCCGACATCGCGACGGTCGAACGCGGCTACGAAGACCCGGCAACCTTCCTCATCCGGAACAACGGCGAACCGGCGCTGCTGCTGGGCGTCGTGATGCGCGACGGCTGGAACGGCCTCGACCTGGGCAAGGCGCTGGATGCCGAGGTCTCGTCCATCAACAAGGACGTCCCGCTGGGCATGAGTCTCGCCAAGGTGACCGACCAGGCCGTGAACATCAGCGGCGCCGTCGATGAATTCATGGTCAAGTTCTTCGTCGCGCTCCTTGTCGTGATGGTCGTCTGTTTCCTCAGCATGGGCTGGCGCGTGGGACTCGTCGTCGCCACGGCCGTGCCGCTGACCCTGGCCGCCGTCTTCGTCGTGATGGCCGCGACGGGCAAGAACTTCGACCGCATCACCCTCGGCTCCCTGATCCTCGCGCTCGGCCTGCTCGTCGACGACGCCATCATCGCCATCGAAATGATGGTCGTGAAGATGGAAGAGGGCTACGACCGCGTGCAGGCGTCCGCGTACGCATGGAGCCATACGGCAGCCCCCATGCTGTCCGGCACCTTGATCACGGCCATCGGCTTCATGCCGAACGGCTTCGCGAAATCGACGGCCGGCGAATACACGAGCAACATGTTCTGGATCGTGGGCATCGCCCTCGTCACGTCGTGGATTGTCGCCGTCGTGTTCACACCCTACCTGGGCGTCAAACTCCTGCCGGCGATTCCGAAGATCGAAGGCGGTCATCACGCCATCTATGACACGCCGAACTACAACCGGTTCCGGCGGCTGCTGGGCACCGTGATCCGGCGCAAATGGCTCGTCGCGCTGATCGTGGTCGGCACCTTCGTGCTGGCCGGCGCAGGCATGGCCGTCGTCAAGAAGCAGTTCTTCCCGACGTCCGACCGGCCGGAGGTCCTGGTGGAAGTGCAGATGCCCTACGGGACGGCGATCGGACAGACGTCGGCCGCCGCGGCGAAGGTCGAGGCGTGGCTCGCGCGGCAGAAGGAAGCGCGCACCGTCACCGCGTACGTCGGCCAGGGCGCGCCGCGCTTCTACCTGGCGATGGCGCCCGAGCTGCCGGATCCGTCGTTCGCCAAGATCGTGATCCGCACCGACAATGAAGCGGAACGCGAGGCGCTCAAGCTGCGCCTGCGCGCCGCCATCGCGGATGGCCTGGCGCCGGAGGCCCGGGTGCGCGTCACGCAGCTCGTGTTCGGCCCGTACTCGCCGTATCCGGTTGCGTTCCGCCTGTCCGGCCCGGACCCGGACACGCTGCGCGGCATTGCTGCGAAGGTGGAGTCCATCCTGCGCGCCAGCCCGCAGATGCGCACCGTGAACACGGATTGGGGCGCGCGCGTGCCGACCCTGCATTTCACGCTCGACCAGGACCGCCTGCAGGCCGTCGGCCTGACGTCGGCCGGCGTGGCGCAGCAACTGCAGTTCCTGCTGAGCGGCGTGCCCGTCACGGCGGTGCGCGAGGACATCCGCTCGGTGCAGGTGGTTGCCCGCGCGGCCGGTGCCGTGCGCCTGGATCCGGCGCAAATCGGCGCCTTCACGCTCGTCGGCGCGGCCGGGCAGCGCATCCCGCTGTCGCAGGTCGGCACGGTCGAGGTCCGGCCGGAAGAACCGGTGCTGCGCCGGCGCGACCGCATGCCGACCATCACGATCCGCGGCGACATCGCCGAGGGCCTGCAGCCGCCGGACGTGTCGCTCGCGATGCAGAAGGCGCTGCAACCGGTCGTGGCGGCGCTGCCGTCCGGCTACAAGCTGGACATGGCGGGGTCGATCGAGGAGGCGGGCAAGGCGAATGCCGCGCTGCTGCCGCTGTTCCCGATCATGCTCGCGTTCACCTTGCTGATCATCGTGTTCCAGGTGCGCTCGATCGCGTCGATGGTGATGGTGTTCCTGACCAGCCCACTGGGCCTGATCGGCGTCGTGCCGACCTTGATCCTGTTCCGCCAGCCGTTCGGCATCAATGCGCTCGTGGGTCTGGTCGCGTTGTCCGGCATCCTGATGAGGAATACCCTGATCCTGATCGGGCAGATCGACCACAACCGCAAGGAAGGCCTGGCGCCGTTCGACGCCGTCGTCGAGGCGACGGTGCAGCGCGCGCGGCCCGTCATCCTGACGGCGCTGGCGGCAATGCTCGCGTTCATCCCGCTGACGCATTCCGTGTTCTGGGGCACGCTCGCGTACACGCTGATCGGCGGCACGTTCGCGGGCACGGTCATGACGCTCGTGTTCCTGCCCGCCATGTACGCGATCTGGTTCCGGATCGCGCCGGCCGCCGAGCCGGTGCCGGACATGGCCGCGGCGCCGGCTTGAAGCCGCAATGACAAGCCCGGGCGGGCCTTGCGGCACCGCCCGGGCTGTTTGCAGCGCGGTTCTGAATCAGAACTGGTTCATCGTGTTGTGCTTGCCGCCGGCCTTCAGCGCCGCTTCGCCGCTGAAGTATTCCTTGTGGTCGTCGCCGATGTCCGAACCGGACATGTTCTGGTGCTT
>CBIHRX010000370.1:0-6262 GCA_966212555.1 uncultured Massilia sp.
ACGACGGCTGGGGCGAGCCATGAAGGACGCCATTGCCTTCCTCGACGCGCTGGGCGGCGCGCTCGACACCGCAGCAACTTCCGTCCGCCACGGCAAGGTGGTCGAAGCCGTCGGCACGCTGCTGAAGGTCGGCGGCATCGACGTCATGCTGGGCGAACTGTGCGAGCTGCGCGACGCGCGCGGCACGCTGCTGCAGCGCGCCGAGGTGGTCGGTTTCACCCGCCAGTTCGCGCTGCTCGCGCCGTTCGGCGACGTGACGGGCCTGTCGCGCTCGACCCGCGTGGTCGGCCTGGGCCGCCCGCTGTCGGTGCCGGTCGGCGAAGCGCTGCTGGGGCGCGTGCTCGACGGGCTGGGCGAGCCGATCGACGGCATGCCGTTGCCGCCGGACGCGATCCTGCGCCCGGTCATGGCCGCCGCACCCGATCCGCTCACCCGGCGCATGGTCGACACGCCGCTGGATACCGGCGTGCGCGTCATCGACGGGCTGCTGACGGTCGGCGAAGGCCAGCGCTTCGGCATCTTCGCGCCGGCCGGCGTCGGCAAGAGCACCTTGCTCGGCATGCTCGCGCGCGGCGCCGCCTGCGACGTCAACGTGATCGTCCTGATCGGCGAACGGGGCCGCGAGGTGCGCGAATTCATGGAGCTGATCCTCGGCGAGGACGGCATGGCGCGCAGCGTCGTCGTATGCGCCACGTCCGACCGCTCGTCCATCGAGCGGGCCAAGGCGGCCCACGTCGGCACCGCCATCGCCGAGTACTTCCGCGACTGCGGGCTGCGCGTCCTGCTGATGATGGATTCGCTGACCCGCTTCGCCCGCGCGCAGCGCGAAATCGGCCTGGCGGCCGGCGAGCCGCCCACGCGGCGCGGCTTTCCGCCGTCGGTGTTCGCCGAACTGCCGCGCCTGCTGGAGCGGGCCGGCATGGGGCCGGAGGGTTCCATCACCGCCTTTTATACGGTGCTGGCCGAGGACGAGGAGGGCAACGACCCGGTCAGCGAGGAAGTGCGCGGCATCCTGGACGGGCACATGGTGTTGTCGCGCAAGGTCGCGGCGCGCAACCGCTACCCGGCCATCGACGTGCTGCACAGCCTCAGTCGGGTCATGACGCTCGTCGCCTCGCCCGAGCACTGCGCCGGCGCGGGCCACGTGCGCAAGCTGCTGGCGAAGTACGAGGACGTCGAGCTGCTGCTGCAGATGGGGGAATACCAGCAAGGCACGGACCCGTTGACGGACGAGGCGATCGCGCAGCATGGCCCGCTCGATGAATTCCTCAACCAGAGCACCGACGACTTCGCGGACGGCGCGGACACCCACGAATTCGTCGCAGGGTTCGCGCCGCAATGAGCACGGCGGCCATCGGCAAGTGGCGCGCGATCGTCGCCGCCAAGACCCGGCGCCGCGAGCGCATCGAAGAAGAAGCGGCGCGCGACCGGCGTGCGCTGGCCGAGCGCGAGGCCGCCTGCGACGCCGCCCGGCGCGACGTGGAGCACGCCCAGGCGCGCTGCGGCGCCTACGCCGACGGCATGGCCGCGCGCTTCCGCGGTGCCGCCGCGGTGTCGGTGGCGGATTACGTGCGCCATGAGAACTGGCGCGTGGCGCTGAAGGACGCGCTCGACGCGGCGCGCAAGGAAGAGCAGAAGGCGGCCGGCGCCGTGGAACGCCACCAGGAACGGGTGCGCGCGGCGGAAGCCCGCCTGGCGCGCGCCGACGCGGCGCTCGACCGGTGCCGCGCCCGGCTGGACGACGTGTGCCGTGCCGCCGCCCACGCGGCCGAACTGGCCGCCGACGAGGAAGCGGTGGACAACCTGCTGGCCCGACGTTATGCGAGGGAACGATGACCTACGATACCCATGCCTGGATCCGGGCCCTGATGGACTGGTACGACGCGTACCACACGCTGATCGTGCTGGTGCTGCTCACCGGCATCCGCATCATGGTGGCCTTCGTCGTGCTGCCGGCCACCGGCGACACCGCGCTGCCGGGCACCGTGCGCAACGGCGTCGTCTACGTGCTCACCTTCTTCGTCGCCGCCGGGCAGTCGCCGCAGGCGTTCGAGACGGCGGGCAGCGCGATGCTGATCGTCCTCGCCTGCAAGGAAGCCTTCCTCGGCCTCGCGTTCGGCTTCGCGGCGGCGCCGGTGTTCTGGATCGCGCAGAGCGTCGGCACGCTGATCGACGACATGACCGGGTTCAACAACATCCAGATGACCGATCCGTTGCGCGGCGACCAGAGCACCCCCGTCTCGAACCTGTTGCTGCAACTGGTGACGACGCTGTTCTACGTGGGCGGCGGCATGAGCTTCCTGCTCGGCGCGCTGTTCCAGTCCTATAAATGGTGGCCGCCGCAGGTGATGCTGCCCACGCTGGCCAGCACGGCCGAAGCGTTCCTGATCGGCCGCACCGACACCGTGTGGACCGCGCTCGCCAAGCTCGGCACGCCGGTGATGCTGGTGCTGGTACTGGTGGACGTCGGCCTCGGCATCATGGCCCGCTCGGCCGACAAGCTCGAGCCGAACTCGCTCAGCCAGCCGCTGCGCGGCACGATCGGCATGATCATGCTGATCGCCCTGGTGGCCGTGTTCGCGTCGCAGGTGGTGGGCGACGTGCTGCTGGGCGACCTCGGCACGCAGCTGTCGAAGGGCATGCTCGGCACGCAGGGACCGTGAACGATTTGAGGTTTGTTGTGAATTGCACTGCGGTTTGTTGAGATTTGTCGAGGCGTATCGCGCTTACCATGATCTTGTCGCCGGGATAACCCGGCAGCAAACAGATCAACCGGGAGGTGCACCATGTTTTCGACCATCTATTTCGCTTTATGCTCCGGACTCGCGCATCGCGCCACCTTGCCGGGCTATGCCGGCGCCATGCTCGACGGCGCGGCCGAACGCGCCTATTGCACCGTCGACGAAGTGATCGACAGCACGGCGCGCAAGCTGGGCGAAGCGGACGTCGCACGCCTGGTGGCGGCGGGCGACGCGTCGCTGCTGCTCGGTTACGACGAAGATGCCGAGGACCTGTACCGGCGTGCGCAGAAATTCACCGTCAGCGACAACGACCGCCTGCGCATCATGTCGTGCCGGAACACCGGCTGGCAGCTGATGATGCGCGACCGCTATGCCACGACGGCGAAATGCTTCGCCCGCATCGTGCAGGACGGCGCCGCCACGGCGGGCGAGCGCATCGAGGCCCTGATCGGCGTGGCGCTCGTGCAGCACCAGCTGGGCCTGCAACGCGACGCCGACAACGCGCTGCTGGAAGCCGCGACGCTGGCCGACGGCCACGCGGAGCCGGGCTGGCGCATCGTGATCGGCCTGCTGGCGCGCGAGTTCGACGTCCAGCTGCGCATCCGCACCTCCACCACTTTGAACGACCACGTCTTCTGGAGCTCGGCGCAGCAAGTCCAGACGCACGGCGGCAGCCAGCGCGCCGAAGTCACGCGCAAGCTCACGGCCACCACGGCCATCATGGCGCCGCTGCCGGCGCTGATCACGCAGCGCCACGACTACCTCGAGCGCCTGGCCGCGCTGGCCGACAGCGACCGCCTGGCCGCCGCGCCGCTGATCGCCATCGCGCACCAGGGGCATAATTTCCGCAGCGGCGTCCAGGGCCTGCTGACCAAGATCGACATCGCGCTGGCGGCGTTCGCCGGCGGACTCGACGACGTGGCCGAAGCCGTCATGGGCAAGCTGAACCGCGCCGAAACGGACCTGGGCACGCGCCGCTGCAACTTCGACTACCTGTATTGCACGTCCCGGCTCGCCGCGCGCCAGGGCAATCCGGTCCAGGCCCTGAAGCTCTACGCCAACTACACGGCCGAAGCGCTGCGCTGCCTGCGCAGCGAGGCGCCCGAGTCCGGCGCGATCCACCCGCAGGCTGGCCGCGCGCTGGCCGTCGACGACCTGTCGGCCCGCCTGCCGGCGAAATACCGGCGCGCGTACCGCCACATCGTCGAGAACCTCGAGCGCGCCGACCTGAGCACGCGCGAAGTCGCCGCCCAGATCGGCGTGACGGAACGTGCGCTGCAGATGACCTTCAAGAGCTCGATCGGCATGACGCCGGGCGGCTTGATCCGCAAGCTGCGGCTGGAAGGCATCCGCGACGAATTGCTCAGCGAATCCCGGGTCAACGCCTCGATCGTCGACACTGCCAGCCGCTGGGGCGTGAAGAGCCGCTCCGTGCTGGCCAAGGGATACCGGCGCGAGTTCCACGAGTCGCCGTCCGAGACCATCTACGGTTGAGGTGCCGCCGCCATGCGCCCATCGACTCCCGTACGCCGCCGGCCTTCCCGGCTCGCCATGTTCCTCGCGGTCGCCGCCGCCGTCGCGGCCATGACCGCGTCCGCGCCGGCCCACGCCGAGCGCATCCCCTGGCAGAGCAACCGTTTCGAATACGTCGCCGACCGCAAGGACCTCAAGGACGTGCTGCGCGATTTCGGCGCCAGCCAGCACGTGATGACGTGGATCTCGCCGCAGGTCGAAGGGAACGTCACCGGCCGCTTCAACAGCCCGCCGCAGCAATTCCTCGACAAGATGGTCGCGTCGTTCGGCGTGCTCTGGTACTACAACGGGGCGGTGCTGCGCATCTACGGGCCCAACGAGGCGCGCACCGCCACGCTGGGCCTGCAGCATGCGAGCACCGGCGACCTGCGCCAGGCGCTGGCCCGGCTGCAGATCGAGGACCCGCGCTTCCCGGTGCGCTACGACGACGTGTCGCGCACGGCCGTCGTGTCGGGGCCGCCGCAGCTGGTGGACCTGGTCAGCGACGTTGCGCGCCTGATCGACCATGTCCAGGTCAAGGGCGACACCGTCGTCGTGCGGCGCTTCCCGCTGCGCTACGCGTCGGCCACCGACAAGACCATCACGATCAACGGGCGCAGCGTCAACGTGCGCGGCGTCGCCGGCCTGCTGCGCGGCCTGTACGGGCAGGCCGCCGCGGGCGCCGGCACGGAGCCGGCACCGGCGCGGCGCGACGCCTACCGGCTGCCGAGCATGCGCGAAACCCAGGACGACGCGGTGGGGCGGATGCCCAGCAACCGGGTACCGCCGCTGCCGGCGCTGTCCGGGCTCGGCGCCGTCGCGCCGCCCGCCGCGCTGCCGGCCGGTGCGCCCCCCGGCGCACCGGCCGGTATGGCACCCGGACTGCCGCCCGGGTTGCCGGCGCAGGCGCGCGCGCAGGAGGATGAGCGCGCGCCGGCGCCGGCGGCCGGACCGTCGATCGAAGCGGACCCGCGCGGCAACGCCATCCTCGTACGCGACCGCGCCGAGAACATGCCCGCCTATGCCAGCCTGATCGAGTCGCTCGACATGCGCCCCGGCGTGCTGGAGATCGACGCGACCATCATCGAAGTGACGGACAACGCGCTGAACGAACTGGGCATCGACTGGCGCCTGCACACGGGCCACCTCGACCTCCAGACCGGCAACGGCCAGTCGCAGCAGGCGGGCAATCCGGATTCGCTCAATCCGGCCGGATTCGGGATCCTCCCGACCACCGGCAGCTTGCCCGCCACGCCCCAGGGCGCCGTGCTGACGACGGTGATCGGCAATGCGGGCAAGTACCTGCTCAACCGTATCAGCGCCTTGCAGCAAAAGGACCAGGCGCGCGTGACCGCGAGCCCGCGCGTGGAGACGCTCGACAACGTGGAAGCGCTCATGGACAGCAAGAAGACGTTCTACGTGCAGGTGGCCGGCTACCAGTCCGCCGACCTGTACAGCGTGTCCGCCGGCGTGTCGCTGCGCGTGCTGCCGTCGATCGTCACGGCGCCCGGCGGGCCGCAGCAGATCCGCATGGATGTGCACATCGAAGACGGCAAGCTCACCACCCAGCAGGTGGGACAGTTGCCGGTGGTGAGCAACAGCACCATCGACACGCAGGCCCTGATCAACGAAGGCGAGAGCCTGCTGATCGCGGGTTATTCCGTCACGCAGGACGACAACACGGAGACGGCGGTACCGGGCCTGTCGAAGCTGCCCGTGATCGGCGACCTGTTCCGCTATCGCAAGCACGAAGGACAGCACTATCAGCGCATGTTCCTGCTGACGCCGCGGGTGCTGTCGCCGGCCATCGGCGGGATCGGCGCGACGGAAAGTGCGCGCCAGGCGGCCGCCGCGCCGCAGCCCGCTCCGGTCGTCAAACCGCGCTTGGCTTGCCGCATGAAGCGCGCAGCCGCGCCCGTGGCCGCTCCCTGATACACAATGAAAAGGCTGTGTGCGCGATAGTTATGTGAACTTCAAGTCGTCGCCAAGGTCATACGAATCGTCGAGTT
>CBIHRX010000371.1:0-6260 GCA_966212555.1 uncultured Massilia sp.
GGCTACGACCCGAACGGGACGCAGGGCATGACGCAGACGAGCGGTGCACAGGACACCAAGCTGACCATGAACGGCATCGCCGTCACCAGCGACAGCACGACGGTCGACGACGTCGTCCAGGGCGTGAGTATGGACTTGAGCGCGACCGGCACCACGACGCTGACGGTCGGCCAGGACACAGCCTCCGTGACGACCGCGATCAACGGCTTCGTCAAGGCCTACAACGACTTGAACTCGACGATCGCGAAGCTGACCGCGTACGACCCCGAGACCAAGACTGGCGGTGTACTGCAGGGCGATTCGGCCGTGCGCTCCATCCAGACCCAGCTGCGCCGCGTGCTCGGCACGTCGGTCACGGGCCTGAACAGCAACATGACGAACCTGCCCCAGGTCGGCATCACGTTCGGGCAGGACGGTAGCCTGAAGGTCGATTCGACCAAGTTGAACAACGCGATCTCGAAGAATTTCAGCGACATCGCGGGCCTGTTCGCGGCGGCCGGCACGGTCAGCGACGGCGGCATCACGTACAACAAATCGGGCACCGCGACCCAGCCGGGCGAATACGCCGTCAACATCACGAAAATGGCGACGCAAGGCACGCTGACGGGCAGCAGCCCGCTGTCCGGCTCGACAACGATCGCCTCAAACACGACCTGGACCGTCACGCTGAACCAGACCGACCCGGCCACGGACACCAAGGTCCAGAACATCAAGATTCCGGCCGGCACCTATACGAACGACCAGCTGTCGTCCATGCTGCGCGCCGCCATCAACGGCAACAGCACGTTTTCGTCGACCGGCGACAGCGTCGAGACGTCGGTCGACGGGTCCGGCAATCTGTCGATCTCGTCGAGCAAGTACGGCGAGACCTCGAACATTTCGATCGCCAGTGTCACGGGCACGCCGGTCAGCGACCTCTTCGGCACCGCCACGCCGGCCGTCGGCACCAACGTCGAAGGCACCATTGGCGGCGTCGCCGCGACGGGCAACGGCCAGGTGCTGACCGCCGCCGACGGCTCGAAGGCGGCCGGCATCCAGCTTACGGTCAACAGCGGCGTCACGGGCGACCGCGGCACGGTGACGTTCTCGCAAGGTTATGCCTACGCGCTGACGAACCTGGCCACGAGTTTCACCGGCAAGAACAGCTTGATCGCCAGCAAGACCGATGGTCTGAACGCCAGCATCAAGGCCGTGGCCAACCAGCGCGACCGGTTCAACCAGCACCTGACACAGGTGGAAGCCATGTATCGCGCCCAATTTACTTCGCTCGACTCGATGATTTCGTCGATGCAAACCACACAGAATTACCTGACCCAGCAACTGGCGGCCATCACCGCCAACCAGTAACTGGATTTATTGGAGAACCATCATGTTTGGAACCATGAAACGCGGCGTCAACGCTTATCACAATGTGAGCATCGAGACCGGCATCGCCTCGGCCTCGCCCCACAAGCTGATCGTGATGCTGTACGACGGCGCCCTCGTCGCGCTGCTCAGCGCCAAGACGAACATCGCCGCCGGCAACATCGCCGCCAAGGGTTCGGCCATCTCGAAAGCCATCTCGATCATCGACAACGGCCTGCGCGCGTCGCTCGACAAGAACGCCGGCGGCGAGATCGCGGCCAACCTGGACGCCCTGTACGACTACATGAGCCGCCGCCTGCTGCACGCGAACCTGAAGAACGATGTCACCATCATCGACGAAGTGCACGGCCTGCTGGCCGACCTGCGCGGCGCGTGGGTCGAGATCGGCGACAAGGTCCAGCAGCCGCAGCAGGTCGCTGCGCCCACGGCCATGCCGAAAGCCCCGACGATGGTGAGCGCGTGATGAGGACCGCAACGATGATGACGAACACCGAAATCGCCTCCCTGTACGAAGCCATGGTCGGCATCACCGACCAGATGCTGGCCGCCGCCACCGCGGCCGACTGGGACCGCCTGCTCCAGCTCGAACACCAGTGCGCGGCCTGCGTGCGCCAGCTGAAGGACAACGGCGACGCGCCGCTGGCCGGCCAGGAACGCGTGCGCAAGGTGAACGCGATCCGCAAGATGCTCGATTCCGACCGCAAGATCCGTGACCTGACCCAGCCGTGGATGGCGAAGCTGCAGGCCATGATCTCCAACAAGACCGTCGAACGCCGCGTCGCGCGCGCCTACGGTGTCTGACCGCTGAACGATGCTGCCGCGCGATAGCGTCTCGCTGACCCAGGTCGCGGCAACCCGTCCCGCCTTACCCGTCGGCGACCCGCGCCAGCAAGCCTTTGCGCGCGCGCTCGCCAACCTCGTCGGCCAGTCGATGCCGGCCGACGTGTTGACGAAACTGCCCGACGGCAGCTTCGTCGTCCGCATCAACGACATGGCGGCCCGCATGCCGCTGCCCCAGGGCACCCAGGTCGGCACGCAGGTGCCGCTGACCCTCGTGACGGTCGCGCCGCGGCCCACGTTCCAGGTCCAGACGGGCCAGGGCGCCCACGCGTTCGCCGAAGCCGGGCCGCCGCTGCCGGAAGGCGCCAGCCCGCAGGAGTCCACGCTCGCTTACCTGGAAGGCAAGGATGCCGCCGCGCTCACGCGCACGGCCGCCCTGCTGGCCGGCACACGCGGCCTCGCGCAATTGCCCGGCGGCGCGGCCGACGGCGCCAACGCATCGATCAGCACGGCCGGCAAAGTGCTTGGCGACGTCATTGCCGCCGCGCAGAAAGCGGAGACGCAATCGACCGCCGCCCTCGGCCGCACGCCGCTGCTGGGCGGGCCGTCGCTGGATGCCGGCGCCATCGCGCAGGCGCTGAAGGATGGCCTCGGTAAAAGCGGCCTGTTCTACGAATCGCACGTGGCCGAATGGGCCGAAGGCGCCCGCCCCCGCGCCGACCTCGCGGCCGAGCCGCAGGCGCGCGGCATGCCGCCGCCCACGGATCCGAACACGGCCCAGTTCATCAACCTGCAGCTGAATGCGCACGAGCAGGGGCGCGTCGCATGGCAGGGCCAGTTATGGCCGGGCCGCGACATGCAGTGGGACGTCGAACGGGACGCTTCCGGCGGCCAGGACGGCGGCGATGAGGCAAACGGCGGCACGTGGCAGAGCAGCCTGCGCCTGCGCTTCGGCGCTTTGGGCGAGGTGGCGGCGCGGGTCGTGCTGTCCGGCGGCCAGATGCACATCCGCCTCGATGCGCCGGATACTACGGTCGGCAGCCTGCTGGACGCTCACCGCGCGCGCCTGGCCGATGCGCTCGACGCGGCCGGCACGCCCCTCTCCACGCTGACCATCCACGACGATGGCCAAGGATGATGGACAACGATAAGCCGACGCGCCGCCAGAGCGCCGTTGCGCTCGCGTACGGCGCCGGCGATGCCGCGCCGAAGGTCGTCGCCAAGGGCAAGGGGCTCGTCGCCGAACAGATCATCGGCCGCGCGCAGGAGGCCGGCGTGTTCGTGCACGAATCGAAGGAACTGGTGGCGTTGCTGATGAAAGTCGACCTCGACAGCCAGATCCCGCCGGCCCTCTATCGTGCCATTGCCGAACTATTGGCCTGGCTCTATTATATTGAATCCGCGCAAGTTTCCGGGCAGACACCACCGCCCGCACCGGACACGGCACGCCTCCTCCCACCCCAAGAAAGCACTCCGGTTGACACAGATGCAAGCAATCACTGACGCCGAATTAGAAGCCTGGCACGACTACGAAGTCGAGTCGCCCAGGGAGATCGTGGCCCTGCTGCGCCAGATCGCCGAAAAGAACCAGCTGATCCGCATGCTGATCAAGGGCGAGGCCGACGTCTGCGTCACGTCGTTGCTGGAAGTCGATCCGGACGCGGGCACCGTCATCATCGACCGCTCCGTCAGCCCCGAGCAGAACACGCGCATCGTGGCCGCCGGCACGGTCCGGTGCGACACGTCGCTGGACAAGATCCGCATCGTGTTCGGCCTGGACAACCTGCGCGAGGTGCAATTCGAAGGCGGCGCCGCGCTGTCCGCGGCGATTCCCGCGAGCCTGATCCGCCTGCAGCGGCGCGAGTTCTACCGCATGCCGACGCCGGTGACGAATCCCGTGCGCGCGACGATCCCCCTGCCGGCCGAGCTGGGCGGCGGCACCGCCGTGTTCCCGCTGGCCGACATCAGCTGCGGCGGCGTCGCCATCCACGACAGCAAGCTGCAGCTCGGCACGACCATCGGCGACACCTTCCCGAACTGCCGCATCGACCTGCCGGAAATCGGACCGGTGACCTGCTCGTTGCAAGTTCGCAATTCGATGGACATGACGCTGCTCAACAACAAGACGAGCCGCCGCCTCGGCTGCCAATTCGTCGACATCTCGCGCGGCAACCTGGCCGCCGTGCAACGCTACATCACCAAACTGGAACGCGAGCGCAACGCCCGCCTGGCCGGCCTGGCCTGAAAATTCGGGGTCACCTGGCCTTGGGAAATTGCCTAAAACCGGGGTCTGACCCCGGTTTTGGGAACGTGCCTCGGCGCTCTTGCATCCAATTGTCAGGCAGATGACCAGGAGATCCCATGCAGGCCGCCGCACCTAACCCCTCTTCTCTCGACGACGACGCGCTGCTGCAGCGCATCCGCGCCGGCGACCGCGATGCGTTCACCGATCTGATGCGGCGCTACAACCGCCGCCTCTACCGCGTCGCGCGCAGCGTCCTGCGCGACGATGCGGAAGCGGAGGATGCGCTCCAGGACGCTTATTTGCAGGCCTATCGCGCCCTGCCCGCGTTCCGCGGCGAGTCCGCGCTGGGCACCTGGCTCACCCGCATCGTCGTCAATGCCGCCCTGATGCGCCAGCGTAAGACCGGGCGGCTGGCCGACGTCATCGAACTGGGCGCCGATTTCGGGGCGGACGACGCTGCCGTCCCCCGCGACCGCCTGGACGAGCCGGCGCAGCCGGAACTGGCCGCGCTGCGCGCCCAGACGCGGCGCCTGATCGAGACGGGCATCGACAAGCTGCCCGCCGCCTTCCGCACGGTGTTCGTGCTGCGCGCGGTGGAAGAGCTGACCGTGGAAGAGACGGCGGCCACGCTGGACATCCCCGCAGCCACCGTGCGCACCCGGTATTTCCGCGCGCGGGCCATGCTGCGCGAGGCGCTCGCCCGCGAGATCGACTTCGCGATCGAAGACGCGTTCGGGTTCGACGGGGCGCGCTGCGACCGGATCGTGGAGGCAGTCCGGCGCCGGCTGGAGGCAGAGCCGTCCTGACGGGAACGCGCGTCCAGAAGCGTGCATCGAATGGGTTGTTCCACCTTTGCAAACCCATTCGAGGAGTCCATCATGAACAAATCCGCCCCGCTGCTGCTGTCTTCCCTGCTCGCCCTGAGTGCCTCGGCCCACGCGGCCGGCCCGAACGATGCACAGATCGCCGCGATCGTCGTCGCCGCCAACGCGGTCGACATCGACGCCGGCCGGCAGGCCGAAACGAAAACGCAGAACAAGGACGTGCGCGCCTTCGCTGAACGCATGGTGGCCGACCATGCCGGCGTCAACCAGCAGGCGACCGCGCTGGTGCAAAAACTGCACGTGACGCCCGAGGACAACGACACCAGCAAGAGCCTCACGCACGACGGCACCGCCACGCGCACCCGGCTGGCAAGCCTGTCCGGCAAGGCGTTCGACAAGGCCTATGTCGACAACGAGGTGACGTACCACGAGACCGTGCTCGGCGCCCTCGACAAGACGCTGATCCCGAACGCATCGAATGCCGAGCTGAAAGCCCTGCTCGTCAAGGTGCGCCCGGCCTTCGTGGCGCACCTGGAGCATGCAAAACACATCCAGGCCCAGCTCAAGTGAAACCGCTGCTTGCCGCGTTGCTGTGGCTGCCGGTCGCGGCCGGCGCGGCGGAACTCCACGTCGTCATCGACGGCATGACGTTCACGCCGCAGGTCGTGCAGGTGAAGCCGGGGGATACGATCGTGTGGGAGAACCGCGACATGTTCGTTCACAACGTGACGGCGGCGGGTGTGAAGTCGGGCGATCTGGCGCCCGGGCAGACGTGGCGTCATGTCGTGCGTGAACAGAGGTCGTTCGACTATCTCTGCACGCTGCATCCGGTGATGAAGGGACGCGTCGAGGTGAAGTGAACCTTACACCTGCATGTTCATGATGTCGTGATAAGCCGACACCAGCTTGTTGCGTACCTGCACCGTGGCCTGGAAGTTGATGCTCGCCTTCTGCATCGCGATCATCGTATCGGACAGGCTCACGGAATCGTCACCCGCTGCGAATTTCTTGCCCATCTCGTCGGCTTGTATCTGGGAATTGCTGAC
>CBIHRX010000372.1:0-6218 GCA_966212555.1 uncultured Massilia sp.
GCCGTCAGGTAGTGGTTAACGCCCAGCAGGCTCGCCGTGATGCCAAGCACGAGCATGATGGCGAGGTTGGTGGCAAGGAACAGCAGGATGCGTTTCATGGTCGTCTCTCATCAATAACAAGAATCGCGGCCGGGAGGGCCGTTGTCAAGGCAAGAGGATAGGACAAGGGCAGATCTCGAAAAAGCGAAGTAAACAGAAGGATTTCTTCGAAAAAATGGAATTATAGCTGACGCACGTCGTCCGGCGGGTTATTCCAGTCGTCGTCGCGGCCGTTCAGGTACGTCACGGGCAGCGCCGCGCGCGCTGTGGCCGGCAAGTCGTCCAGGCAGTGCACGCTGACCGCGACGTAATCGCCCCAGCGCGGCGACGTGCCCGTGCCGAACGGCCGGATGCCGCACGCGGCGCAGAACAGGTGGCGTTCCGTGCGCGTGTTGCAGCGGTATTCCGTGAGCGCGGCATCGCCCGCCAGCAGCCGGAACGACGCCGCGGGCACGATCGCGGCCCAGTTGCGCTGCTTGGTGCACAGCGAGCAGTTGCACCGGATCGTGCCGCGCGCGAGGTCGATGTCGGCCGCGAAGCGCACGGCGCCGCAATGGCAGCTGCCGTGCCAGGTGCGCAGGCCGCCCGTCATGGCGCGGCTTTCACGAGCGGCAGTTCGACGTAGCTGCTGTGGTAGATGCGCTGCGTGGCCTTGCGGTAGTCGCCCGGCTGGGCGAAGAAGATGTTCGGCACGAACGTCTGCGGATTGCGGTCGTACAGCGGGAACCAGCTCGATTGCACCTGCACCATGATGCGGTGGCCGGGCAGGAACACGTGGTTCGCCGTCGGCAGGCCGAAACGGTACGCCAGCGCCTTGTTCGGCGCCAGCGCCTTCGGATTGTCGAACCCTTCGCGATAGCGGCCGCGGAAGATGTCGCCCGCCACCATCAACTGGTAGCCGCCCATGGCCGGCTGCGCGCCCACCTGGTCGGGGTACACGTCGATCAGTTTTACCACCCAGTCCGAGTCCGTGCCGCTCGTCGACGCCACGAGGTGCGCGACCGGCTCGCCGCTGATCTTCACGGGCGCCGTGAGCACGTCCGACACGAACGTCGCGACGTCCGTGCGGCCCGACGCCTCGCGCTGGTCGTCGACGAGCCAGCGCGGCCACGTCTGGCCCTTCGCTTCGTCGTAGCCGTACGGCGGGATCGGGCGCTGGCGGAACGGCACGGGCTTGGCCGGATCGGACACGTATTCGTCGTAGCCTTTCGCGTCGGCCGCACCGCCCAGCACGGCCTTCTGGCTCGCGGCCAGGCGCAGGGCGACGGGTTCGATCGCGCCGCCGGGCCACGCGGGCAGGTTGCGCCAGCGGTTAGTGCCCGTCTCGAACGCCGTCACCGTGGGAATCGAGGGCACGCTCGTGTCGCCCTTCAGGTAGCGCGCGAGGAACGGTTTCAGCACTTGCTGGCGCCAGTACAGCGCCGTGTCGCTGCTGAATTTCAAAGTGCCGAGCGTGGCGCCGTCGCCGATCGCGCCGCCGTGCGACCACGGGCCCAGCGACAGGAACACGTTGTTCCCCGTGTCGTGCGGCTTGATGGCCTTCCACACCGCGATGGCGCCGTAGATGTCTTCCGCGTCCCAGTAACTGTGCACGAGCAGGGTCGGCACCGTGACGGGCTGGCGCGCGAGGATCCTGTCCATCGCCTGCTGCTGCCAGAACGCGTCGTAGGATGGATGCGCGACGACCTTGTTCCAGAAGCCGCTTTGTTCCAGGCCCCGTTCGCGGCCCAGCGTACCGGCCGAACCGGCGCGCAGGTACATGTCGTAGTCGTCGTAGTGCGTGACGGGCCACTTGGCCGTGTTGGCGCGCGTGACGACCTGTTCGAGCATGTACGACATATTGATCTGCCGGAAGGCGCCGTTGTGGAACCAGTCGTCGCCCATCCAGCCGTCCACCATCGGGTTCATCGGCACCGCGACCTTCAGCGCCGGGTGCGGATTCACGAGCGCCATCAGCGGCAGGAAGCCATCGTACGAAATGCCGATGATGCCCACGCGGCCGTTCGTCTCCGGGACGTTCTTCGTCAGCCATTCGATCGTGTCGTACGTGTCCGTCGAGTGGTCGACGGGCGTCGGGTTCAGCGGGCCATGCAGCGGGCGGTTCATCACGTAGTCGCCCTCGGACCCGTACTTGCCGCGCACGTCCTGCACGACGCGGATATAGCCTTCCCCGGCGATGACGTCGGCCGCGTTGTCGTAGCCCGTCAGGATCGTCTCCAGGTCCGAACTGTCAGCGTGGTTCACGAGGCTCGACGCATCGTACGGCGTGCGGGTCAGCAGGATCGGCGCGTCCTGCACGCCCTTCGGCACGATGACGATGGTGTTCAGCTTCGTCCCGTCGCGCATCGGGATCAGCACCGTGCGCTTCACGTAGTTGAAGCCCGCGTTGGGTGCCGTGAATTCGGCCGGGGTTTCGGAAGGGAGCTCGGGATACTGCGGGGCCGTCTGCGCGTGCGCGAAGCCGGCGAGCGCCAGGGCGCTGACGAGGGGAGCGAGGCGAACGAGGGGTGACGTCATCGGGATCCTTGGCGTGTCGGGGCGGCGCCGCTACATTAGCACAAGGACCGGGCGTTCAGCCGTGGGCGGTGCGGGAAGCAGGATGGGGATGATCGAGATGGACTTCGCGCAGCGCGGCCTCGAACAGCACGACGCGGCGCGCGCGCGGCAGCGCTTCCCACCACGCGAGCGGGAAGGTGAGGCGGCGGTCGGCCATGCGCACGAAGGCGTCGAAGCCGGGCTGCGTCTCGGCCAGCACGATGGCTTCAATGAGATGCGCGGCCCGCACTTCGATGCGCATGCCGTCCTCGTGCGCATAGGCCAGCACGCGGCTCACCTCGTCCCAGGGCACGACCGCATCAAGCGCGGCGAAGCAGTCCGGGAACACGCGCACGGCATGCGTGGACGCCGGCACGAGGCGGCGCTTCAGGCGGGAGAATATGGGCAACATCGTGGACAGCATGGACGCCTCCATTCAGCGCGAGGTGTGCGAACCGCTGCGGTCGACGAGCAGCAGCTGGCCGCGGGCGACGGTCTTCGTGTCCGCGCGGTCGTTCTTGTCGACGACGTTGACCGATGCGGTGCCCGGTCCGTGCACGACGATGTCCGCATGGTTGGCCGTCAGGCCGTGGCCATCGAGGCTGCCCGATCCCGCGATCTGCGCGTCGACCTGCGCGACGCTCCCGTCGATGCGGGCATCGCCCGGACCGTTCATGCGCAGCAGCAGGCGCTTGCCGGACATGCTTGCCTTGAGGCCGCCGGAGCCGGACAGGGCCGCGTCCAGCGTATCGCCCACGTTCGCCAGCGCGACACCGCCGGGACCGCGGCCGCGCACGGTCGCCCTGGTGGTCTTGAGGCCGGCCGCATCGAGGTCGCCCGAGCCGGCGACTTCCACGGTCAGGTCGCCCACCGTGCCGGCCAGCGCGGCGTTGCCCGGCCCGTTCATGCGCAGTTGCGCCGTCCCGGCCTGCAGGCCGCGCACGGCCAGTTCGCCCGAGCCGTCCACTTCGCCGTCGAACTTGCGGATCGCGCCCGTGAGGCACGCATTGCCCGGCCCGCGCTGCACGCTGCGCGCGCCGCCGTCGATGCGCAGGTCGCAGCCTTCGAAGTCGCCCGAGCCGGACATCTCCAGGTCCAGTTCGCGCGCGCTGCCCGACAGCTTGACGTTGCCCGGTCCGCGCATGCGCGCCGTCACCTTGCCGGCGCGCAGGCCGTCCGCTTCCAGGTCGCCGGAGCCGCCCGCCTGCACGGACAAGGTGCCGCTCACGTCGGCCAGTTCCACGTCGCCCGGGCCGTTCAGGGTCAGGTCGACGTCGCCGGCTTTCAGGTGCTGCAGCTCCAGGTCGCCGCTGCCGCTGGACGTCACGGTCAGCCGGCGCACGGCGCCGCTCGCGTGGACGTCGCCCGGGCCGTTGCCGGCCAGCGTGAAGCTGTCGCTGCCAATGCGTTCGATCTCGACGTCGCCGCTGCCCGCCACCGTCACGCGTTTCAGGCCCGCCGCGCCGATGCGGACGGTGACCGTCTCGCGGCGCTTGCCGAAGTTGAAGAAGAAACCGTTGCGTTGCATGGGCCGCACGACGAGGGTGTCGCCGCGCACGACAGTCTCGATCTCGGCCAGTTGCTTGCGCTCGCCGCTCAGTTCCAGCGCCGGCTTGGCCTGGGCATCGATGACGACGTGGTACGGCCCCGCCAGCTCGATCGCGCTGAAGGCCGTGACGGCGCGCCGTTCCGTGGCGACGGCATTGCCCGTCTCCTGCGGCTGGGCGAACGAGGCGGGCATCGTGACGAAGGCGCCGGCCGCGAGCGCGGCGGCCAGGACGGTGAGCTTGAGGGCGGTTTTCATGGTGTCATCGTTGTTGTCTGCGGCAGCGCCGGGAGACTGCACGATACGGTACGCCGGACGCCGGTGCAGCCGGCATTCGACGAATGCGCGAAAACGGGGGACAGGCTGCGGAAAATGGGGAGTGGATGGATACCTGTCTCGTCATCCCCGCTTTCGCGGGAACGACGGGTTATTTGACGGGCGTGACCTTGAACCCGGCCTGTTCCAGATCGGCCAGCAGCCCGCCGCAGTCCGCATCGTCGTGCCGCGCCGCGAACAGGTTGCGCACGGGGATCACGTAGAAATGCGCGCGGCCATCCGCTACCTTGCTCATGCGCGCGACCCAGTCGCGATTGCGCGCGCAGACGAGGCCCGCGTCCAGCGGCGCCAGCCGGGCCAGCGGGCTGCCGTCGGACGGCGCGCGGCCGTGCAGGATGGCGTCGAAGTCGTGCGCCAGGCGCGGCGCGGCGGCCGGAGGAGGCGGCACGCCGTCCACGACGTCCAGCAACAGCATGGCGCGGCGCGGCCCGGCGGCGCAGTAGGCGTGCATCATGCCCGTCCGGTAATCGATGTCGTGCACGGGGATGTCCGGGCGCGCCCGCACGAGCGCTTCCGCCACGTTGCCGCCTTTGCCGTCCGGCGCGACGGGCGCGAGCGAGGCCGCCTGGACCCGCGCGAACTGCAGCAGCGTGAATTCGTCGCTCATCTCGATCAGGCGCGCCCAGGACTGCGCCTGCGTGTCCGGGTCGGGCGCTTTCGCGAGCGCCTTGACGTCGAGCGCGTCGCGCCGGGCCATGTCGGCCTGGAGCGCGAGCGTGAGGATGCGCTGGCGCGCGTCGTTGAGCATGGCGATGCCTGGCTCGTCGAGCTGGCGCAGGTCGCAGCCGGGCGTGGCGGGACCTTCCTCGCCATCGCCCACGCCCTCCACCGACAGCGTGGCGGACGCGCGCAGGGCCGGCAGCACGGCGCGCGTGTAATAGGCGTCGAATTCGACCGGCAGGCCGGCGGGTGTCGCGGCCAGCACGTACAGCGTGGTCGTGCCGTGGCCGTCGACCGCGTGCGTGGCTTTCCACAGGCGCGGCGTGGCGGCGTGCGCCGTGCACGCCGCCCGGGCGAGTGCGCACGCGAGGAGGCGGAAGCGAAAGCGGGGGGCGGTAGTCATGACGGGATTATAGATACGCGGCATTGTCCGTTTCGACGACATCGTGGATGCCGCCCTTGGCAGCATGACAACCGCCGCCTGCCGCAGATGTGGCTGGAGCGCAACGACGGCGCTGTCCGGGCCATGACAAGTACGCGATCCCGACGCACGCCTGGCGCCCGGCCGTGGCCGGAATGGAGGGCGAATGTCATAATGGGCGCCTCATCAAGGAGACCATCGTGATTCGCTACATGGGCACCCGCAAGAATGCGGACGGTGCCTCCGTCTACGTATTCATCGTCAACGGCATGGAAAAGGAAGTGCGCGAGCACGCGCTCAAGCAGCATCCGGGCTGTTACGACGCGCTGCCGGCCTCGGTGAAGGCGAAGATCGCCGCCAACCGCGCCTGGCTGGGCAAGTTGTGACCGGCCTGCGCCGCCTCGCGTCCGTGCTCGCCGCGCTGGCCGCACTGCCATTGATGGCGCCGGCGCATGCGCAGACGCAGGACAAGCAACCCTCCACGTTCGGGCCCGTGATCGGCGCGGCGCTGCTGTGCCACGACCATCTCGACAACAAGTATTTCTATACGTGGTTGCAGACCCATTTCGGCCCCGCCTACAAGCACGAGGGCGGCGCGTACTGGTTCCGCACGGGCGAGACGACCTTGTGGGGCGCGCCCGTCACCGAGGTGATGGTCAGCGACGACACGAGCGAATGGGT